>NZ_CADEGP010000001.1 GCF_902826915.1 uncultured Nitrosomonas sp.
CAGGCTACACCGCTTTCTCCTCACTTGTCATACACCAGAAATAATCATAGCTCGTATGTCGTGTCTGTTGTGTATAAAACAACTTTCTCCAACTCCCTGATCGGATTCAATCTTAAATAAAAATTGCCACAAATTATTTTTTATTCTGACAAATAATAAAAAAATTTGCAGCAATAAAATAATTTGTGGTGTACTATCGGTGCTGTGGTAATTGTCTTTAACCACTATATGTAGTGGTTTTATGAGAATCATACTATTTCATTGAATACATGGAAATTTGTATTTTCTTTGATGAATATTCAGTCAGGAGGAATCATCAATGCAACTTGCGACAGAACATACCAACCTCAAGCCTGTATCCGGAACTTCAAGTTTTAACGATACGCCGACACAAAATTCCCGCTTTTCCCAACATAGAGTTATTCGCCGTAATGGTGCCGTGGTCACGTTTGAGCCCGGTAAGATCTCGGTGGCTTTGACGAAAGCTTTTATCGCAGTCGATGGCGGTCAGGGTGCTGCATCGGTCAGGGTGCGCGAAGTAGTGGTCAGCCTAACTCAGGATGTGGTGAATGCCTTACTGCGCCGGCAGCCCGATAGCGGTACTTTTCATATTGAAGATATCCAGGATCAAGTTGAATTGGCTTTAATGCGCTCCGGCGAACACGATGTGGCGCGCGCTTATGTGCTGTATCGCGAAGAACGTGCGCGGGAAAGAGCTAAGCTGAAGCAAAAATCAACCGCAGAGACCGCGGCTGAAGTGTTGTATGTGATGGATAACGGGCAAAGAATGCCACTGGACGTGGCTAAATTGTCTGCATTGATTGAGTCTTCCTGCGCAGGATTGGGAAATACCGTTGATCCTTCATTGATTCTGAAAGCCACATTAAAGGATTTGTACGACGGCGTGCCTATTGAAGAAGTCAGAAAATCCGTGATTTTGTCGGCGCGCGTGTTGTTCGAGAAAGACCCGGCTTACAGTTATGTCACGGCACGTCTGTTGTTGAATAATATATGTCATGAAGTGCTTGGCGCAGAGGTTTCGCAGCAGATGATGGCGTCGCAATATAAAGAGTATTTCCCGGCTTTCATCAAGCGCGGTATTGAAGCCGACCTGCTGGATCAGCGCCTGGCGCAATTTGATTTGGCGCGTTTGAGCGAAGCGCTGGATGCGGATCGCGACCTGCAGTTTGATTATCTGGGATTGCAAACTTTGTATGACCGCTATTTTCTGCATATCAAAGAACAACGCATCGAATTGCCGCAAGCGTTTTTTATGCGCGTGGCGATGGGGTTGGCGTTGAATGAAATTGACCGGGAAGCGCGTGCGATTGAATTCTATCATGTGCTGTCGAGTTTTGACTTCATGAGCTCGACACCGACATTGTTTAATTCCGGCACCTGCCGCTCGCAATTATCATCCTGCTACCTGACCACAGTGCCGGATGATCTGGATGGCATTTATGAATCCATCAAGGAAAATGCGTTACTGGCCAAGTATGCGGGTGGATTGGGCAATGACTGGACAGCGGTGCGCGCCATGGGCGCACGGATCAAAGGCACCAATGGTAAATCGCAGGGCGTGGTGCCTTTCCTGAAAGTGGTGTCAGATACCGCTGTCGCGGTTAATCAAGGCGGCAAGCGCAAAGGCGCGGTTTGCGCCTATCTGGAATGCTGGCATCTGGATATCGAGGAATTTCTCGAGCTGCGTAAAAATACCGGTGACGATCGTCGTCGCACGCACGACATGAATACCGCCACCTGGATTCCCGATTTGTTTATGAAACGTGTCATCGAAGGCGGTGACTGGACCTTATTCTCACCTTCGGATGTTCCGGATTTACATGAAAAATTTGGCCGGCAATTTGAACAAGCGTATTTAGATTACGAAACCAAGATTGAGCGGGGCGAACTGGAGTTGTTCAAAAAAATTCCGGCGGTGCAATTGTGGCGCAAAATGCTGAGCATGTTGTTTGAAACCGGACACCCGTGGATTACCTTTAAGGATCCTTGCAATATCCGTTCACCGCAGAACCATGTCGGCGTGGTGCACAGCTCTAATTTGTGCACGGAAATCACGCTGAATACCAACGATAAGGAGATTGCCGTTTGCAATCTGGGTTCGGTCAATTTGGTCGCGCATTTGAAGGATGGCGCGCTGGATATGGACAAACTGAAACGCACCGTTCATGTCGCCATGCGCATGCTGGATAATGTCATCGACATCAATTTCTACGCCGTCGCCAAAGCGCGCAATGCTAACTTGAAGCATCGCCCGGTTGGATTGGGCATCATGGGATTCCAGGATTGCCTGCATCAACTAGGTATTCCCTATAGTTCGCAAGAGGCGGTGGAATTTGCCGACCGTTCCATGGAAGCGGTGGCTTATCAGGCTTACTGGGCTTCGACTGAATTAGCGCAGGAACGCGGTTGTTACAGCAGTTATCAAGGCAGCTTGTGGGATCGCGGCATTCTCCCGCACGATACGCTGACAGTCTTGCAACAGGAACGCGGCGGCTATGTCGAAGCGGATCTTTCGGCGACGCTGGATTGGGATGCATTGCGGCAGCGCATCAAACTGCATGGCATGCGCAATTCCAACTGCCTGGCGATCGCACCCACTGCGACGATATCTAACATTGTGGGCGTTTCTGCGAGTATCGAGCCGACTTATCAGAATCTGTACGTTAAGTCGAATCTATCCGGCGAATTCACGATTGCCAATCGATCACTGGTTAACGATCTGAAGAAGCTCAATCTATGGGATGAAGTCATGCTCTCCGACTTGAAATATTTTGACGGCGCGATCAGTAAAATCGACCGTATTCCAGAAAATATTCGCACCCTGTACGCGACCGCATTTGAGATGGATCCGCTGTGGCTGATTGAAGCGGGCGCGCGGCGGCAGAAATGGATCGACCAGTCGCAATCGCTGAATATTTATATGGGAGGCGTGTCCGGCAAGAAATTGGATGAAACCTATAAATTGGCATGGCTGCGCGGTCTGAAAACTACCTATTATTTGCGCTCGATGGGTGCCACCGCAGCGGAGAAATCGACCGTGCGTGCAGGTTCGCTGAATGCCGTGCCTGCCGATGGCGGGGTGGTTAAGGCGGCGGTGGAAGTATCCACGGTTGAAATTAAATATTGCGCGATCGATGACGAAAGCTGCGAATCGTGTCAATAATCTAAAAAGATCAAGAGAAAGGAGTCAATTATGCTGACATTTGAAGACGAATCAACCAAAGCTGAAATGCCATCAATTCCAGGTTTGGATGGACCACTACAAGGACTGTTTAAGGATTCTCACACTGTGGCAGCCAGTGATGCCACGGATGAGCAAGCCATTGCCGGCAGCGCCAATCGCCGCATTGCGGTGGAAGATAAGCAAATCATTAATTGCAATGCGGACGTGAATCAATTGGTGCCGTTCAAATATAAATGGGCCTGGGATAAATATCTCGGCGCCTGTGCCAATCATTGGATGCCGCAAGAAATCAGCATGAGCCGGGATATTGCGTTGTGGCGAGATCCCAACGGCCTGACCGAAGATGAGCGCCGCCTGGTCAAGCGTAACCTGGGTTTTTTTGTTACGGCCGATTCACTGGCGGCCAACAATATCGTATTGGGAACATACCGTCACATTACCAATCCCGAATGCCGCCAATATCTGCTGCGCCAGGCGTTTGAAGAAGCCATCCACACCCATGCGTATCAATATATCGTTGAGTCATTGGGCCTGGATGAAGGTGAAATCTTTAACGCCTATCATGAAGTATCTTCGATTCGCGACAAAGACGAATTTCTGATTCCATTTATTGATACGCTGACTAATCCACACTTCAAGACCGGCACCTTGGAAACGGATCAGCAGTTGCTCAGAAGCCTGATCGTGTTTGCCTGCATTATGGAAGGCTTGTTTTTTTATGTGGGCTTCACGCAGATTCTGGCGCTGGGGCGGCAAAATAAAATGACCGGATCGGCCGAGCAATATCAGTATATTTTGCGCGATGAATCGATGCATTGCAATTTCGGTATCGACGTGATCAACCAAATCAAAATGGAAAATCCACACCTATGGACCAAAGCATTCCGCGAAGAGATTGCCGGGCTGATGCAAAAAGCCGTGGCGTTGGAATACCGTTATGCGGAAGACACGATGCCGCGTGGCGTATTGGGAATGAACGCGCCGATGTTCAAGGAGTATTTACGCTATATCGCCAATCGCCGTTGCCAGCAAATTGGTTTGGATACGCTGTATCCCAATGCCAATAACCCGTTCCCGTGGATGTCTGAAATGATGGATCTCAAAAAAGAAAAGAATTTCTTTGAAACGCGCGTGACCGAGTATCAAACGGGTGGTGCGTTGAGTTGGGATTGATGGTTGCAGCAGCCGGTGCAATCAATTTATGCGAAATTTTTTGATGTATATATTACGTTAGCCCTTTCATATGCACATCCCAAGCGCTCGCGTATACAAGGAGATGCGATCTGAGGTCGCAAGCATCTGGTTTGTTCCGACCGTTGGGAATGGGGATGTCGCACTGCTCCTAAAAAGTACTAACGCGAGCCTAAAAGCACTGGTCGCAGGCTGCCCCATGTCCTTAATTTTTGGCACCCAGAACAACTTCTTGTGCGCTGGAGCCAGAATTCATGACATTCCAAATCATCCCCTGTTTGTTTGCGGCGTAGAACTTCACGAAGAAGATGTTCCGGCATTGAACAGAATACTCGACCTCCGCAACGTTCCAATATTTTTGTTTAACGAATTGGACGTGAACGTGGCTTGGAGCAATGTCATGTTGGCTGAAGCGGATGCGCAAAAAATAAGAGAATTTCTATCAAGCTCAAACTTCTACATTGGACCCTTCAATAAAGCTGCATCATATGCGCTGGACTGTTTTTGCTACAGCACCGATAGAACTCAGGGGGCAAATGGCGTCGCACTTATCGACTTTACAGAAGTACCTGTCACATTTGAGAAATGGCACGCGAACCACATCTCGTTTATTGGCGTGAATGATAAACAAACGGTAAAGATCAACGACCCAAATGAAGGCGTTGTTCTTGAGCGTGCCACTTGGGCCTCTTTGGAGTCTGTGTTCCCTTTGACCCTTCACATGTCGCCGCAAATAAAGGTCGGCGAAAAAGATAGAGAACTAACGGATGTATTAGCTTTTCATGAGTACGGCTCATTTTTAATAGAAGCAAAAGACCTATCAATTCTTCAATCTAGCATTTTCAGAGAGCAAACAAGGCGAACAAAAGGCGTACAAAAGCAGACCAAAAAAGCCATTACGCAACTTGTCGGCGCCGCCAAGGCAGCAAAGAGAGGCGATTCAATAACGGATAAAGACGGAAAATCATTATCAATCAATCTGGAGCAACCGTTTCACTGCATTGTTTTATTGTCCGAACTAATGTACGACGGCGATTGGCAAGAAGTCGAACAGCAACTCATGCAAGCGATGGTTGATACAGGCGATTTTTTTCATGTTCTGGATTTGCAAGAATTAATCACTATCCTGAAATGCAGCGGAGGTGACCCAAAGCTATTTGACTACAACCTAATTGATCGATGTACGCGCTTCGCTCAGTCGGGAACAGTCCTTATGCGTAGTCGTTTTGCTCCTCCTCAAGAAAATGATGACACCGGCAGCATTCCACCATCTTGACTCAGGGGCAAATTGGCGTTTCAACGCGGACACCAACATGGGTCATCGCTTCGCGATTCTAATGGTCGATGTTGGTGCCCTCCGCGCTTTGTGCTCCGGCACCGATTAACTTGGGCGTTATATATATGCAATGAATGAAATGTCAAATGGGAATCCTAGTAAACTAATACTCAAATTTATCCAAATTGACGAGGTAAGTACTCATGCAAACCCGTGAAGAACGCGATACGATGGGCGTGGTGCAGGTGCCTGCTGCGGCTTTGTGGGGAGCGCAAACGCAACGCTCATTGCAGAATTTCAAGATTTCCAATGAGCGCATGCCGGTGGAGCTGATTCATGCACTGACTAGGGTCAAGCGCGCCGCCGCCAAGGTCAACCATGATCTTGGGTTGCTTAGCGCTGCCAGTGCCGCGGCGATCATCGAGGCTGCCGACGAAGTCTCTGCCGGTCATTTTGACGATCAGTTTCCGCTGGTGGTATGGCAAACCGGTTCCGGTACGCAGACCAACATGAATGTCAACGAAGTACTGGCGAACCGGGCTTCGGAAATTCTCGGCGGCGAGCGCGGTGCCAACCGGATCGTGCATCCGAATGACGATGTCAATAAAGGGCAGTCGTCCAACGATGTGTTCCCGACTGCGATGCACGTCGCCGCGGTGCAGGAAATGCAGCAGCGGCTGATTCCCGCCATGCAGCAATTGCGCGGCACGTTGGCGGCTAAGTCCGAAGCATTCGGCAGCATTGTCAAAATAGGCCGCACGCATTTACAGGACGCCACGCCGTTGACGCTGGGGCAGGAGTTTTCCGGTTACGTGGCGCAATTGGATCATGGTCTACGTCATGTCGAAGCCGCGATGGCGCATGTGTGCGAGCTGGCCTTGGGCGGCACGGCGGTCGGTACTGGTTTGAATGCGCATCCGGAGTTTGCGGTGCGCGTGGTGGCGGAATTGTCGCGTTTGACCGACTTGCCGTTTGTGACCGCACCGAACAAATTCGAGGCCTTGGCCAGCAACGATGCCTTGGTGCATGCTCATGGCGCATTAAAGACGCTGGCCGCGTCATTGATGAAAATCGCCAATGATATCCGCTGGCTGGCTTCTGGGCCACGCTGTGGCATCGGCGAATTGCGCATTCCTGAAAACGAACCGGGCAGTTCCATCATGCCGGGAAAAGTCAACCCGACGCAATCGGAAGCCATGACCATGGTGTGTTGCCAGGTGATGGGGAATGATGTCGCAGTCAACATGGGCGGTGCGTTGGGAAATTTTGAGTTGAATGTGATGAAACCGCTGATCATCCATAATTTCCTGCAAAGTGTGCGCTTGCTGGCGGATGCCATGGTCAGTTTCAACGATCATTGCGCGGCGGGTATCGAAGCCAATCGGGAACGCATCGATATGCTGATGCATAACTCGTTGATGTTGGTGACCGCGCTGAATCCGCATATCGGCTACGACAAGGCCGCTGAAATTGCTAAAAAAGCACATCGTGAAGGCACTACCCTGAAGGCTGCGGCGATTGCGACTGGCTATGTGACGGCGGAACAGTTCGATGCCTGGGTGGTGCCGGAAACCATGACCGGAAAATAAACACGCTGCATTTATCGACTCATCTGCTTTTGCTATGGCATTAACCCCCCATCATTTCGATCCGGCCACGCGGCGTGAGCGTTTTGCCTGGTGCATGTACGATTTCGCCAACTCCGGCTATACCACGGTTATTCTGACCGCTATTTTCAATGCCTATTTTGTCGGCGTGATCGCTGCCGAGCATGGCAGTGGCGACGCGACGCTGCTGTGGTCACTCACCATGGCGGCCGCCAACGTACTGGTATTGCTGAGCGCGCCAATTGTAGGGGCGATCGCGGATTGTTCCGGCGCCAAGAAACGATTCCTGACGGTAACCACGATCGGTTGCGTGGTGTTTACTGCGCTTTTGTATTTTGCTGGCCCCGGCGATATCGCTTTAGCCGTGATACTAGTGATCCTGGCGACGTTCATGTTTGCCAGTGGCGAAAATCTGATCGCGGCATTTTTGCCGGAAATCAGTACGCCGCAAACGATGGGACGGCTTTCCGGCTATGGCTGGGCGCTGGGCTATTTCGGTGGTTTGCTGACGCTGGCGCTGTGTTTGGCCTATGTCACGTATGCGGAAAAGCAAGGACTGGAAGCCGCACACTATGTTCCGGTCACCAACTTAATTGTCGCACTATTATTTGGCATTGCGGCATTGCCCACTTTGCTTTGGTTGCGCGAGCGGGTGGACGTATCCGAATCTGTTGATAGCAGGCACATCATTCGCGCAGGATTTAGTCGTTTAGGCGACACCTTGCGTCAGGCCCGGCTACATATCGATTTATTCCGTTTTTTGTTGTCATTGACGGTTTATTATGCCGGCATCTACATCGTGATCGTGCTGGCGGCGGTGTATGCGCAAGAAGTGATGGGATTCAAGACGCAAGACACCATCGTGCTGATTATGGTGGTTAATGTCACGGCTGCCATCGGTGCTTTTTTGTTCGGTCACCTGCAAGATCGCATCGGCTCAAGCCGCTGCATTGCCATCACATTGCTGATCTGGATTGCAGCGATTGTCTGCGCTTATCTTGCCACCGATGAATGGTTATTCTGGGTCGCGGCCAATTTGATCGGTACCGCACTCGGTGGAGCGCAATCGGCAGGACGGGCCTTAGTGGGTCAATTCACACCAATTGGACGGCAAGGGGAGTTTTTCGGGCTGTGGGGCTTGGCCACGAAACTATCAGCGATCATCGGTCCGCTGACGTATGGCGGCATGGTCTACCTATTTGCGGGCGATCAACGCATCGCGTTACTCAGTACCTTGGTGTTCTTTGTTGTGGGTTTATTGCTACTGGCAACGGTGGATGAGTCAAGAGGGCGTAAATTAGCAGGAATAAGATATTAACTAACAGGCTGTTGAAAAACTATCTGCATTGCCGGAAAGTTTACCTGCTGTTAACTAAGAATTGACCAGCTCTGCTAATTCACAGTTTGGATGAAATCAAATGCAACAGAGCCAATTAAATCATTACAGAGTCAAGCTGCTTCACTTTATGCTGCGGCAATTTGTCGCATTGAAAAAGGATGTAGTCTGGTAAAACCAGAAACCTTTGGCTTGAGGTATGCTGATGATCAAGGAGTCCAAACCCAACACTAGCCCGCTAACGCAAAGGCGATTAAACATAACAGGGTATTAAACTTTCAACTGACTGAATTCCAACATTCAAATGAACGTGCATAAGTCTTTTTGCGGACAAAACCGCTGTCCGTTCCGGTTTCTGTCATCAGGTGTAAATTACGCTTGTGATAAATGGTTTCTTGAAGCAGAATCATTTCCAGTCTCGAGTAGAACTTATTACTGAATATCAATCAAAGTATTGTCAATGCGTCATCATGGACGATGCGAGAATCTCAATATTGAGAATTTATTCTGTCTATTAACTGCCTGTTTGTAATAAGCAAGCAGATTCTCGACTAAACAATTTATTGAAAGAAACAAAATGACCACTAATCAAACCATAATTCTTATTATTCTAGTGTTCACAATGGCGATGTTCTTATGGGGGCGTTGGCGTCACGATATGGTTGCAGTGGCCTCGTTGCTTGCTTGTGTGCTTACCGGATTGATTGCGGCGGCTGATGCTTTTGCTGGTTTCGGCCACCCAGCGGTGATCAGTGTGGCTTGTATTCTGATACTGAGCCGGAGTTTGCAAACCTCGGGGGCGGTCAATGTGCTAGTCCGCCATACTTTGCCGAAAAATGCTGGTCCGACGTTGAATTTGGTGGCTCTGGTTGGATTGGGCGCAGCACTTTCCGGCTTCATGAATAATGTTGGAGCAATGGCGCTTTTGATGCCGGTGGCGATTCAGTTGGCTGAGCGTCTTGAACTGCCTCCCGGACGAATATTAATGCCATTGGCTTTTGGTACCATTCTCGGCGGCATGACGACTATGATTGGAACACCACCCAACTTGATTGTTTCAGGCTTTCGTGCCCAGAGTGGCGCTGGCAGCTTTGGTATGTTTGATTTTACGCCTGTTGGTTTGGCTGTTGCCTTGAGTGGAGTAGTTTTTATAGCAGTTGTCGGCTGGCGACTGGTTCCCATGCGTAAACAAACTGGCATGGAAGGTTTTGAGACAGGTGCTTACATCACTGAAGTGCGTGTGTCGACCGATAGTAAAGCTGCCGGGATGGTCATGCACGAGCTTGAAACTATACTTGATGGACATGCCGCACAAGTCGTAGGTTTAGTGCGAAATGAAGCACATTTCACTGCGCTTCGAGCTGGGTTCAAGATATTGACTAATGATATCCTGATAATTGAAGCTGAAGCTGAGGTTCTGGCGCACATTCTATCGGATCTTGGGCTAAGTCTGGAGGAAGCGGATACTCAACACAACGATAGTGAAAAGGATCAAAGTGAGGCGGATCATACTCCGCGGCATGATGACATTAAAGTGAGTGACAAAAAGGCTGATGCTTTAGAATCAGATGAAGCAGAAGAAGAATCTTCGCAAAGTGATGAGATCATTTTGATGGAGTTTGTGGTTCGCCCGGAATCAACGATCTCAGGTCGATCGGCTGCGGACATGCGGCTACGCACCCGCTATGGGCTCAATCTACTGGCAGTATCACGCGAAGGTTCACGTGCTAAGACGCGGTTGAGAACGCTGAAAATTCAACCTGGCGACTTGTTGTTGCTTCAGGGTACCGCAGAAGTATTAGCTGAGTTTGCAGCTGATTTCGGTTGTGTGCCATTAGCCAGTCGCGAGCTACATATTCCGGATAAGCGCAAAGCACTAATTGCCGGCGGTATCATGGCTGCCGCAGTCGGTGGCGCAGCTTTTGGTTTGTTGCCGGCAGCCATTTCATTTGCTCTCGGCGTGTTGGGCGTAATGGTTTTTCACATCATCGCGCCCCGAGCGGTTTATGACGCAATTGATTGGCCGGTAATCGTCTTGCTCGGAGCACTTATTCCCGTGGCCGGCGTATTAGAATCTACCGGAATGGCAGATCTGGTGGCACGATTCATGATCGACAATATTGTGCAAGGTCATGCCATTATGGGACTTGCACTCATTCTGATTATTACCATGTTTCTATCCGATTTAATGAATAATGCAGCCACTGCAGCCGTGATGTGTCCAATCGCTATTGGTACCGCGACTGCGCTTGGAGTGAATGCCGACTCTTTTCTAATGGCGGTGGCGATCGGTGCTTCTTGTGCTTTCCTGACACCAATTGGGCATCAGAATAATACCCTCATACTGGGCCCTGGTGGTTTTCGCTTTGGTGACTACTGGCAACTTGGATTGCCGCTCGAGATATTAGTAATCGTTGTCAGTATTCCGCTGCTATTGATCTTTTGGCCACTCTAACTGACAACGTTAAATAAAACCGGAGGCTGAGCGAGAATGACTTTTGAGATCGTGTTGGTACTTGGGATTCTCTTTTCGTGCCTCATTCTTTTTGTCACTGAATGGGTGCGCATGGATGTGGTGGCGCTGATGGTGTTGTCAAGCTTGGCGATTTTTGGACTGGTATCGCCAGCGGAGGCAGTTAGCGGCTTTAGTAATCCGGCGGTGATCACGGTATGGGCGATGTACATTATGAGCGAAGGACTCACTCGTGCCGGTATTGCCGATCAAATCGGCGGTCTGGTGATGCGCGTAAGCGGACGAAGCGAAGTACGTATCATTACAATTTTTATGATCGCAGCAGGCGTACTATCAGCTTTTATGAATAATATTGCTGTTGCGGTATTAATGCTGCCGGTGGTAATCGAGGTGGCTCGACGTTCCGCAATTGCACCGTCTCGAGTGCTGATGCCGTTGGCTTACGGCACATTGCTCGGTGGGCTCATGACGCTCATCGGAACTCCTCCGAATTTGCTCGTGAGTAGTGCATTGCGCGAGGCTGGAGAAGTAGAATTTGGTTTCTTCGATTTTGCCTATATCGGGGTGCCAATCTTGTTGATTGGTACCGCTTTTGTCGCACTATTGGGTCGTCACTTGCTACCGACAACTGATACCACGAAGTTAATTGAAAAGAAACGAAACTTACAGGCTGAATACGGATTGCAGGAGCGTAACTTTGTTTTGCAGGTTCCCACCGATGCTCTGCTGATTGGCAAGACGATCGCTGACTCCGGTATGACCTGGGCTGCAGGTTTGGTGATCATTGCACTAACTCGCGCAGGCCGGACAGAAGTGCTGCCCAGGGCAAATACTGTGTTGCAAGCGGGTGATATTTTGCTTACCCAAGGTCGTTTTGATCACTTCGAGCGATTACGCAGTTGGAGTACGCTCAAGATTGAGCGCGAGGCACCAATCCTGCATGAGAGATTGTTGGTCGACAACAAGCTTGCCGAATTGACGGTGGCCGACAATGCTTCCCTGATTGGTAATCCGCTGCGCCACCGCGCATTTCGCGAGCGTTTTGGAGTCAATATATTGGCAATTCGACGTGAAGGATTATTGCGTCGTACACGGCTAGCGGAGATGGTGATCGCTACAGACGATCGTTTATTGGTGCAGGGTACGCCACAGGCGCTGGCAGCATTACATGATGTAGCGGAATTTTCCACTGTGGGGCCGGTTACGCCCGAGGAAATGCGGGAAAGCTATCAGCTCGACGCACGCTTGTTCGTATTGCATGTGCCGAACGATACGCCATTGTCTGGCTCTACATTGGCCGAGAATCAGTTAGGGGATGCTTTTGATTTTCGTTTGCTCGGCATTTTTCGAGAGGGTGAGGTGTTGGAGTCGCCGGTCTCAGAAGAGATTATTCAAGCGGGAGATTTATTACTGATCCAGGGGCGGGAAAGTGATTTGGATATGTTGCGCGGTTTGCAGCAACTGGAGCGGCTGGACGATGTATCTCCTTATCTGGATGTATTCAAGCAAGGTGAGCTCGATTTAGTCGAAGCAACGTTATATCCACATAGTAAATTTGTCGGCCGCCGCGTGGAAGATCTGCAGTTCGATGAACATTATCAGGTGGAATTGGTTGCCATTTGGCGTGCAGGAAAACCGCACCGATCAAGCCTGCGTGCAATGACACTGCAATCGGGTGATGGGCTGCTCTTTGTAGGGCCGAAGGTACGTTTGGCCGGACTTAATGACATTGAAGATTTATTGATTCTTAATCCGATACAAGTCAAACCAATCAACACACATAAGGCACCGCTTGCCGGTGCGCTGATGTTGCTAGTCGTTGCTGCGGTAATTATGGAATTACTGCCCATTTCGATTGCAGCTATTGCGGGAGCCACCTTGATGGTGCTGAGCGGCTGTCTCAGCATGGAACAGGCACACCGCGCAATTGAGTGGCGATCAATCTTTCTGATCGCTGGTATGCTGCCACTTGGCATTGCAATGCAACATACCGGCGCAGCCACTTTGCTAGCTCAAAACATGCTCGATCTACTAGGTCCTGGCGGGGCGTGGGTCGTTATCGCTGGGCTCTATATTGTCACTACACTCGGCGCGCTAATCATGCCAACCGTAGCACTTGTACTCATCATGGCACCGATCGCTTTGACGCTCAGTTCAACGCTGGGTGTATCCGCGCAAACTGTTATGATGGTGGTTGCAATTGCCGCAACCAGTCTTGCTAGCCCGGTGTCACATCCAGCCAATACCCTGGTAATGGGGCCGGGTGGATATCGATTTATCGATTACTTGAAGCTTGGCATCCCGCTCACTATAGTTGTGTCTCTGGTTACGGTTTTTCTACTGCCAGTATTTTGGCCACTGTAGATTCAATAAAGATCCTCCAATAACAGTACTTGATAAAGCGCTGTTATTGGGATGAATAATTTATAATACGACCTGAAGAAATCGAACTCACAGTTTTAGAATGATCAGGTGCACAATAATGTAGTTATAGCAATATGCTCAAACCTAATAGGATCCTATATAAGTTATTTCATGATTATGGAATCGGGAGCAAGATAATTCTTGTTCTAGTCTTAAGTTGCACTTTTTCTGTGCAGGCCGCAAGTTCCCTGCATATACAGGATATCATCCAGCAACTTGGAATTTGGCAGCAAGACCTCGTAAATTTGGAACAAGGGAAAGTTGTTTCCTTTCAGATTACTGAGAATGACGAAAAAGAATTGGCTGCCGGTGTTGCTATCTATATTTCGTCAACACCAGCCAAGGTTATCGAATTTCTCAAGAATCGGGGCATGGCATCGGTGGATACTGAAATTATTTCTCAATCCATTATTTCTCCGCAAACAACGTTGAATACTTTCAATGAATTATATTTTAAGTTGGGTCGTAAAGAGGAAACGGATCTTCTGACGGCCAAACCGGGTAGCAAATTCAACCTGTCCACTCAGGAATTCAAGACTCTTCAAACCATAAACTCAGCACAGATTGATTTGATATCGCGGACTTACAAAGAGATTTTATTCGATCGATGGCAAATTTATCGTACTGAAGGTTTGAAGGGAATCGCGCTGTATGATCGCGGTGCTGGCAGGGTTTCTGACCCAGGTAAAGAACTGCGTGCTGCCATATTAAACAACAAAGTATTAGTCAATCATTTACCCGAACTGTATCAGACCTGGCTTAATTATCCTGCAGCCATGTCTACAGATGCTGAAGAACGATTTTTCTTGATTAATCGTCAAGTTGAGAATCGCCCAACGGCAGTTCTGCTGCATCGCATCATATTAGCTGAGGATGCCGGCGGGATAATTCTTTCCCGGCAGTTTTATGTCGGACACTCCTATAATTCAAACCAGTTAATTATTGGTTGTTTACCCTATCGTGGTGGCTCATTAATTTTTTATACTAATCGGACTTTTACTGATCAAGTTACCGGTTTTGGCGGTGGTTTAAAGCAGTCAATCGGACGTGAACAAATGCGTCGCAGAATGGACAGGCACTTAATAAATCTAAGAAATGCCTTAAGATGAAAGTATGAATGATTGGCAATTTAAGGCGTCAAAGAAATCGATTGCTAATCATTGTCGTTATTAGCATATAACTTTGGGGCTGCACAAAAATATTGCTTAAACTATGTCTGAGAAGGCTTTCTTTCATGCGTATAATTGGTCTTGATGCTGATTCTTCGTATATTTTCATTTAACACATTGTGCTAGAGTAATTATCAAGAGTTTTATTCGTAAATGAATTCTAAGGTCATCATTCGGAACACCGGTGTTTGCGATATCAAGCCACTTATAGATCTGCAGAAAAGAGTCTATCCAACCATCCCTTCCTGGCGTGAAGATTTGTTGAGACACCAACTCGAGGTGTTTCCACATGGGCAGCTGGTGGCAGAGATAAATGGTCAGTTGGTTGGCGCAGCTAGCTCGCTAGTAGTGTCGTGGAATGAGTGGGAAGTGCAACATACGTGGCAAGAGATCACTGCGCGCGGCAGTTTCGATACCCATAATCCGCATGGTTTGACGCTCTATGCTGCGGAGGTTTTTGTCAATCCACGACTGCAAGGTTCTGGGATCGGTCACGCTCTTTATCAAGGACGGCGGAGGCTGTGTCGGAAGTTTAACCTCAAACGTATCATTGCCTGCGGTCGCTTGCCAGGCTATCATCATTATGTTGATCAGACGCCGGTCGAGCTTTATGTGCAGAAAGTTATATGGGGCGATATTCATGATCCTGTGCTCAGCTTTCAATTACATGAAGGTTTTAATTACTGCGGTATAGTCAGCGGGTATATTCCAGAGGACCAAGAGAGTCTCGGTTATGCCGCGTTAATTGTCTGGCTCAATCCTCGCTACAACAGAAAAAAACCTACATTGATTTCTGAAGGAAATAGCTTATGAAAGTACGTATCGCTGCAGTGCAATATTTGTTAAGGTCTATCGATGGCTGGGGTGGTTTTGAAAACCAGGTTCGTTTCACTCTCAAAGCTGCTGCCGAATATAAACCCAATTTCGTCATGCTGCCGGAAATTTTTACCAGCCAATTGTTGTCCTTTCTCGATACCGATAATGATATCAAATCTGCCGTGCGCCGCATGCATGACTATACGCCGCGTTACCTGGATCTAATGACTGAGTTAGCGAAAAAATATAATTTTTATTTGATTGCTGGCACCCATCCCAATCTGCGGGATGGCTTGCTTTATAACACGGCGTTTATGTTCACACCTAACGGCGAGATGTTTACCCAGGACAAAATCCACCGTACTCGCTGGGAAAAAGACAAGTGGGATACTGCCGCTGGCAATAAATTGCATCTGTTTCAAACTGACTACGGCGCCATCGCCATCCTCATCTGCTACGACATTGAGTTTCCAGAGTTGGCTCGTCAGGTATGCGAAGCGGGTGCAGATATCCTGTTCGTACCTTCATCCACTGATGATCGACAAGGCTACCTGCGTGTGCGCTACTGCGCTCATGCGCGTGCGATCGAGAATCAAGTTTATGTGGCAGTGGCCAGCACTGTAGGCAACCTGCCGGTAGAAGGGCTGGGCCTGAATTATGGTCAGTCCAGCATCATGACTCCATCTGATTTTCCGTTCTCGCGTGACGGCATTGCGGCAGAAGGAGAAGTGAACTTGGAGCAGGTGGTTATCGCCGATGTCGATCTTGATACACTGGCGCAGAATCGCATCAACGGTACAACCATTCCTTTATATGACAAGCGGCGAGAAGTGTATCAAAACCCGGTGGAGATTGTGACCTCACTGTGCGACCCCAGGAAATCGTAATCTTTTCTTGGAAGGGGTTCGAAATATAAATCGCGGGATTTGGGTTTTTAGATTACCATTTATCTTAATGTGATCTGCATTAGGATTTATCTGACATTTGTCAGAGTTTCTTGGCAACGGTATGCTAATCTCTTTAAAGATTAGCATCTCGATTCTGCATGTTTTTGCTATATTTATCAATCTTATGGATACATAAAGACCGATGCAAAATTTAATCAACAAACCCATTCATATTCTGGGAATAGGGGGTATTGGCGCAGCACTTGGCTGGGCGCTGGCGCAGCAAGGTTATGTCGTGATTCTGGTGGACAGTGACCGCAGTAAGGTGGCTGAGGGTAAAAAGCATGGTGTGACGGTGGTTGCATTAGGGACACAAGTCGTTCCGTTCGTTTCATTTGATGACTGGATACCACCGGAGGAGGGATTCATTCTGCTTTGTACCAAAACCTATGATAATCCAGAAATATTGGCCCGCTTATCGGCAGATGCTTTCTTGGTTCCGGTGCAAAATGGTTTTGACCCGGAACTTGATCGGCGCAATCATGCGTGTGAAGGTATTGCCTCTTTCGTGTCGGAATGTCAGCGTGATCGCCCGATGACACGAATCACCCGGCCTGGCAGTCTGCACATTGGGAAGCGGCGCCCCATTACAGATGAAGAGCATGTTGAGATAATATCATTGGTGCTGGCTCTGGGAAAAGCCAAGTTATTTCCTGTTGAATATGTGGCGGATATCCGGCCTTATAAGGCAACAAAGCTTATGTACAATGCCGCTATATCACCACTTGCTGCTGCGGCTGGTGTGGATAATGGAGAATTGCTGACCGATAAATTGGCAAAACTGCTTTTTTTTGCATTGCTGCAAGAGAATTATGCGATTCTTCAAAATGCCAAAATATCCCTTGCCCGTATTGGCCCTTTTCATCCAAATACCGTGTCTTTAATTTTACGCACGCCTTGGTTGCCGGCAGTGATGGCTGTGTTTTTCCGCCCATCGTTGCGTGGTACCTACTGCTCTATGGCTCCGGATATGCACGTTCATCATGCGCGCACTGAAATCGATGCGTATACTGGTCATCTGATTCGGCTTGCGGGAGAATTTCCATGCCCCTTGAATCGCGCCGTGCTTGCACTCATTATGAAGATCACCACTGAAGATCTGAAACCACAGTATCAGCATTTACAACATTTGGCAGGCCATTTGCCGGAAGGGATTCGCTCTTGATTTTAGTCACCGGCGGTGCTGGTTTTCTGGGTTCACATTTAGTCGCGCAATTATTGGATGCGGGTCAATCAGTTCGTGTTCTGGAACGACCGGGAGCCGGCGTTGCCCATCTGCCACTGAACCAGATTGAGTTGATCAGCGCTGATATTCGTGATGAGTACGCGGTTAGGAAAGCCACACATGATTGTGAATATGTTTATCATTTGGCTGCAGATCCCAATCTCTGGCGCCGTGACCGGCGAGAATTCGATAGTATTAATCGCCTCGGTACGCTTCACGTCATGCGTGCTGCACTTGAGAGCGGCGCCAAACGAATCTTGTATACAAGTACCGAAAGCATTTTGACATCCCGTAGTCCTAAGGGAGGCGCTGTTGAAACACTTCGGTTCAAAGCAAGCGATATGCTGGGTCCGTATTGTCTTAGCAAGTTTCTAGCAGAGGAAGAAGTATTTAAGATGGTGTCAGAAGGCGCTCCCATTGTGGTGGTTAGCCCCACTTTGCCGGTAGGGCCCGGAGATCGATTGCAAACGCCACCCACTCGATTATCGTTAGCATTCTGCAGAGGAGAGTTGCCAGCCTTTTTGGATTGCCAGTTTAATCTCATTGATGCGAGAGACGTAGCGACGGGTATGATTGCAGCAATGGAAAAAGGTAGGCCGGGAATTCGTTATTTGCTGGGAGCAGAAAATCTTTTGCTTTCAGATTGGTTACGCATTTTAGGCAGGGAGACGGGGCAACCTTTGCCACGCTGGCGGGTTCCTTATTTGCTTGCCCTGCTTGCGGCAGGAATTAGTGAAGCATGGGCCGATTATGTTAGCGGTAAAATGCCGTTAGCTACGCTAACCGGGGTGCGCTTGACTCGCCGCAGCATGTTTTTTGATCCTTCTGTCAGTCTGCATGAACTCGGATTGCAGCCACGTTCTATACATGTGGCTGCTCATGATGCCATAACTTGGTATCGCTCCCAAGGTTGGCTCTAGTTAGCAACGAAGATTGTACCGACTATGTTGTGGAATCGGGTTAGAATTAATTCAAAATTGATGGGTTGTCAGTAATTAAAATACTCGCAAGTAAGTGTCATGATTTCTTGTCAGGTCAACAGAGTCGTGGCAAATTTCCAGTTTTGTTCATACCATGTGATAAATCAAATAGAATTAATAGCGCTGAGGAAATTTCTAATATTTGATCAAATCTTCAAATCCAGTTTTCAGTTTTCCGTTGATCGTTTTTATATCCGAATCTGGGTACTTATCTTGTTACTCCTTAACCTTAATCCGGGCATCGTTACAGCGCAGGAAGCACAGAGTATTACAAAGAATTCGACGGTAATTATCTTGTCGGCACCTGATAACATCAAAGAATTTCTTGTTAAATATTTTAAGCTTCCATCAGAACCTTTTGCTGATGCTGCTGCTGAAGAAATCTTTTTGTACCGTGCGCAAAAAGAAATCCGCGATTTGTTGGCAACCGAAGGTTATTTTTCTCCATCGATTTCAGTGTTGCATCAAATTCAGGATAATGTTGCTACACCTGAAATCAAAATTGATCCTGGCGCATTGACGCGTATTGGCAAGGTTTTGATTACATTTCAAGGCGAGGTTGCTCGCGAAGAAACAAAATACCAGGAGCGTATCAAGCAACTTCGTGCCACATGGCCGCTGAAAGTAGGCTTGCCCTTTCGTTCTTCCGAATGGGAGAAAGCAAAAGCGACTTTGTTGTCGAAGGTAACAGAAGAAGAATTTGCTGCGGCGCATATTGTGAGTAGTCAGGCTACTGTTGATCCCGATAATGCGCGCGCTGATCTTTCTGTCATTATCGATTCCGGACCTGCTTTTTACTTGGGTGAAATACAGATCACTGGATTGGAGCGTTTTGATTCCACATTAATCACCAACCTTGCTCCTTTTAAAGCGGGCGATATTTATCGGCGGGATGTATTGCATCTTTATCAAATTACGCTGCAGAAAGGGTCGCAATTTAGCTCTGTTTCGGTCAGTGTTACGCCGGATGTCGCGCAACATCAGTCCGTACCCGTTCAGGTTATGTTGACGGAAGCTCAATCGCAGCGTTTTGCCTTTGGCGTTGGTTACAGCTCGAATAATGGCGCACGCGGTGAGATCAATTACCGCAATCACAATCTCATGGATCGCGCCTGGAATTTAGCCAGTATGCTGCGTCTGGAACAAAAGCGGCAAACTTTTTTTGCCGGGATTGATACCTTGCCTAATCAGAATCATGTCAATTATTCGTTGGGCGCCAGTCTGCAAATGACGGATATCGAGAGACTAAAGACTATTGAAGAAAAAGTTGGTGTTACGCGCAATTACCAAACACAAAAAATTCAAATGCATTTTGGTTTGAATTGGCATCATGAAAACAAAAAGCCTGACGGTGCAATTAACCAGATTAATGAAGCACTCGTTCTCGATTGGCGCTGGAGGCGCCAGGTTTTTGATGATCCAGTTAATATCCGGCGTGGTGACGTAACAGAGCTGCGTGTCGGCGGCGGTAGTCAGCTACTTTTGTCAGATCAGGATTTTCTTCGTACCTATGCGCGACATCAGACTTGGTGGCCCGTTGGTTCTAAGGATGTCTTTTTTTTGCGCGCAGAAGTTGGCTATACGTTAGCCTCGTCACGCTTTGGCATTCCGCAGGAATATCTATTCCGCGCCGGTGGAATTCAATCGCTGCGCGGGTATGATTTTAAAGGCATAGGCGTGCAAGAAGGCAATGCGGTTGTGGGCGGTCTCGTTATGGTTACAGGTACCGCTGAATATACGCATTGGTTAACGCAGCAGTGGGGCGCTGCCGCCTTTGCAGACATCGGTGGTGCTGAGGATAGTTGGCAAAAGATTCACTCTTTTTTAGGCTATGGCGCTGGTGTCCGCTGGCGTAGTCCGGCGGGGCCAGTCGCACTTGATTTGGCCCGGGGGCATGAAACCGGTTCGCTACGCGTGCACTTCTCAATGGCTGTGGCATTCTGAGCGTACATGACCAACCCATCCGTTGACAATCAGATGCCGGATAATCGCCAACATCGGCTTAGATGGCTTACAGGTTCGATGTCTGTGATGCTAATTATTGTTTTGCTTGCGGGATATTGGCTTGTGAATAGCCAAGCCGGGCTGCAATGGACTTTTTCCATCATTCAGCGGCTGAGTTCCGGTGCAATCCATTTTGCCGATGTTCGAGGAACACTACATGACATGCGGATTGAGAATGCCCATTTTGCTGCCGATGAATTTGAGCTGGAAGTGCAAGATATCCGTATCGTTTGGAGCCCAAGTGAATTATTTCACAAGCAGATAACGATTGATCAGTTGACAGTGGGGGCATTAAAAATTCGTCAATTGACTTCTGAAAAAGATACTTCGCCCAGTACATTACCCGAAAGTTTGGATCTTCCATTTGCGTTGTCGATTGGTGCATTGACGATCCATTCGATGTATCTAACCATGGCAGAAAATGAAACCGCCGAACCCATCATAACCAATCTTACATTGGCATTGGAAAGTGATGGTCATACCCATCAACTGAAGCACCTCGATTTCCATACTCCGTGGGTTTCTGTCAACGCATTAGCAGAATTTAACGGTGATTCTCCGTTTGACTTGTCAGCGCAAATCGGCTTGTCGGGCGCTGATCCGTGGGGTGATACCCAGATGGTCATCGCAGGCAGCCTGGAACACATGAAAATTCAAGTCAATGGGGTACAACCGGAGATCACAAGAGATTTGCAGATGCATTTGCGTCCTTTTGCAGATAATCCGGTGACACAACTGGATGCAAATATCGAACAGCTGAATCCTGCCAGTTTTATTCCTGCAGCACCCAATGCCAATCTTTCGCTATCCGTGCATTTTACGCAAAATGATTCCGGGCAACTGGAGGGCAATGTGCGGATCAAGAATCATGCGGCGGATACATACAATGCTGGTGGCCTTCCTTTGACCATGTTCAGCACGCAAGCATCAATTACCTCAGAATCTTTGAGATTGCAGGATATTCACGCGCAAATCGATGATGACGGATTTCTTCGCGGCGATTTAATTTGGCGTTGGGAGGAACAATTCGTATCAGCCGATGTGTTCGTCGAACAGGTAAATCCACACCATATTGATAGCCGCCTGCAAGCGGCGCAGGTTTCTGGGAAAATTGGCTTGTCTGGTAATGCACAAAAACAATCTGCGCGTATTCATCTCAAGGATAAATCGGTAAATTTAGCAGCCGCTATCGCTCGGTCTGGCGAGAATGTCACGCTTGAACAATTTAATCTGCAACGCAACAAATCTCGATTAACCGGACAAGGGAAGCTTACACTGGGTCATGAGCAATTGTTTGAACTGTCAGGTGAGCTGGCAAATTTTAATATTGCGGATTTTATCCAGATGGCAGATTCAGATCTGAATGCAACTCTTCAACTATCGGGGCAATTGTCATCACAAATCTCTGGTGCATTAAAATACACGATCCAAAATAGCCGCTTAGCGAAATCTCCGGTAAGCGGTTCTGGTGAAATCGTATTTAACGGTTTTGATGCATTTGACGGTAAAGCAGAGCTAAAAGCAGGATCCAATCATTTACTGGTGCAGGGTGGTATTGGCAAGACGGGAGATATATTTCATCTAAATCTCACCGCGCCAGATTTGGCGCAACTGGGAGTCGGATTGGCGGGGGATTTACAAACAAGCGTGAATTTTAGCGGTAGCCTGGAAGCGCCTAATCTTGCTTTGAAGCTTGCCAGCAAGCATTTGCGTTTGCAGGAAAATCACAACATTGCGGGCGTTGCGGCCGATGCACGTTTACACGAGGATATAATCTCACTGAAAGTTTCGGTTGATCATTATGCGGTAGATGAAAAAACTGCCGTCAAACATCTGGCGATCGATACCCAGGGAAAAATTTCGGACCACATCCTATCGGTTAAAGCACAGATCAATGAGGATGTTACCTTCCGGCTAGCAGCAGCAGGTGGAGTGAATCCTAAAGTGCCTCGGCAATCGTTGCGCTGGGATGGTCAGCTTACTGATTTTTCGACTGCCGGTGAAATGCCGATACACTTGCTATCACCTGCGACATTCTCAGGCAGTGCCCAATTGATTTCTTTAGATCAGGCTAGATTCTCCATATCGGGTGGATTTATCAACATTGATCAGTTGCACTGGACACCGAAGAACTGGAAGACTCAGGGTGACTTTTCCGGTGTTACTTTACTTCCTGGTTCGCAGCAAGCTATCAATCAACCTCACTTGCAATTGGGTGGTCACTGGAATTTTGTTTCTGCTGCACAATTAACTGGCAATTTAAAAATCTTTCGGGAGCAAGGTGACTGGTATTTTCCCGGCGAAGTGCCGCAGCCATTAGGTTTAGAAAAACTGCAGTTGGAGGCGACTGCTGCACAGGGAAAATTAATTAGTGCATTCGAATTCTTCAGCCAGTCTATCGGCTCCGCCACAGCTGATTTAACAATACCGCTTCAACCATCCGATTCCAATTGGTCTATTTCCCGTGATTCAACACTGCACGGCAAGGTGGACGTGGATGTCAGTACCTTAAAGTGGCTTGATGTCATGCTTGGCGATAGCATCAATACAGACGGGCAGATTGAGGTTCATGCCGATATTCAAGGTACGCTGAAGCAGCCAGATTTCAGTGGAACAGTATCCGCTAAAGAATTGAGCGTGGCATTACTGGATCAGGGAATCAATTTGCAGCAAGGTACGCTGGCGGCAAGATTTCAGCAGACGGATTTAAAGATTGATCGACTCCATTTTATTGCACCTCATGAAGCTCCTCCAGACAAGCGCTTATTTGATGATTTCGACGTGGATAGCATGCTGGGATCGTTAACAATTGCCGGTAATATTGGGCTCGTTGGTAATGAAAGTCAGATCAATTTTACAATCAATCAATTACCGTTGGGGCATAAAACAGAGTACTGGGTAGTCGCATCTGGTTCTGGAGAAACTAGGTTTCAGCACAACCGCTTGCGTGTGAAAGGAGATTTATGGGCCGATGCTGGATTGTTGCTGCAACCGCGGGAAAACCGCCCGGAATTATCAGAAGACATAGTTTTTGTGAACGCCCCGGAACAGGCTAAGCAAAACCTGTCGGTACTGTTAGACATGAACCTCAATTTAGGTGAGAAATTTCATATCCGAGTAGCCGGTCTGGAAGGACGCCTGACAGGCCAATTGAAAATGCAGAGTGATAAAAACAATAAGTTAAGGCTCAATGGCGCCATTGTGGCGCAAGATACCTCGTTCAAAGCTTACGGTCAGAATCTCTCGGTAAAACGTGGTATTGTTAGTTTTCAAGGTCCATTGGATGATCCGGGTTTGAATATTCTAGCGGTTCGGGAAGATTTGGCAGTTGAAGCCGGAGTTGAAATTATGGGCTCAGTGCGTCATCCGCGCGTAAAATTGATATCGACTCCAGATGTTCCTGATACTGAGAAGCTTTCATGGATCGTGCTGGGAAGAAAACCGGATGCAGGTGGTTTGGATACATCGGTCTTACTGGCAGCTGCCGAATCGGTATTAGGCGGTCAATCTGGGGGAGGCATTACGGAAAAAATCAGTACTGCTTTGGGTGTTGATGAAATCTCGTTCAGACAGGCCGGTGTCGGCAGTTCATTGAGTGGACAAATTGGTGTGGTTGGGAAACGCATTTCATCGCGTGCGTATCTGAGTTATGAACGAGGATTGACTGCAACTACAATGGGTATCACAAAATTAACCTACAATCTTATGCCTAAAGTGACTGTTGTCACCCAAGCAGGTGAGGACAGCGCAATTGATCTGTTTTATACGATCCAGTTTGATTGAGCTGGTTGCACGTTGCTAAGCTTTATGATTTTCGTCGCGCTCTTCAGGGTCGTTCCGGGCACAAAGTTATGGACATTGATTTTTTATCATTCCCCTGGCTGCAAAGTGACGGCTACTTCGATGGTTTCATTTTTTCGCAATACCGTGATCTTGATAGTATCTCCGACCTTATAGTGATCAATACGGGCGAGTAATTTGTCGACTGAATCAATGGGTTTATCCTCGACGGCTACAATAATGTCGTTCGCGATGATATTGCCTTCCGGCGTGATCGTTGCGCCCTGAAGCCCGGCAGTATCTGCTGCGGATCCGGGGCTGATGTTCAAGATGACAACACCGGTTAGTTTCAGATGCTGGGTCAGGCGGTCATTGAGTTTGCTGTCGACCGTAATGCCCATCGCCGGGCGGATATATTTGCCGCGACTGATGATTTGTGGAACTACGCGGTTGACGGTGTCGACCGGTACAGCAAAGCCAATCCCAGCACTGGCGCCACTGGGGCTATAGATGGCGGTATTAATGCCAATCAGGCGACCTGCCGAGTCCAGCAGAGGTCCGCCGGAATTGCCCGGATTGATGGCAGCGTCAGTCTGAATCAGATTGTCGATAGTGCGGCCGTCACCGCCAGGGAGTGATCGGTCCAACGCCGAAACAATACCCGTAGTTAAGGTCCAATCCAGGCCGAAAGGATTACCGATTGCGAATACTTTTTGTCCAACTTTGAGGTCGTGGCTGGTACCCAAGGGAACCGGGGTCGGTCTTTGGAAACCGATACCTATTCGCAAGACTGCGATATCATGCGCCGGACTTGCGCCTACCAGTGAGGCTTTGTAATCGCGCCCATCGGCCAGACGCACGGTAGCTTCGCTGGCACCCTTGATTACATGGAGATTAGTAATAATGTGGCCGTGATCATCCCAAATAAAACCTGAGCCAGTTCCGCTAGGGACCGAGAAGATATTGCGCGTCCAGGCATCCATTACACGTTGGCGGGTAGTGATAAATACCACTGATGCGCGTGAGTTTTCAAATAACTCGATCGTGCTTTTCTCGTCTTCAGCCAGATTGCCGCGTGCTTGGACTACCCGTGGCTCAGCGCTTTGATGTTTGTTGTCAGCGGAAAAATAACCCGGCTGAAGCGCATCTGGAAAATAGTGGTACAGAAAGCTGTGAGAAAACAGTACCAGCAATACGATAATGAATGAGATCCAGATAAAGCGGGGCAGCGTGGGCATGAATGGTTGCTCCTGTAGTTTTTTAATGTTTGCGTCATTGGATTGTGGATTTTGCCCAGCGTATTATATCCTGTTCGCCCATTGCGCCGGATTGTCGGGCAATTTCTCGACCGTCTTTGAACAGTGCCAGAGTTGGAATGCTGCGAATCTGGTAACGAGTAGCCAGAGTTTGTTCTTCTTCAGTATTTACTTTGGCTAGACGTATTCCTGGTTCCAGCATAGCAGCCGCGTTCGCAAAAGCCGGGGCCATCATGCGGCATGGGCCGCACCACGGCGCCCAGAAATCGACCAGCACCAGGATATCATTGTTGGAAATATGCCGGTCAAAGTGATCTTCTGTCAATTCAACTGGGAGTGCGGTGAACAATGCCTGATGACAGACACCGCATTTTGGCGCTGCAGTCAGACGGTCTGATGGTACGCGATTGGTCGCATGGCAGTGTGGACACACGATGTGTAACGACATGAGTGGCTCTCCTCGCTAATTCGGTAATATAAAATTAATTGCTAGCTTTCGTTAGGTCCAGATGCTTTCAGGCGGGTGCGCAGCAGTTCAACTTCTTCGATCAGATCGGCAACCAAGCCGGCCAATTCGGGATTGCATTCAAAATCGCGTTCAATGGCAACAATCCTTTTAATGCGTACGAAGCTGCGACTATCAAATATCCACACATTCGGATCCGCTCCAATGAGGTTTTCATTTTGCAATAAGCCCCATTGAACGTGTTCAATGACCCATTCCCGGCTAACCCGACAGCTTCGTGCCAGTTCATCCAAACTGAGCCTAGCATCTTCGAGTAAAATGGCATCGATTTCTTGTGACATAGTTTAGACTCCAAGATTCTGGCGCGGGTTGAACGCGAGTTCCTGCGCCATGGTTTGGTAAAATTCACGCGCTTTTTCTGTCGTAGCGGATGGCAGCACTACTTCCAACACTAAATATAAGTCACCAGGCGTTGTCGCGGGAATACCGCGACCTTTCAAACGCAGTTTGCGGCCTGTTTGAGAGTTTTCCGGTACTCGTACATCGACCAGACCATCGGGGACTGGTATCTTAACTGTAGCACCCAACGCAGCTTCCCATGGAGTGACGGGCAATGCGGCATAAATATCCTTGTTCTCGATCCGGTAACGTTGGTGTGGTTTAAAATGGACTTCCAAAAATAAATCCCCTGGGGATTCTCCAGCATGGCCGGGGCCGCCTTGTCCGGCGAGACGGATCACTTGTCCGGCATGCACTCCTTTGGGAATACGCACATTCAGAGTATGCTCCACGAGTATGGTGTGCCCCTGGTTGTTCAGTTTGGGCATGCGCAGTGTCAGACTGCGCGTTGTGCCGTGATAGCTGTCTTCCAGGTCGAGCATAATTTTGGCGTGATGATCTTCACCGCGCATTTGACGGGCATGCCGGGTACCCGCGCCCATTTGATTTTTAAATAGTTGTGAAAAGAAATCACTGAAATCGGCTGTCTGCGCATCACTAAACCCTTGTCCTGTGAATTCAAAACCCGCGTCCCAACCGGGGGGCGGTTGAAAGTCGTTGCCAGCCTGGAATCCTTGCCGTTCCAATTGATCGTAAGCAGCACGTTTCTCCGGATCAGATAACACGGCATTAGCCTCATTTATTTCTTTCATTTTTTGCTCGGCATCTGTCTCTTTGGAAACATCGGGATGATATTTGCGCGCCAAACGACGGAATGCTTTTTTGATTTCATCAGCGGTTGCATCGCGCGAGATGTCAAGCGTTTTATAATAATCCTTGAATTCCAAGTTAGTTCTCCCCCGGTTCAATGCGTTGTTACGTTATGAACATTATTGCTGCTTTGAGCTAAATAGTGAAGTTCTGGTTGCGAGAAAATCTATTGTATTGATTTTATTTCATGACGACATATAGCACGATTTAAAAGTCACATAACCAATATATTTGATCGCTCAATCCAATTGCATCAACCAAGAATTATATGGCAGGATCATTTCAGATTGATTATGTGCGTTCAATAATCAATTAAATTTTGACGGATGCGGCAATTTGCCACATTCCATGAATCTTGCGTATTGTGCATAATCGATAGGTTTATTCAAAAAGTTTGTAGCTCAGCGATTTAAATTAAGATAATACGTTTTCTCAGATTAACTCTGTTTCCATTTTTATTCTAAGAATAATCGTGTTACCTAGATTCTGAAAAGAATTTGAAAGATGTCACTCAGAATTGACAGTTATTGCTTTTAACAGCAGCAAAGAGCTAAGCAATGCAGCTTAACCGCAACATACAATAAAAGTGGAGTTGTTATTATGAAGAAACAGTCGTTAAAAAAAGCTGTCGTTCTCATCGGCATCGTCATGGCCATTTGCCAGGCAGGTGTTGTTTCGTCCCATCAATTGATTAATAGCCTTACCGCAGTTGATGCTGTCGATCATTTCCTGGTTACTTGTAGTGAAGCAGATAATCATCATCTGTATGCGCAGATCGATGATCTCAGGGTGGTTGATAATAGACAATTCAATTTGCTGGTTGCCAAAGACAAGGTGGCTTCCAGTGCCACTAATCCCGATGGAGAATCAAGCCCTGTCATTCGACTGGCAGGAGGTGTAGGTGTTTATCATGTGTACGTCAGTCAAATCGTGGGTGGTGATAAAGCAGCTAATTATCAATTAATTTTTCATTGCGAAGATGTCGATAATGCGCATTTTGAAACATCGGTGCTAACTAAAATTGACCAACCATAGTATGTCTGAGTCTATTGATTGCTGTCGTCATCGGATTGCCTGATCGGAATTAAACGAAAGCCGGTATCCATACTGTTCCAGGATAGAAAAATTTGCTTGCCGTCAGTGATCAGTGCAGGATGAGCGGACTGAGTTGCTGTTTCGGCAACTACTTGCGGTTTTGACCAGTGCAATCCACCATCTGTAGAATACATAGCTTCCACGCGGGTCTGAGTGCCGTCAAACACCTTCCATGCAAGCGCTACCTGTTTGCCCAAAGCCAGCACATCGGCTCGACCGGGTAGTTTATCTTGATCGCCCACTTGCATTGGATTGGAGAAGGTTTTTCCTTGATCATCGGACCATGCATAAAAAATTCCGCTACGTTTTTCTCCCTGAGTAAACCAAACCATGTGATACCGTCCATCAGCGCCGATCGACAAGGCAGGTCCGTGCGCAGGACAGCCTTCAATTTCCCAGTCATCGAATGTTACTCGCCACGGTTCGCTTGTTTTTCCGTCGGGTGATAGCTTAAGTAAACCATGATCGCGGATATTTCCGGGATAGACATAACGGGCCAGCATGACCAGACTGCCATCGACATCCTCAGCCATGGCTGTACGGCAGCAGGAGCAGATGTTTTTCGCAATGCGTTGATCCGTAGGAAGGTTAATTATTCTGCCGGTTTTTGCAGATACATGGTAGATCGATAGATCTCCATCGCCCTGTTTTTTGTATTCGGCCCGATCACGCACATCGTGCCAAGTAAAATGCACGCGATTGTTCGTGTCTATTAGCATCTCCGCCTGATAGTGATACCAGGTATTGGCTTCAGAACTAATTTTGACCGGTGTGCTGAACTGGGTGCCGTTGTCGGAATGGCTGAAAAAACTGGTGCTGGATTGTTTATCATCGGCAAAGTAGAGCACATACACTCTTCCTGTTTGATCAACGGCTAAGGTGGGCGGATTTTCATCCCATGCATGTATCGGCATACCTGCCGAGTTGACGCGAACCGGTTGACTGAAAGACTGGCCAAAATCGATTGAATAATCAACAGAAATGGATTTCTGGGCAGAAAGAATGCGCCAAAGCCGCCCATCTGGCCCAAATGTCGCTGCGGTATAGATTTTTTGTTCAGGCAGTAATTTTTCGGTTTCAGCAACCAGATTATGCGATAAAGCTAGTAATAATAGAGTGCTGCAGATCAAAGCAAAATGATTCATGTGAGTATATTTTGTGTAGGCGCGATTCTGAGTTAACCTCTCCTATTTGCTTGGGACAAGTATAGTAAGGGAAGTGCATCAAATTAAAGAGAGTGAGGGGGATTCCTGTTTCAATTTACACTACCTTAATAGAAAGAAACTCCGAACAGAAGCAGGTCTAATTGATAATTGTCTTGAGCATGGCTTCGAGCGTTTCGCGTGATACAGAACCACTGATGCCGACACGCTGGTGATCTTTGTCGAGAAAATAGGTGCGAGGGACTTCACCATACCATTTAGGATCAATTTCATAACGAAGTTTTTGGGAGTTGGCGTCAGCAAAGATCCAGTTATCTGCATTATTCAGTTCATTTCCAGTCAGTATAGACAGCGCTTGATTAGAAGCTGAAGCATCATCAGTTGCTAGCATGATCAGGTTAATATCCGGCATATTTTTGCGAAGCTCACTAAGTAATGGCATCTTTTTTTTGCACGAAGTGCAGTTGATAGACCAAATCATCAATACGAATGGCTTGTCGGCATATTCATTCAGTAATTGTTGATAGCTGCCAGAAGTAAAATGCTTCAAATTAACTTGCTCAGCGCGAGCGGGGAAGGCAATGCTGCACGACAAGAATAGTAAGTAAGTAATTAGAATTTTAGGTGATTTCATGATGATGCCTCTTAATGTTTGCGATATCGGGATCCCTAAGTATCAAAATTTCAGTGTGAAATTGTGTAAAACCAGATTGCTTGATCAGTGTTATTGTTTTCTGCGAATAGGGTATGAAAAACTATCCGTCAATTCTTTTATGATTATCTACAAAATTTGATTGTTTGAACATGCGACTAATTGTCGCAGCTTCTTTTGTTCGAAAACTGTCAGCGATTACTTAAGAGTAATGTAGTTGAAAGGGTGGGGTGGGTTGATTTCATTTCATTCTGTAAACGAGACAATGAAATTTGATTCGCATAAGTTGTTGAAACAGACATCATCCCCAGAATCTAGATACTATTTCTGAGGGGAGGCCGCTTAAAAACTATCTGTACCGCCACTGCGGTGTTAAAAACAGGCTTAAAATGCTCATTTATTATGCATAAATTGCGCTTTTTCACCTGTTTTTGCCTTGCATCAGCTGCTTCGAAAATGTTTCTTAACGGCCATATGCCGCAATTTTATTTTTTCAAGGCATCACATTGATCAAGAAATGCTTGTCGTGCAGCTTCGTCGTCCTTCAAATCAGAAAGTGAGGATTCCAATCCTTTTCCCGCGCAATTGACCGAACTTGCTTCGGGTACTCCACCGCAACCGAACAGAGCGAAACAAAGGCCAATCATACAAACGATGCTATATTTTTTAAAATTCATCTAAAATCTTCCTTTATAAAATATTCATTATGGCTTGATGGTGATATCCGATTTTTTAATCGTTTGACGTCGGCTCGGCCACACGAACCTAACGATTTATTTTACCTGAATCTATGCTTTTTGTATTTTTACTATGTTTTGAACCATGCAGGGTGCACTGATGACGCATCGAATATGTTCATTAGCTGTAGCTTTGTGCATTGCTACTCGGTATATTGTGCTTAATGTGCGCAGCAATCCAAAAAGCTAAACCAAAATATGATAATCTGCCTTCAAATCTGTATACTTCATAATATTTTGAGAGATTCCTATCGACTATAAGCAGTATTCAAACCCACTGGAGCAGGCCAATGAAGTTTTCGATTTACCGCTATGATCCCGATAAAGATGAAAAACCATACATGCAGGATTATGATGTTCAGTTGGCAGCGACCGATAAAATGCTATTGGATGCATTATTGCGTATCAAGTCGATTGATGACAGTTTGAGTTTACGCCGCTCCTGCCGCGAAGGTGTGTGTGGATCGGACGCGATGAATATCAACGGGCGCAACGGATTGGCGTGCATTACACCGATTAAAGGCCTGAAAGATCCGGTGGAAATACGTCCATTGCCTGGATTGCCGGTTATTCGCGACTTGATCGTGGATATGACGCAATTTTTTCAGCAATACCATTCGATTAAGCCTTATTTAATCAATAATGACCCGCCACCTGAAACGGAACGGTTGCAGTCGCCGGAAGAAAGAGCTGCTCTGGATGGCGTCTATGAGTGCATTTTATGTGCTTGTTGTACAACATCCTGTCCTTCCTTTTGGTGGAATCCAGATAAGTTTGTCGGACCAGCTGGACTACTACAGGCCTATCGTTTTCTAGCCGATAGCCGCGATCAGGCAACCGCTGAGCGATTGGATAATCTGGAAGATCCTTATCGGCTGTTTCGCTGCCATTCCATCATGAATTGTGTAGATGCGTGCCCTAAAGGCTTGAATCCTACCCAGGCAATCGGCAAAATCAAGGACATGATGGTCAAGAGAATGGTGTGAAAGAATTCGAGCGCGCACTCTGGCGCTGTCGGCGTGGTATGCTTGAATTAGATATCGTGTTGCAGCGATTCATGGATCATAATTACCGTCAACTTGATGAGACGGGGTTGCTGCAATTTGAACGATTATTGGCATTGTCGGATAATGATTTATGGGATCTGATCAGCGGAAAGCAAGTCAATTGCGACACGCAGTGGCGGTCGGTATTGGAATTACTGCAAAAGAGCTAGGTTTTGAGTGTTATTCCTTAACACTATCAATCTATTAACCATGCATACTGTTAATATTGCAATTTGTGGAGATGTATTATGGCACAAGAAGGCACAGCGACTCTGAATTTGAATAATGGTAGCGACCTTATCGAGCTGCCGGTTTTATCCGGAACCATGGGTCCGGATGTGATCGATATTCGCAAGCTGCACGGACAGAGTGGTTTGTTCACTTATGATCCCGGTTTTTTGTCAACCGCTAGTAATAATTCCGCGATTACTTTTATCGACGGTGATGAAGGTATTTTGTTGTATCGCGGCTATCCGATTGAGCAATTGGCGCTGCATTGTGATTTTATCGATGTATGTTACTTGTTGTTGCAGGGTGAATTACCAACACCTGAGCAAAAAAAAGAATTTGATCTTGCAATAAAAAGCCATTCCATGTTGCATGAGCAGCTGGTGAAATTTTATAGTGGTTTTCGTCGCGACGCTCACCCGATGGCGGTGATGGTCGGAGTGGTCGGCGCTTTATCAGCTTTTTATCATGATGCTTTGAATATTTCTGATCCGGTGCATCGTGAACAATCCGCATTGCGACTGATTGCAAAGTTGCCAACGATTACTGCTATGGCGTATAAATACAATATCGGACAACCATTTGTTTATCCATATAATAACTTGGGTTACGCTGAGAATTTCTTGCATATGATGTTTTCTGTGCCGACAGAGAAATACGAAGCCAACCCGGTGATTGTGCGTGCGCTAGATCGGATATTGATTTTGCATGCAGATCACGAACAGAATGCTTCTACCTCCACTGTGCGCTTGGCGGGATCCAGTGGTGCTAATCCATTTGCCTGTGTATCTGCCGGTATTTCTTGCTTGTGGGGCCCGGCACATGGCGGGGCAAACGAAGCTTGCTTGCGCATGTTGGAAGAAATCGGCGATGTTTCTCGCATTGATGAGTTTATTCAACGCGCAAAAAGCAAAGAGGATAACTTTCGGTTGATGGGTTTTGGCCATCGCGTCTATAAAAATATGGATCCGCGGGCAAAGCTGATGCGTGAAACTTGTCATGAAGTTTTGAACGAATTGGGATTGCAGAATGATCGGTTGTTCAAACTTGCGCTACAACTCGAAAAAATTGCACTGGAAGACGATTATTTCATTTCGCGTAAGCTCTATCCTAATGTCGATTTTTATTCCGGCATCGTGCAACGTGCATTGGGTATTCCAACCAGTATGTTCACCGCGATTTTTGCGATGGCAAGAACGGTCGGTTGGGTGGCGCAATGGAGCGAGATGGTTTCTGATCCTGATTATAAAATCGGACGTCCACGTCAGTTATATACTGGCGCAGCCATGCGGGATATTCCCGACTCGTTTTCCCAAAAATAGTTTTTATTAAGACTGCCATTTTATGAAAAAACTGTTGATGGAAGAAACTCTTTTGTTTGGAACTAATGCGAGTTTCATAGAAGCGGTTTATGAAGAATATCTGCACAATCCTCATTCTGTTACATTAGTGTGGCGGGAATACTTCGATAAGTTGACCCAGCAACCGGAACACATAGCTAGTAAGGTATCAGTCACTGCTTCAGCTACTAAATCTTCCGGCTTAGGAATTCAAGCTGCGCTTCCTGAGGTAATGTCGATTGATTCAGATGATCGCAAGCAAGTGGCGGTGTTGCAACTCATCAACATGTATCGCAGCCTAGGGCTGAATCAAGCCAATCTTGATCCGCTGGGACTCAAGCAACAATTGACCATTCCCGAATTGAATCCTGCGCATTTCGGATTGACCGATGTGGACATGGATAAAGTGTTTAATACTGGTTCATTAGTTGGACCTGATCGTGCTTCGTTGCGTGAGATTTTGCAGATCCTGCATGAGACCTACTGCGGTTCGATTGGTGCCGAGTATATGTACATTTCTTCGGTTGAACAAAAGCGCTGGATACAAGCACGATTGGAAGGGCAGCGCTCTAACCCGGGTTTTTCGACTGACGTTAAGTATCATATTCTTGAGCGACTCACTGCAGCAGAGGGATTGGAAAATTACCTACATACTCGTTACGTGGGGCAGAAACGTTTCTCGGGAGAAGGTAACGAGAGTCTGATTCCATTGCTGGATAGTTTGATTCATCGTGCAGGGAAAGCGGGCATTCAACAAATCGTAATGGGAATGGCGCATCGCGCTCGGCTTAATGTGCTGATAAATACTCTGGGAAAAATGCCAGCCGAATTATTTCGCGAATTTGAAGAAAAACAGCCGCAAGACTTGCCGTCGGGCGATGTGAAATATCACCAAGGTTTTTCTTCTGCTATCAAAACATCTGAGGGTATCGTACGTCTAGCATTGGCTTTTAATCCTTCACATCTTGAAATTGTTAATCCAGTGGTTGAGGGCTCGGTGCGTGCCCGTCAACATCTGTTAAACGATAAACTTGGGGATCGCGTATTGCCAGTATTGATTCACGGCGATGCGGCGTTTGCAGGGCAGGGCGTAGTGATGGAAACGCTGAATTTATCCCAAACTCGTGGCTATGGTACTGGTGGTACAGTGCATATTATCATTAATAATCAAATCGGATTTACCACTTCAGATCCGCGTGATAGCCGCTCCACGTTATATTGTACCGATGTTGCCAAAATGATTGAAGCGCCGATCTTTCATGTCAATGGCGATGATCCAGAAGCGGTCGTGATGGTGGCTGAACTGGCGTTTGATTTCCGCATGCGGTTTCATAAGGATGTCGTAATCGATATGGTGTGTTTTCGTCGCCTTGGCCATAATGAGCAGGATGAGCCGATGGTGACGCAACCCAAAATGTATCGGATTATCAACCAGCACTTGGGTACTCGCAAGTGCTATGCCGATAGGTTGGTTGCCGAAGGGGTGATAAAGTCGGAGGAAGCGGACAATCTCGTCCAAGCTTATCATGGCGCTATGGATGAAGGGGTTAATCCGAACAAGACAGTTTGTTATGACTATAAATCTCCGTATTCCATTAACTGGGAGCCTTTTTTAAAACCATTCAAATGGAATAAACGGATTAAAGCCGGTGTTGCGATGCAAACGCTGAAACAGCTTGCCATAAGGCTGACCGATATTCCTCAAGGGTTCAAATTGCATTCGCGCGTGGAAAAGATTATTGCCGATCGGCGTTTGATGGGCACAGGGGAATTGTCGCTAGATTGGGGAATGGCGGAGAATCTGGCTTACGCGACTTTGCTGAAAGAAGGATATCCAGTGAGATTGTCTGGGCAGGATTCGGGCCGTGGTACATTCTTTCATCGTCACGCGGTATTGCATGACCAGGTAGCAGCGGATCAGAATGAACGTATTTATGTGCCGTTACGCCATCTTTATCCCGAGCAACCGGATTTTGTTGTGATTGATTCGATGTTGTCGGAAGAGGCGGTGTTGGGCTTTGAGTATGGGTATGCAACAACGCAACCTAATGAATTGATTGTCTGGGAGGCACAGTTTGGCGATTTTGCCAATGGTGCGCAGGTGGTAATCGACCAGTTTATTGCCTCAGGTGAAGCCAAGTGGGGCCGTATCTGCGGTTTGGTGATGATGTTGCCGCATGGCTATGAAGGGCAGGGCCCCGAGCACTCTTCTGCGCGCTTGGAGCGTTTTCTACAATTATGCGCGGACTACAATATTCAGGTTTGTGTACCATCGACACCGGCACAGATGTATCATTTGCTTCGTCGACAAATGATCAGACCGATACGTAAACCGTTGATCATCATGAGTCCAAAGAGCATGCTTCGGCACAAAGAATCGGTTTCGAGCCTGGACGAGTTGGCGCGTGGATATTTTTATCCGGTTATTTCCGAAGTCGACAAATTAGACCCGAAAAATGTTAAGCGGATTATTGTTTGCAGCGGAAAAGTATACTATGAATTATTGGCTTACCGTAAGGAACAGCGCATCAAGGATATGGCAATCATTCGACTGGAGCAATTGTATCCATTCCCGCACGAGGAATTTCAGGCCGAAATCGATCGTTTCAGCAAGGCCAAAGATGTCATTTGGTGCCAGGAAGAACCTGGCAACCAGGGAGCATGGCATCGCATTCAGCATTATTTGTTGCGCCATATGCGATCCGATCAGGAGTTGGGTTACGCGCTGCGCGCTTCTGCAGCTTCACCGGCCGTTGGTTATCTGGCAAGGCATAAATTTACGCAGAATGAATTAATTGTGGCAGCATTCAGAGATAAAATATAGAAAGAGGACACCATGTTAGTTGAAGTCAAAGTACCCGTGCTATCTGAATCCGTAGCTGATGCTACATTAATCTCTTGGCATAAAAAAACAGGAGATTATGTTAATCGATCAGAAAATTTGATTGATATCGAAACCGACAAAGTCGTGCTGGAATTGCCTGCACCCAATGCGGGTGTATTGACTAAAATTCTAAAAAATGACGGCGCTATCGTAACCAGTGGTGAAGTTATCGCCATGATTGAAACCGAATCTACCGATACTAAACCTAGTCAATCGGATAATCAATCAACTACTGTTGCTGAAAAAGAAACAAAGGTTGCTCCTGAAAAAGACACAGAAGATCGTGCTGCTGAGGATATCCATCAAGAAAAACCCATGTTGATGCCGGCTGCGCGTAAGTTGGCAGAGGATAACGATCTGAAAGCCACAGAAATATCTGAGATAAAAGGCACCGGCTTAGGTGATCGTATCACCAAAGAGGATGTGCAAGCCTATATGGAACGCAGATCCAGCGTGTCCTTGAAAGTTGAATCCAAACCTGAAGCCAGTGTTACTTCCACATCAGGAGCGCGTACTGAACGTAGAGTCGCCATGTCACGACTCCGGCAACGCATTGCAGAACGTTTGGTTGAATCACAATCTACCGCAGCGATTTTGACCACCTTCAATGAAGTGAACATGCAGGCGATCATAGACTTGCGTGCACGCTACAAAACTGAATTTGAAAAGGAATATGGCGTAAAATTGGGTTTCATGTCGTTCTTCGTCAAAGCTGTTATTGCCGCGCTCAAGAAATACCCGGTTATCAACGCCTCGGTTGAGGGCAATGAGATCATCTATCACGATTTTTATGATATCGGCATTGCCATTGGCAGTCCACGTGGACTGGTAGTGCCGATCATCCGCGATGCAGATCGTTTAACGCTGGCGGAAATCGAGCTGCAGATCGCTGATTTTGCCAAGCGCGCGCAAAACGGTAAACTCAGCATTGAAGAACTTAGCGGCGGTACTTTTTCAATTACCAACGGAGGCGTATTTGGCTCTATGTTGTCGACTCCAATCATTAATCCCCCGCAAAGCGCTATTCTCGGTATCCACGCTACTAAGGAAAGGCCCGTGGTGGAGAACGGACAAATTGTGATCCGCCCAATGAATTATCTCGCCTTGTCCTACGATCACCGGATCGTCGACGGTCGAGAAGCGGTTTTGTCGCTGGTAGCAATGAAAGAAGCGCTGGAATATCCGATGAGTCCGTTACTGGAAGAATAAATAGTGCATTGCAAGTGCAATGTCCACTAGCTCACACGAGAACTTTAACCGCGTGAGATCAATTTTACGCTTGTGTTAGTAACGTGAAGTTTGACTGAAGAGTGTGTTACGTTTCAATAAGCTGATGTGGCGCAACATTTCAATTTCTTGCAGTTCCTCATTGCAATGGATTGACCGCAGTGCAGTGTTCGCCTATCCAGCGCCCTGATGTTTCAGCTGATGCATGTACCGGATTGCCGCCGATAGTACTATCGAATTCGGTATTTCCCACGAAGCTTTCCGGGCTAGTAAAACTGCCTTGGGCAAAGCCATCTCCTTGAAAATGTTGATTGGAGCATACCAAATCGAGCTGATAGCGATTGCCAGTGTGAGTGGCATTTTTCACCGCGCAGCCGGAACGGTTCTCATGAAAATAAGTAGGAATTTCTTGCTTTGCCATTTCCTCGGTGATACAGACTTTTGACGTGGCCGCGCCATTTTCTATTGCGGGTAGTTTAAGGCCGTAGCGGTTGGCGATGGTGCTGAGTTGCTGCATCTGTTCTGACGGAATATGTGGTACTAGTGCCAGAAGATCGGAGCGAGTAGTAATTTCCCATAAACCTGGACGAATGTGCTCATGTGCAACAACAGGTGTTGTGATGGTGAGTGTCAACAAACTTGCAATAAGAATTTTACGCATTAAATGTCCGTAAAGTATTTCTTGAAAAGATTAGCTTGGCAAAAGTTTTTTTAAATTGCGCCGATAAATAGCGGCTTGGATAACCAATATTGATTGCCAATTTTAGTAAGTTTAGCCGATTCGCGATTAGCTTCCCAGTATAAAAACAAGATATCCAGATTACTTGGCGGTACGGCATATAAATTGTGGTCATATCTTTATAATAATTGATTATTTATGTTCATACTATCAACTGCTGTATATTTCACACTTTTGTTTGGGATGTAAAACATATGGAATGGCAAGGCTGGTTTACATTGGGTTTATGTGTTGCGGTGCTGGCGACACTTATTTCTACTCGAATTGGTCCTCATTTGGTCATGATTGGAGCGCTGACGATATTGAGTGCAACTGGGATCTTGAGTAGTTCCGATGCATTGAGCGGTTTTAGTAATTCAGGTTTGATTACAGTTGCGGGTATGTTTGTGGTGGCGGCTGGTATGCATGCTTCCGGTGCGATTGATCTGCTGGTCAACACATTATTGGGCAGACCTGCGACTTCGCGCGCAGCGCTAAATCGCATGTTTTGGCCAGTTGCATTTTTGAGCAGCTTTCTTAACAATACGCCAGTGGTAGCCACGATGATTCCAGCAATTTATAGTTGGTCGCGGAAAATCGGAATTTCACCTTCCAAGCTTATGATCCCGCTGAGTTATGCGGCAATTCTAGGCGGCACGGTGACGCTGATTGGAACGAGTACCAATTTGATTGTCAATGGTCAATATCAGGCACTGACCGGTGGACCGGGCTTTTCTTTATTTTCGATCACTGCGGTTGGAGTACCGGTTGCGATAGTGGGTTTTCTATACATGTGGTTATTTTTCCCTAAATTGTTGCCGGACCGCACGCAAGGCCAGGCTTTCTCCAATTTGCGTGAATTTACATTGGAAGTGTCCATTGCGCCGGACGGTCCCTTAGTCGGGAAAACAATCGAGCAGGCTGGGCTAAGACATTTGCAACGGGTTTATTTAATTGAAATTGAGCGTAACGGCATTATATTGACCGTTGTAACCGCGGATGAAGTGCTTCAAGGTGGGGATCGTTTGGTATTTGCTGGCGACACCGACGCAATTTCTGATTTGCTCCGTATTAAGGGAATTGTGCCATCTGCCGAGGAAGGGCAAACACAAACATTTGCTGAGCGGCATCCTGAAAGGCGTCTGGTCGAAGCAGTAGTGTCACCGCATTGCACTGCGGTGGGATATGCCATCCGCGACGCGCGTTTTCGTGCCCGTTATGGTGCTGCTGTTTTGGCTGTAGCAAGACATGGCGAGCGTATCAAAGGTAATCTCGGAAGCATTACTCTGCAAGCGGGGGATACGTTACTGCTAGAAGCAAGACCAGCCTTTGTCACTCGGCAGCGCTACAACAAGGATTTTTTGCTGATTAATGACCTGAACACAGAAGCGCCACGCCATGAACGAGCTTATGTTGCCTGGATGATTTTATTGGGCGTGATCACAGCTGCTAGCTTCGAAGTGATTACCATGCTTAATGCCGCGCTGATTGGCGGCGGATTGATGATTCTTGCCGGTTGCTGTACTGCCAATCAAGCTGAGAGAAGTCTTGATTTAAAGGTCATCATTACGATCGCAGCATCATTTTCACTGGGCATGGCGTTGGAAAAAACCGGCGTTGCTAAATTTCTTGCTGAGAATATTGTTGATCTAAGTGGAGGTACACCGTGGCTGCTGCTGATTCTGACGTACATAACCATTTCATTGTTGACCGAAGTCATTACCAATAATGCTGCAGCGCTTTTAATGCTGCCGATTGTGTTGGAGATCACCGAAAAAGCCGATTTGAACAATACACCCTTTGTATTTGCCATCATGATGGCAGCTTCTGCTAGCTTTGCAACGCCTCTAGGATACCAAACCAATATGATGGTCTATGGGCCTGGCGAATATCGTTTTACTGATTTTCTCAAAGCTGGCGTTCCGATGAATATTGTCGCAGGTATTGTCACTATCACGGTTTTATTGATTGGGTGGCCGTTGACTAAGTGATTTGGATGAAAACAATTAGAGAACGAAAAAAGTGTATATTCCGTTTATTCCAAGCGATGCTGATGAATGCTTATCTAAGCTATAGGAGATTAACTGTATATGTCATTAAAAAGATCCATTAAGGAATTTGGTGCTTATTTAGGCGATAAAGAATCGCTGCTGGATAAGAATCACCCAAGAATTGCAGAAATGATCATATTACACTGGGGATATAAAGAGATTTATCAATATATCAATAAATTGCTCATTGTTGATAAGGATAGAGACCGACAGGGATTCCCCGTAGAAGTGCTGCAGGAAATCTATAAATTACAAGAGATACATGAAAAGCTGTTTCCCGGCTTAAAAACGTTATTAAATGGCTAATTGCAATATTGTTCTTGAACATGCAAATGAAAACGCAATCTTTTAGCTATTTCTCTACCAATATCAATCACGATAGCGGATCTTATTTTTTCAGTGACTGCTGTTTCTCTGAATAAGATGAGTTTCGTATTCTGACTGATAGAGCTGCCGAATATTGCGGTAAGGCGTACTACCGAAACAGCCCTGCAAACATTAATTGACGAAAAAGAGATATAACACGGTAGAATCACTACTTTGAGCAGCCGAATCTGATTTGACAGTTATTTTGTCAAATCGGGGCGCGATTACTACAAGTAAGTGAATATACTTTTCAACTAATGTTAGTTGCATTTCTGATTATAACTGTAACATTTGCCATTCTGACAATGTTGCCACTCAGCCGCCATGAGGCATGGTGGATACGCGGACTTGATTTTCCACGACTACAGCTTTTTATGGCATTGCTGTTTACACTTGCCTTGGAATTGCTGCTACTCGACTTATCATCGAAGCAAACATGGGGATTCGTGGCGGTTGCATTGGCTTGCTTAGTCTATCAAGCATGGTGGATTGTGCCCTATACGCGGGTTTTCCCACGAGAAGTAAAGGCTGCAAATAACTCTGATAGCAGAGGCCGAATCAAAATTATTACCGCCAATGTCTTGATGACAAATCGAGAGGCAAAGGCATTCATTGCGCTGGTTCGCGAATTTCAACCGGATATTCTGGTAACTCTAGAATCAGACCTGTGGTGGCAATCGCAGCTGGATATTCTGGAAACTGATTACCCTTATACGATCAAATGTCCGCTGGACAATCTTTATGGTATGCATGTCTATTCCAGATTTCCAATGATGAATAACCAGATCGAGTATCTGGTGGAGATGGACAAGCCATCAATGCACGCGCTTGTTCTCTTGCCATCCGGACACAAAGTTCGGGTTCATTTTTTACACCCGGCACCGCCCAGCCCAACTGAGAATGCTGAATCTTCGGAGCGTGACGCAGAGCTTTTGATTATTGCTAAAAGTGTAGCTGAAACGAATGTGCCGGTTATTGTGACTGGGGATTTGAATGACGTAGCTTGGTCTGAAACGACACGGTTATTCAGGAAAATAAGCGGATTGCTTGATCCAAGAGTGGGGCGCGGTATGTTTAATACTTTTCATGCAGATTACTGGTTTTTGCGTTGGCCGCTAGATCATCTGTTTCACAGCAAACACTTTACGCTCCAAAGTATAAAAAGACTCAGAAGCTTTGGTTCGGATCATTATGCACTTTTTACTGAGCTCGTACTTACAGCTGACACCAATAGTGAACATAATGGACTGGACGCAGATGCTGATGATTTGGCCTGGGCTAAACGCAAAACAGAGGATCAGAATGTCGATAAGAGCGCTGTTCCCCAACCTGAAAAACATTCAGTGGCCTAATCATTGAATGTTGCTAACATTTATACAAACGGTAAGTGCTTAGATGCTTTTTCTTACACAACTTCTTTCAACTAAGTTAGGATGTCGTAATCCTTAGTCCGGCGTACCTTCCCGGTCACGAATGGACCATGGTTGCAGTTTTTGTAGCTGTCTTTCTTATTTACTGTGCTGTCGGCAGATTGCGAAACCGGAAATGAAGATTCTTATCAACGCAGGTTTAGCTGAACATGACCATTCGTAATTATATCTAACAGCGTATCTTTGGCTAAACTGGTATCAGCATTGTTGGATGAATAAAATCTGATGTTTTTTGGCTCCGATCAAGAAACGTTGGCTGGAGATTGAGAATAATTTGCGATTGTAAGGCAGGAAAGATTCACGCTCATGTTTTGCATTGCTCTTCTGGAAAGCCGAGTGCTGGATAAAATTACAGAATGTCAGATGGTTATGGACTAGTGTCCCGAAATACCTAAATTAGGTATATACTAAAAGGGCATTGGTGGTTTTAGTAGATATTTGAGAGTTATTTTGAAGCCAATCCAGTCGCTGAGATTTCTCAGAAATATTCGTGCTAGTAACGTATTGTCATAAAAAAGGAGAAATGATTATGAAATCTATATCAACTGCAATCGTAGCAGGAACATTCGCACTTTTCATTGGTACCCAGGCTTGGGCATCCGATGCCGGACATACCTCGGAAGCCATGGAGCATGCAGGAAAAGCTCAGGCCCATGGTGAAATGGGGCATGCTAAAGAATCACTTTCGCATGCGAAGGAAAGTTTAGCGCATGCAAAAGAAGCTGGTAAGGAGCATGCTGAAGCCCATAAGCATATGGATGAAGCGATCAAGCATCTTGAGGAAGCAATTAAGCATGCTGAAATGGGACATGGCGAGGAGTCTGCTAAACATGCTGAAGAAGCTATGAAACATATGCGTCAATCCGGTCATTAATGAGTTAAAGTCATTTCCCCTCGAATTATCGAGGGGAAAAATTTTGTTGATTAGTTTTTTGCTCCCATTTCCAAAGCTAGTTTTCTTGATAACTGAGCCGCTACTTCGGAAACATCACTATCCAGCCACCCTTGCAAATGGGTACAAGTAATATCCGACAATGCTTGAATCCAGTCGTTTCGCTCATTCAGACAAGGAATGTAATGAAATTCCTTGCCACCTGCTTGAATAAACGTGTTTTTTGCTTCAATCGCAATTTCTTCGAGTGTTTCTAGGCAGTCAGATACAAATCCAGGGCATATTACATCAACCCGTTGTGTTCGTGCTTTTCCCAATTGCTCCAGGGTGACTGCGGTGTAAGGAGTTAGCCATTTAGCTTTACCAAAGCGCGATTGGAAGCAAACAATATATTGGCTTGCGTCCAAAGCCAATGCTTCAGCCAATAATCGTCCAGTTTTTTGGCACGCGCAATGATAGGGATCTCCCTTGTCCAGGCTTGAGCGTGGCGTGCCGTGGAAGCTGATGATTAATTTATCAGGTCGTCCATGTGTGCTCCAGTAATCGCGCACATTGTGTGTCAGTGCTGCGATATAAGCCGGTTCATCGTGGTACTGCTTGACGGTGCGTATAGCCGGTTGATTCCGCATTCGGTTTAATACTGTGAAGACATTGTCCATCGCCGCTGCAGTGCTGCTGGCGGCATACTGGGGAAAGAGTGGAATAACAAGAATGCGTTCGCAACCCTGCTCTTGCATGTTGTGCAGAATAGCAGCTACTGAGGGTTTGCCTATATTCATTGCGTATTCGACCATAGGCGGGTTTTTTAACCGAATCTGCAATGCTTCTCGTAGCAGTTTCGTTTGTCGTTCAGTGTGAATTTTAAGTGGCGAGCCTTCGGGCATCCAGATTTTTGCGTATTTCTCTGCTGATGCTTTAGGTCTGAAAGGTAGTATGAAGCCATGCAGAATTGGCCACCAAATCACCCGAGGTACTTCAATGACGCGAGGGTTGCTTAGAAATTCCTTGAGATAAGGACGTAGCGCCTGAGCTGTTGGCGCGTCAGGTGTTCCTAAATTAATTAACAGTACGCCAGTTCGATTACGCGAGCCATGTTGATAGAGAGATTTTGAGGTCATGAATTCTAAAGTTTGCCTTCATTTGAGAAAATAAATTAACGGTTTAACCAGATTTGCTAACTGGTAAAAAGTACGCAATTGCATAATGTGTGATTGCTATTGATGACAGTAAAAAGTTTGCTTAGTATAGTTCAATGCTGCGATAGACTATTGGAAAGCAGTTTTGCAGTAATTTCGACAATTGGGATAATGCGTTCATAAGCCATACGCCTGGGGCCGATTACGCCGACAGTGCCGACAATTGCGCCCTCCATTTCATAGGGTGCGGTCACCACGCTGAATTCTTGCAGCGATTCGACATCGGATTCGCCACCAATAAAGATTTTGACACCATGTGCTTGTCGACTTAATTCGAGTAATTGCAATAACTTGGTTTTGCGCTCAAATAACTCAAATAAATTTTTCAAGCTATTCAGATTATCTGATATGTCATTTATTTTTAATAAATTATGCTCCCCGGCTAGAACCACGACCTCGCTGCTTTCATTGACTGCATCGCCACCTACTTCAATCGCTGCACTCATGAGACTAATCATTTCACTGCGCAATTGTTTTAATTCGTCATCCAGGCGGCTGCGAATCTGGTCCAATGTACAGCCTGCATAGTGCTGATTGATGAAATTTCCGGCTTCGATCAGATCGGATTGACTGTAAGGGGTATTGGTAAAGAGAATCCGGTTTTGCACATCGCCTTCGGGTGTCACGATTATTAGCAAAATACGTTTCTCGGATAATGCCATAAACTCCACATAACGAAATACTGCGCCTTTTCGTTTGGGTGTGATTACGACACCGGCAAAACGAGTTAATTCTGACAACAATTGTGAAGCTGCACTGATCAAGCGTGATGGATTGTCAGGATGAAGTTGATTTTCCAGGTGATTCAATTCCATTTTATCGAGTTTTTCTACTACCAACAGCGTATCGACAAAAAGACGATATCCCTTGGGAGTTGGAATTCTTCCTGCTGAAGTATGCGGGCTGGCAACCAGCCCCATCTCTTCTAGATCTGCCATTACATTACGAATAGTCGCTGGGCTGAGATCAAGTCCGGAAAACTTTGACAGTGAACGCGAGCCAACTGGTTGGCCTTCGTGGATATATCGTTCTACCAGCGTTTTCAATAATATCTGTGCACGTTCATTTAACATGGTGTAATTCTACACGAATCAGTAGGATTCATAGTTTGGTTGTAAGAGTAATTTGTCGAATCTCATCTATGCTAAACTTCGTCGATAATGTTATTGCCCTAATGGTTTGACGCTTGCATGAGTAGTATAGGTATTTTGGGAGCGATTGGTATTGTGGATTAGCTATGTCCAATTTGGCCATTTTCAACTTTGCTAAATTTGTTTTGAGACTAACCTGTTTAATTTTAGAGATAACTTTAGTATTTAATTTAATTCTGCCGCGATACTATAAAAATAGGCTATTTTCCTAAGTTATGAACGCTTCATTTTCAACCATTGCACTGATCGGTAAGCATAAAAATCCTGAAATTGGGATGCCGCTACTGAAATTGGCCGAATATTTAACAGCGAAGAATTATACCGTTCTGCTTGATCACCTTACGGCATCACAGATTGATAGTGATAAATATCCAGCATTGACTTTGGAGGATATCGGCGCGCAGGCCGACTTGGCGGTAGTTATGGGGGGGGATGGCACCATGCTGAATATTGCACGGATGCTAGTCTCTTATGATGTGCCCTTAATCGGGATTAATCAGGGAAGACTGGGCTTTCTCACCGATTTATCGGTAGATACAATGTTTGAATGCCTTGATGAAATACTGGCTGAGAAATATATTACCGAGCGACGCATGTTGTTATATGCTGAAATTATTCGTAATGGTGTCAGTGTCTTCGGCAGTTTGGCATTTAATGATGTGGTGCTCTATCGCGGCATGAGCAGTGGCATGATTGAATTTGAAGTCAGAGTCAACAGCGAATATGTGAATACACTACGCTCTGATGGATTGATTGTAACTACACCGACCGGATCTACTGCTTATGCTCTGTCCTCCGGTGGTCCGATTTTGCATCCTGGTCTGGATCTGATAGCACTGGTGCCTGTCTGTCCACATACCCTCAGCAATCGTCCGATCGTGATCGGACCGGAATCTGTTGTTGAAATTCAGATGCAAAGTTGCGCGAACGTGCGCATCAATTGTGATAGTCATTCCTGCTTTGATTTGGAACTTACGGATAACATTATCGTGCGGCGTTTTCCCAAGACAGTACGATTGTTGCATTCGGATAATCACAGTTACTATCGTATGCTCAGGGAGAAGCTGGGTTGGAGTGAGTTTCCCTGATGTATGTACTGAATGCACGTCTATGCTAAGGCATTTGAGTATTAAAGATTTCGTTATCGTTGACGGGATTGAGCTTGATTTTATGCCCGGCTTTATAGTGCTGACTGGAGAAACGGGAGCAGGAAAATCAATTTTGATTGACGCATTGGCACTGGCCTTGGGGGAGCGCGGTGATGCCAGCCAGATAAGGTTGGGTTGCGAGCGCGCTGAAATCAACGTGCTATTTGAGATTAATCATTTGCCGGAGTTATTGCACTGGTTGAACGACAATGATTTGCAGGGTGATTCCGATACTTGCCTGATGCGTCGCATTATTGAAACCAATGGCCGGTCGCGCAGTTATATCAACGGGCATGCGGTTACACTCCAGCAATTACGTGTTGCCGGAGAGTATCTGGTGGCCATACACAGTCAGCATGCGCATCAATCCTTATTGCAGAAAGATGTGCAACGCGAATTGCTTGATGCTTTTGCAGGAAGTAGCGACTTGACACGAGCGGTTAAGGTGGCTTATCAACACTGGCAAGATTGTTATCAGCAAAGAGTAGCTATGAAACAACGTGCTACGGAATCATACGGCAAGCGCGAGCAACTCGAGTGGCAGTTGCAAGAATTAGCGACGTTAAATTTTACACCGGAAGAATGGCAAGTCCTACAAACCGATCATAGCCGGTTATCACATGTGGCAGCTTTGCTTGCTGCTGCGGAGACGAGCATTGATGCTTTATCTGAAAGTGAATTTTCCGTACTGACACAAATTAATGCTGCAAAAAGTGAATTGCAGGATCTATTGGAATTTGATCATCAACTCAAACCCATTACCGATTTGCTTGATTCCGCACAAATCCAATTGCAGGAGGGAATATACGAGTTGAAACATTATCGCCAGAATCTGGATCTGGATCCCCAGTTGTTACAGCAGATCGAACAACGAATGTCAGAGATTCATACGACGGCAAGGAAATTTCGTGTCACACCGGAAGGATTACCGCAATTGCTTGAGACAATCACTCAGGAACTGGAATCCCTGAATTCAGATTCGGACATTGACCATTTGCAAACACTCGAAGCTGCGGCGTTGACTGATTATCTCAAGCAAGCTAAGGCATTGAGTCATAATCGAAAAAAAGCCAGCGAAGATTTGTCAGTGCAGGTGACTGCGGCAATGCAAACGATTGCGATGGTTGGTGGTGAGTTTTCAGTGTCATTGATTGCATTGGAAACAGGCAATGCGCATGGTTTGGAGCAGATTGAATTTCAGGTGGCCGCACATCAAAGCCTGCCGTTGCGGCCTTTAGCCAAAGTAGCTTCGGGCGGTGAATTGTCACGCATCAGTTTGGCGATTCAAGTGATTACCAGTAAAGTGGGGGTTGTGCCCACACTCATTTTTGATGAAGTTGATGTCGGAATAGGTGGGCAAGTTGCAGAGATAGTTGGTCTCTTATTGAAGAAACTTGGAAAAGATCGGCAAGTTCTGTGCATTACACATTTACCGCAGGTTGCTGCGACCGGTGATCAACATTTGCACGTAATGAAGTGTATCAATAAACAAGCGAAGAATACGCAGGTGGTAAGTCACATTACGTTTCTGGATTCGCGGGAACGCATTGAAGAAATTGCCCGTATGCTGGGTGGTGTCAATATCACGGAAACCACGCGGCAGCATGCGGCGGAAATGTTGCAAAGTGGTAGTGGTAATTAGCTGTTTTATCTGCTCAAAAAGACGATCAGGTAAGAAGTAACTCAGTGACGATTTAATGCTGCTTCCAACATCATTAAAGCAATGCTCTGCTGCATGGCGATTTGTTTGGGGTCTTTTTCTTTGAGTGCACCGTTCTGGATCTGTTCTCTGGTTATGTCGTAGTAAATTTTCTTTCCGTTTCGCGAAAGTAGTACCTTGTGTCGAATCCCGCAATCAGTCAATAATTTCAATGCATGGTTGCGGCTGACGCCTCCGAGCGCTTCCGATATTTCTTTTAGGCTAAGCATGGTTTATTTTCCATTCTCATAGATTGATTTGGCCTTCCTCAGACACAGAATTATTGACACTACCGATAACTCAAAGGATTTCTGGTTAACAATGGTTAAAAATTCTGATCTCCAGTTCTTTTATGGTTTTTTCCGTTCTGACAATGTGAATGACATGTGTTTACCGGATAAAGTGATGGGTGCCGATTGAATCAACAATCATCCGTCGATAGTGCTCTGATTTACGGATTTGTAACAGTTCGAGATTGCTTAGGTTGTCGGTCAGGATTGTTCCATGCGCTGGGTCAATAGTTAATAATCTCTGATTTAACCAGGTGCGGTTGGAGAAAGGTATTGAATCATCGCCCAAATTGATGACATGATTTGTGGCGAGAAAAATGAAATCATTAAAATCTGCACCCGGATCGGAAATGAATACGTGTTGATGCGGGAAGACTTGCGCCAATGTTTTCGAAACAGAGGCCAGCGCCGCATTTTGACCATTATCCAGGAAAGAAACAAAATTCAGAGCAAGAATTCCGTGCCTTGAAAGCAAGCCGTGCAATTGCGCTAATGCTTCAACGGTCAATAAATGGGTTGGTTCGGTGCCGCCAGTGAATACATCCAGAATGATTAAATCATAAGGGCCTTTGAGCTGACGAATCTCATAACGCGCATCGCCGATGATTCTACGACCTGTTGGCATAAAGCCGAAATATTCGTTGGCCGCTTCGGCAACGGCAGGGTCAATTTCCAGCGTGTCCGTTACAATTCCTGCCTTATTCAAAGTCATAACCATATGTCCGGCGCCCTGGCCAATTAATAAGGCTTTCTCCATATTCGGTACGAGAAAAGGGATTTGCCCCACGATTTTCTGGTAGGTGAGGAGATTTTCTCCATGGCTGATACTGGCTGCGCCAATGGTGGAAGCGTCTGAAGTGAGCAAACGAATATTTTCCTTGGGCTTGTCAATTACGCGAACCCAACCGTATAAGCTTTCTCGTTCGAATCGGGTTTGGAAGGTATCACTGAATTCTGCTTGCCCTGAGCTGACGATTTGTGGAAACAAGCCAAATCCAATCACCAATAATAGGGTTGCCGGTACGATGACCGTTGTGGATTTTAGATATTTTCGTTCTATCCATGCCACTGCCATCGCTAATACCAATAGTGCAATCCCCAGGCCCACAAAAATTTCACGAGAGCCGATCAAAGGAAATAAATAAAAACCGAGAAATAGCGTGCCGATGACGCTGCCGACGGTACTGACCGCATAAATAGAGCCCGTGCTGGCGCCCACATTAGCCAGTGCGGAAGTGGATAATTTAACTGCAAAAGGCCCAACCATGCCCAGCATAATCAAGCTGGGCGAGAATAGGATCAGTGTGCTGATGAAGCTACCCAGACGCAAACCCAGCGGATCTGTGGCCAGTAAAACCGGCCCTGCCAGCCAGGGAATGATGAGTGTTAATAGTCCTGCCGTTGCGATAATGAGAGATAATCCAGATCGTGCCCGGTCGGCCCAGATTCCGCCCAGATAATAGCCAAGCGCCAGTGCGATCAGTGTGACAGCAATCAGTGAAGTCCAGACATACAGGCTGGCGCCATAGAAAGGCGCGATCAGCCGTGTGCCCAGCAACTCAATAACCATAACCGCTGCACCGGTGAGAAATACGGTGCAGTAAAGCCAGGCTTTGTCAAAAATAGTTGAAGATGAAGGAGTGTTCATGGATACCTTTTAGTGTTTTAACTTATTTTTCTTGAAATCGTTGATGATGATATGGCCATCGGAGATGACCAGATCGGGATATTCCAGCAATTTAAACCGTTCAAACGGATTGCCGCGGACGGCGATAATATCTGCCGGAGCATGTTTCATCAATGTGCCGAGCAACGGATAATTCAAATGCATTCCCGCTTCGGAAGTTGCTGACCTGAATACCCGCAGCACATCTCCAAAATCAATCCCGTCCGGACTGGTTAAATTCAACATCAAAACCATTTCTTCTGCGTTGATGCCCCAGGGCACATTGTCATGGCCAATTTCAGATCCATAGATAAATTTTGATTTTGAATCTGGACTATGAGACATGATGTGCGCAAGCTTATGCGCATTGGCGTGAATGCCAGTGCAACCTGATAGGGTATCCACCGTGGTTACGAAGGTTACGTTTTGTTCTACCGCACGATGTAATAAGTCCTCCCGAATTTCTGCGCAGGGGATATGTGACCATTCATCCACATCGGCATCTAGAGCCAGCTCAACCCCGGTATTTTCTCCGACATGGGCGGCTACCTTGCGGTTCAATGCATGCGCCTTGGTCACTATCACCTTGACGATATCCAAAGAAAGTAGTGGCCATGGTGTTTGCGGAGGCTCTCCGTGACCGTGGCTTGACATCCATGGCGCACCGGCTTCGCCTCCGGGTTCCAAAGCAATTTTGATCATGCTTGAACCACCAGCCACCAAATCGATTACGGTTTTCTCAGCTTCTTCAATGGTGGCAACCGCTACACCAATGGTACCGTATTTGTCATGACCACCAGACGTCTCGGTTCCGTGATTGCCGAAAATATTCAATGGATAACCATCTACTGCCTGAATGATAGGGCCAACGCTCAATATACGTAATGTGCCATTACCTCCCATCGGTTTCAAAAGCGGCCCGCCGGTATCACGGACAGTTGTGATGCCATGTTTCAATACTTTATCGCTAGGAATTTTTTGAAAAGTAATGTGTGCATGAGATTCAATAAAGCCTGGCAGAATAGTCGCATCACCTAATTTCATTTTCCTGCTGCATAATTCACCCAGTTGGTTTGGGTCACCGACTTGAACAATCTTATTGCCTTTAATCAAAACGGCTGCATTTTCGTGCAGGTCGAAGCCGTCAAAAACGCGATCGGCACTTAACACATAACATTGATTATTTGCAGCAGATTCTGCTGAGTCATTCTGTGCAAAAACATGCAGGCTGAGCGAGGCTGTCAAAGCCAAGATAATGAGTTGTATGATGGTTTTTAATTGATCAGTTCTGATTTTCATGTTTTTTGTCGGTAATTTTTTTATAAATTCTTCGATGGGTTTGCTGTGGTTTTACAACGCGCTTGTGAAGAATGATGTTCTAATTATCTTTGCAGTATGTTGATGATTTCTATCCGCATGGATTAATTATTTGCCATTTTAAGTAAAAAAAACAATATTGGTAATGCGACAAATTGTCGCAGCCGTGACAAGAAGAACCTGAAATAATGCCGGTTAATATTTTTTTAATATATTGTTTAATAATAGTTAATGTTCTTTTGTGAGATGCGCATTCTTGCTGTAATGCTGACCTGCGGCAATTTGTCACATTGTTTTTCTATGGTTTGATCAATAGTATCCATTCCTGAAGAAATTGCTGTTTATCTCCTAGCGATTTTTTTAAATGATGTCTCGTTGAATAATCTCTTGTGGTGCGAGCACTTGTATCTCTGGAAGCCTATCTTCTTACTGTAAGAGGAAAAGAAGTTAAACAACCGGTGGATAATTAAGCGCAATTAATACCCCGCAGCTTGCTGCGGGGTTTTTTCTTTTGGAGATAGACAGTTGGGGTGCGACAATTTGCCACATTGCTTTTACGTGATAAGCAAAATAACATCGCGTCCTGAAATAAGTTCTTTTCTCTAGGGAGTAAAGGTATCTGGGTAGGTGGGAAAAGAATGGTTTCAGTTGCCCTTTGAGATCCACCTCAAAAGGCAACTATAGTGAGAAAGTATAAAAAATTCTATTAATAAGTTAAAAAGAGGTCTTTACAACATGTTAACAAAACAATTTAAGTCTTTTACCCATACTGCGTTAGCGACTGCTCTGCTGTTGGGTCTCTCACAAAACGTATTATCGCATACTCGCCTGGAAATTCCTGCAGGAACCGAAGGGGTGAGAATTACTAATAATGTGGTTATTGGCCATGGTTGCGGAGATAATACTTTTGTAACTAAAAGTTCAATAGTTTTTCCAGATGGTGTGGATTCAATTGTCAAAGTCAATGGCGCAGTTTCATCTGACACCATTGATGTACACGTTGCAAATTGGGGTAATTTATTTCAGAAAGTGTTGGAGCCAGTTGTTTTTAAAGCAGAAGATGAGAAGACTGATGGTAGCGGTAATGTCGTAGGGTTTTATGTGAAAGATGGCAAAATGCCGAATCATTATGCAAGCTATCTTAAATTTAGAGCCGGTGCGGTTTTGTTTGAACCGACCTCCTGTGCTTCTAGCTTAAAAATTGTTATACCAATTGCGGATATTTGCAAGCAAACACCGATATCAGGCTTTGCCGATGGGAAGCTTAATCTCTGGACACCGGCGGTAGGATCTGATTATGACGGTCCTGGATTGCATGGTTACGATTCTCCAGCAACTTACACGGTAAATCGTGATCTGGTTGTCAATCCACTACCCGGAAGTTGTTCGGCGACAGGAGATGTGGTTGATTTGGTTCCATCCGCAGCGCAGATCAACCGTGATATGCCAATCAAAAACAAGAAGGGTGTGCAGATTTGGCCAAAACCATAAAATGATGGTGATGTATTAGCTTTCTGTTGTAAGGGGAGGTGAGCGGTGTGGGAGCTCTTGTTCATCTCCTAATTTTTGAGGAGCCAAGATGTTGAAATTACCAAATCATAAGAGTGGCATAGCCATGCCGCTCGTTATTTCTTTTATTGTAATGGCCGGATTTGCGAATCATGTGTTTGCAGACAATGCAAAAGCGAGCTCGCCTTCCAGCTTGGATTCCATCCAGATTTATTGCATGGCGGAACAGGGCAGTGCAGCGGAGCCTGATGCTAATTTTACCGAGACTATAATCGACCTTGCGGCATCGAATGATCCGGCACAAAGAGTAAGCGCCTTGTCGCAACTGGCAGAAAAAGGATCGATTGACGCCGGCGTTGTAGAGAAAATTCTGCAAACCGCGATTCAAGATGCCGACCCGAACGTCAGAGGACAGGCAGTTTATGCCTTTGCACAGCAAGGTTGCGGTGATCTTTTTGTAGTACTTGAACAAGCTTTGCAAGACACCGAGCTTTCAGTACGGCTGATGGCGTTGGATAGTTTGGGTGCTGATGAAAGAAGCGTAGCGCTACTTAAAGAAATCGTTGAAGACGAAGACGAAACTGAAGCTATCAAAGATCTGGCTGCGATGAAATTGGAATCTTTGAGCACAAGTAGTAATTAAGGCTTAAGGCTTAAGGCAGTGGCATTTAATAAGCTGCTTATGCTATCGATGGAATTGTAAGATTATCTTATTTAAGAGGGTTGAAGATGAAATTCTCAAATTTGAAGGGAATATTTGTTTCGGTTTTTGGATTAATGGCGTTATATGCAGGCACTGTTTCGGCGCATAACCAAGCGGGCAGCTTTACCACCGGCTTAGCGGCTGCGGTTGACTTTTATCAGGCCACTTGTTTTGACGATGGAAGTGGTGCGCCGTCCTATCTCGAAGCGCAAGTCAAAGATATGACAGCCAGCACCGCCAAAGCCAGCATACTCGTGCATAAAGGAACCAGTTGCACCACCAATAAGTGCGCGCAATTTAGTGTCGACACTACGGATAGCAACACCACCTACAGTCCTTTAGTGACCGTAAAGCAAGGTGCCGGGGTATATAGCATATTCGTGATGCATACGGCAGCAGGCACGGATAGTTATGATGTGGCGCTCCATTGTAAAACCGCAGCCGGTGTACATACGGGTACCAGTGTCGTATCAAGACAGCAGCAATGATGCGTATCAGTTTCAATCGAATGGTTGTGCGTTTTTGAAAATAAGGGCGTTATCGGGTTTGTGCTGCAGATACTCAATCCTAACCACAAACAAAACAGACGGTAACGCTTTAATTTTGATGTCTTTAAGTGGTACTGGATTTGCATGAATCATTTGTTCACAGAGTATGTGAAAGCAAATTGGGTTTTCAGCCTGAGTCCAGCGTACATTGATTGTTTAGCCGGGAATGGTCATTTAGCTTTACGGTATCGAACAACCCCACACAAAGGGTAAGCACATTCTCGCGATTGGCCATGAAGGGTCGATTGGTGCTGGAGCCCTACAAAATTCCGCGTACAGCGATTCAAGATAACGATATCCAATAAACTGCTCGCGGTGTCGGCAGGATTGTAAAGTTATATCAGATGATCACTCGTGTTAAAGAGAGTGACAAAAAGATTGTTGATTTAAGGAGGTGTATGATGAAATTCTCAAATTTGAAGGGAATGCTTGTTTTATTGTTTGTATTGATGGCACTGAATGTTGGTACAGCTTCGGCGCATAATCAAGCGGGTAGTTTTACCACTGGTTTGGCGGCTGCGGTTGACTATTATCAGGCTACTTGTTTTGACGATGGAAGCGGCGCGCCGTCCTATCTCGAAGCGCAAGTCAAGGATATGACAGCCAGTTCAGCTAAAGTGAGTGTGCTCGTGCATAAAGGAACCAGTTGTGCCACCAAAAAGTGCGCGCAATTTAGAGTCGATAGCGGGGATCGCAACACCACTTACAGTCCCTTAGTGAAAGTTCCGCAAGGTTCTGGTGTATATAGTGTATTCGTGATGCATACGGCAGCAGGCACGGATAGTTATGATGTGGCGCTCCACTGTAAAACCTCAAGCGGTATACATACGGGAACCAGTGTCGTATCGAGACAACAACAATAATAATGAGCAGCATCTGCTTTAACTAAATTGTTGTAGCTACTTGAAAGTAAGAGTGTTGCCGTGTTCGTTAGTTTCAGTCTGCTGATCACAATCAATCAAACGGTAATGCTCGAGCTTTATGGAGATAGCCAAAGTGTGGTTCATGCATTACTTGTATGAGCTATATTTTTATTGAGGGATCTATTTTTTAGGTGGTTATTGATAGGGGTTAAAACTTATATCCACGATGGAGCGCTACAATGCCTGCAGTCAGATTAAAATATTCCACGCGCTCAAAGCCAACTTGTTCCATGAGCTCTTTTAATTCATCTTGCGAGGGATGCATGCGAATGGATTCCGCTAGATATTGATAGCTTTCCGCGTCATTAGTTATCGCTTTTCCCATGGCCGGCAGTAATTTGAATGAATAGGCATCATAGGCTGGTTGCAGCGGTTTCCAAATTTTGGAGAATTCCAGTACAAGAACAGTTCCGCCTGGTTTTATGACACGTAGCATTTCTTTGAGCGCAATATCCTTATGGGTCATATTTCGCAAACCAAAAGCCACACTGACACAGTTAAAATAATTGTCAGGGAAAGGTAATTTTTCGGCATCACATTGTGCAACCGGAGTCGGCGTACCTTCATCAATTAGGCGGTCACGCCCGATGGAAAGCATGGAATTGTTAATGTCTGTTAGCCATACTTGCCCGGACTTTCCTACTTTTTGCAAAAATAATACGCTTAAATCTCCAGTACCTCCTGCGATATCCAATACCTTGTCACCGGGTTTTATTCCGCTGGTTTCAATGACAAAGCGTTTCCATAACCGGTGCATTCCAACTGACATGAGATCGTTCATTAAATTGTAGCGTTCTGCGACAGAATGAAAAACCTCAGCGACTTTGCCTGCCTTTTCATCTTCTGTGACAGTATTAAAACCAAAATGGGTTGTTTTAGTCATGACATTAATTTTTGAATTCGATTGGATAAAGCGTATAGGTAATTGTAATTGTTGAGATTCAGTTATTCGCAGGAATGATTAGATTTTTGAGGTTTAATTTCGTGTTCGCGGCTGGCACCGGCTGCTTCTAAGCGCTGCAAGTAACGTGGCCACATTGTATCCTGATTAAGGCCAAAGTTATACAACAGATCCCATGAATAAAGTCCGGTATTATGACCATCGGTGAAATTGAGTTGTATGGCATAATTACCAACAGGCTCGATTTTGCTGATATTGACCGTCTTCTTGCCGGTTTGTAGTGTCTCTTGCCCCGGGCCATGACCACTCACTTCGGCAGAAGGTGAATGAACGCGCAAAAATTCACACGAGAATTGGAAAAATTTGCCATCGGAGAAAGTAACATCCAATATTCTGGATTGCTGATGTAATTTGATTTCAGTCGGATGTGGTGTGTTTTTGGTTAAACCGGCCATGATTATTGTTTAATATGATGAGTTAAAGTTAAGGGTATTCAATGGCTCCATTGTAACAAACTGTGCAAACAATTAATCGATGCAGGAATGCAAGCATGAGCGCAAAAATACTGATCGTGGAAGACGAAGCGGCTATCCGTGAGTTAATTGTTTATAATTTGCAGCAAGCCGGGTATGAAAGTATTTGTGCTGAGGATGCGGAGAAGGCAATGGCGATCATTCATGATGCATTGCCAGATTTGATTTTGTTGGATTGGTTGCTGCCGAATATGACGGGCATAGATTTTGCCAGAGTGCTGCGGCGCAATGAACGTACCCGTCTTATCCCGATTATTATGCTGACAGCACGAACCCAGGAAGCGGATAAAGTAGCCGGTCTGGAAATAGGTGCGGATGACTACGTAACAAAGCCTTTCTCGCCGCGTGAATTGATTGCACGAATTAATGCGGTTTTGCGTCGATTAATCCCGGAAGCTTCTGCACAAGTGGTTGAAATCCATGGATTGCGTTTAGATCCGGTCAATCATCGTGTTACAGATGGGAATAGAGAAATTGCACTGGGGCCTACTGAGTATCGTTTGCTGCATTTTATGATGTCACATACCGAGCGTGTATATTCGCGTAGTCAATTGTTAGATCGAGTATGGGGCGATCACGTATTTGTCGAAGAGCGCACTGTCGATGTGCATATCCGCCGGTTGCGGAAAGCCCTGCAATGGACCGGTAAAGACAGCTGGATACAAACTGTCAGAGGAGCAGGGTATCGGTTCTCGGCTGTTGCCGTGGTTCCCGCTAATGGTTCAAATAAGGAAATCTGATAATGTTTGCTGTGCATAATGTTACAGTGATGAAACTGATCGGCATAGAATGTTGATAAATGTGCATCGGTATCGTTATGATTCTGCAGAGCGAGTCAGCGAATTTTAAAAAAATCACAAAATTTTTCAGATAATTGTTTTATTGTAGGATAGTGCTTAAGTGTCTGATATCTGGCGGCGTTCATCAAACATTCTTTTTCTTATCTTTGTTACAGCGTTACTATGGATGATCTTTGGTGCTGTGAAGGCGCTGATTTTCTTCAGTGTAGTCATGCTGTGGGTCGTATTTCATCATATTCGTCACTTGGTCTTACTCGAGCGTTGGTTACAGCTTTCTGATCATTCTCCCGCGAGCATCCCCGCGGGTTCTGGAGCTTGGGATGATGTGTATGCACATTTGGCGCGCTACGTACGTGGGCATAGTCAGAGCCAGGAAAGGCTGAGTATTGCCTTAAAGCGTATGCAAAGTGTCACCTCTGCAATGCCCGATGGTATTGTTATTCTCGATATGAGTGATCGCATTGAATGGTGTAACACAGTTGCGGAAAAACACCTAGGCATCAATCTAGCATTGGATGTCGGTCAGCAGATTACCTATCTGGTGAGGCAGGTACCATTTGTTGAATATCTGGCCGCACGCCAATATACTAATCCATTGATTCTAAATCAGATACGATTGTATGGTTTGATTGTTTCTTTGCAGTTGGTGCCTTATGGTTATAACCAGAAGCTTTTGATCAGTCGCGATATTACGCGTTTTGAGAAAATAGAAACGATGCGGCGCGATTTTATTGCTAATGTCTCGCATGAATTGCGCACACCGCTTACTGTTATCAGTGGTTTTCTTGAAACACTATCCGCTGATGATAATGTTAATAGCGGTTTCAATAAGCGTGCCTTGGTATTAATGACAGAGCAGACAACTCGCATGCAGCGGTTAATTGAAGATTTGCTGATTTTGTCACGTCTTGAAAATGAGCAGAATAAGATAAGCGAAAAAACAGTGAATGTGGTTAGCTTGGCGCAAGATCTTTTGCAGGATGCGGAGTCCCTGAGTACAGGCCGACATCAAATAAAATTAACTATTGCTTCGCAAGATCAGCTCTTAGGAAGCGAAGAAGAGTTACGCAGTGCTTTTGGCAACTTGATCAGTAATGCGATTCGTTATACCCCAGATGGGGGCGAAATAAATATTAGTTGGGAAAAGCACCATGATCAAGGATTGTTTGTTGTACAAGATAGTGGAATCGGGATTGAGCTCGAGCACATTCCGCGCTTGACAGAGCGTTTTTATCGTATTGATAGCAGCCGTTCGAGAGAAACTGGCGGTACAGGACTTGGCTTGGCAATTGTCAAACATGTTTTGAACCGGCATGAAGCGCGTCTTGAAATTACCAGTCAAGTAGGTAAGGGGAGTCGATTTAATATCTGGTTTCCGGCTAAACGTTTAATTCCGGGAAATGCTTGACATATGGTGGGTGCGCGGGAACTTAATAGTAAGTGCGATTGCTGGCGACGAATAGTCGGGCTGAAGGATTTTAGATAGGTTGCCGGACAAAAAAACAGCCATCGGTTGTCCGGTGGCTGTCAGCTCTCTGTTGGATCCTTTGCAGATCCTTGCGTTGCTACTAAATTATCTGATTGCCGATGTACTTGGATCAAGATCAACACGGGCTTTCTTGATTGCTGAATTATCAAGATCCATTGTTATTTTTTTATGTAGATCCGCACTATTCAGACTTTCTGTCAACACTTCCTCGTATTCACGAATATTGGCTGCTGTATGTGATTTGAATTCTTGCCCTTGTCTACCATAGTAATAAGGATGTGTTTCGTACTCTTCGAGTGCGGCTTTATTTTTTTGTAATTTTGCTTCGGTTTCCTTGGCAACATTTTCATAATATTGTGTCAATGCGGCATGATTGTTGTCATCAATACCTTCTACTTCTACCGCCAATACTGGTAATACTATTAGGCTAAATGTCAAAACAGAAATTAATGTTAAGAATTTTTGTGCTTTCATGATCAGCTCCTGGAGTGGTAGATTGATGGCTGTCATAATAGCGGTACTTAATGCAACGAGTATATTGGGGTAACCCTGGTTTTTATCTAATGGTTTCCATTAGATGTTATGCTTTTTATTTTTATTATGTTTTCGTGAGTTTGTACTGGGTTGAGTATTGTTGGTTTGGTGTCGTGACCAAACAATTGCTGCGATTCCTGCCAAAATCATTGGAATCGATAGCCATTGTCCCATCGTCACCCCTAAAGTTAGTACGCCCATGAAGCCATCTTCCGGTTCGCGAAAGAATTCTGCGAACGAACGTAAAACACCGTAGCCAATCATAAATGCACCCGTAACCGCACCTGTTGCGCGAGGTTTGGTTGAGTAAATCCAGATGAAAATGAACAGTACTAAACCTTCAAGCGCAAATTGATACAATTGGGAAGGATGACGAGGGAGCTCGTCAACATATGGAAAAACCATACCCCATGGGACGTCAGTGGGGCGTCCCCATAATTCACCGTTGATGAAATTGCCAATGCGGCCTGCTGCTAATCCTGGTGGAATTAGTGGGATGACAAAATCGGTTACTGCTAGCCATGGTAATTTATATTTGCGGGCGAGCAATATCATCGCGACGAAGACGCCAAGAAATCCACCATGAAAAGACATGCCGCCTTCCCAAATAGCGAAAATATGTAGCGGATGTTCCAGATAATAGCCGAATTGATAGAACAATACGTGCCCTAGTCGTCCGCCCACAACGACACCAAGCATACCGTAAAATAGGGCGTCATCGAGCATCTCATAGGTGAAGGTGGCGTGCGGATTGTGTTTGATGCGATACCTCCCGAGCAAAATGAACGCCACAAAACCAAGCAAGTACATCAATCCATACCAATGTACAGAAAGCGGTCCTAGTGAGATGGCAACGGGATCAATTTGCGGGTGAACGAGCATAGTTTCGGCCTTATTTGCGGTAAAATATCAAGCATTATACCAATTGCACTGGTATACGCTGTGTTATACATTGTATTTTTATCTTATTCAGGAGCAAGCATGCCAGATAATAAACGTAGTCAGGCTATTACTCAGGGTACGCAACACGCACCCAGTCGTGCCATGTTGCGTGCGGTCGGTTTTAACGATGAGGATTTTAATAAACCGATTGTGGGTATTGCCAATGGCTATTCCACGATTACGCCATGTAATAAAGGGCTGAATGAACTGTCACTACAAACCGAAGCGGCATTAAAACGGGCAGGCGCTATGCCGCAGATGTTTGGCACTATCACGGTTTCGGACGGAATCTCGATGGGTACGGAAGGCATGAAGTATTCTCTGATTTCGCGCGAAGTGATTGCCGATTCGATTGAAACCTGCGTGCAGGCGGAAAGTATGGATGGTGTGATTACTATCGGTGGTTGCGATAAAAACATGCCGGGCGCGATGATCGCAATTGCGCGCATGAATGTGCCGGCAATTTTTGTCTATGGTGGTACGATAAAGCCCGGGCATTATAAAAATCAGGATCTGACCATTGTTAGCGTATTTGAAGCGGTGGGGCAGCACAGCGCGCATAAAATTGATGATGAAGAGTTGCTGCAGATTGAGCGTCATGCTTGCCCAGGCGCTGGTTCTTGCGGCGGCATGTTTACCGCCAATACGATGTCATCCGCGTTTGAAGCGATGGGTATGAGTTTGCCATATTCTTCTACAATGTCGGCTGAAGACGATGACAAATTGGTCAGTGCTGGACAATCCGCTGAAGTATTGGTTAATGCCATCAAAAAACAAATCCTGCCGCGTGACATCATTACGCGTAAATCAATAGAGAACGCTGTTGCAGTAATTATGGCAGTAGGCGGATCGACTAATGCCATACTGCATTTTTTAGCGATTGCGCACGCGGCTGAAGTCGAATGGAGTATTGATGATTTTGAGCGGATGCGCGGTAGAGTGCCGGTGTTATGCGACCTGAAGCCCTCTGGGTGCTATGTGACCGCCGATCTGCACCAGGCGGGCGGAATTCCACAAGTGATGAAAATGTTGCTGGATCATGAGCTGTTACACGGAGATTGCATCACGGTCAGTGGGCAGACCATTGCAGAAGTGTTGCAAGCAGTTCCAGGCACGCCACGCGCCGATCAGAATGTGATCCGTCAATGGGACAATCCGATGTATGCACAAGGGCATCTCGCTATTTTGAAAGGTAATTTGTCTACTGAAGGGTGCGTCGCGAAAATTTCCGGAATTAAAAATCCGAAAATTACTGGCCCTGCACGCGTATTTGAGTCGGAGGAAGCTTGCATGGCAGCAATTCTGGCACGCAAAATTCAACCTGGCGATGTGGTGGTGATTCGTTATGAAGGACCTAAAGGTGGCCCAGGAATGCGCGAAATGCTGTCTCCTACTTCCGCCTTGATCGGTGAGGGTTTGGGTGATTCCGTCGGATTGATTACCGATGGGCGTTTTTCCGGCGGTACTTACGGTATGGTGGTCGGACACGTGGCGCCAGAAGCTTTTGTCGGTGGGACTATTGCGCTGGTGAAGGAAGGAGATTCGATCACCATTGATGCCGAACAGAGACTGCTGCAATTGAACGTATCTGATGATGAGCTTGTGCAGCGCCGCGGATCTTGGCAACCACCGCAACCGCTTTATTCGCGCGGGGTGCTGGCCAAATATGCCAAGCTGGTGTCTAGTGCCAGCACAGGTGCGATAACAGATTAGTTCTTTGTATTGCCGATAATTTTGTTCAAAAGTATAGAACTGTGCTGGAACTAAACAATTTACTCTGAAGTCTCAGCAAAGCAGTATCATCAGAGTTTGTAGTTGGAGTGGTAAGTGCGTGAGAGAATATAGCAACAGGTGGAATATTAAAAATCACAAACTTACAGGAATTGCTGCAAGTCTGTAAAGTTCGGGTTAGAATATCAACCCATTTATAATTTTATAATAAGGAAGATATATGAAAAAAGTATTAATTGGAGCAGTAGCTGCGTCTGCCTTTTTCTTAGCTGGTGTTGCGCAAGCAGATGCCGATCTGGCAAAAAACAGTGGTTGTTTGAATTGCCATAATGTTGATACTAAGCTAGTTGGTCCAAGCCTGAAAGATATTAGCGCTAAATATGCAGGTCAGGATGGTGCGGCTGAAATGCTGGCAGAAAAAATCCTAAAAGGAAGTAATGGTGTCTGGGGTCCAATTCCAATGCCACCTAATGCTAACGTTAGTCCAGAAAATGCTAAAGTATTAGCTGATTTTATCCTGACACTGAAGTAATAAGTATTCAGAATTCAGAAAAGCCGATGCCTAACAGCATCGGCTTTTTGTTTGCATAAAATTTTTATTATTGTAGTGGAGTAAAGATGAAAACTCGTATTAAATGGAAAGGCAACGTCAGTTTCCTCGCTGAATCCGCTAGCGGTCATTCGATATTAATGGATGGTGCACCTGAAGCAGGGGGGCAGAATAAGGGGCCACGCCCAATGGAAATGCTGTTGATGGGGTTAGGTGGTTGCACTACATTTGATGTAGTGCTAATTTTGAAAAAAAGTCGTCAGGATATTACCGATTGCGAAGTGGAAATTGAAGCCGAGCGTGCACCTGTTGACCCAAAGGTATTTACTCATATCCATTTGCATTTCATTATTACGGGTCGCAATTTGAATTCACAACAAGTTGAGCGGGCTATTAATTTATCATCTGAGAAATATTGCTCGGCTTCCATCATGCTCAAGCAAACTGTTAAAATAACGCATGATTTCAAGATTATTGATGCCTAGTTATAACGAGAGCCTACTCAGAAATTCAGCGATCAGTTATACGCAGTCAAGCAAAAATTCTGGTTTGAGATGAATTGGTGGACACGTGTAAACCCAATTTTTCTGAGCATGTTCTTTTTTGTCGCACAAAATGCCATTTTGGCAGCAAGATTTTTTAGACAAATAGAAACCCGCACCCAAATAAGCAGGTTTATGACCAGGAAGATGCTGTTAATCCATGCGGCAGAGGTATCAGCGCGCCTGGCCCGAATATTGTTGAGTCGATATCCATACTTTCCTTGACCAAACTGTCCTTCAATTGGAATGTGCTCGCGATATTCCTGTCGACGTTGTGCTTTCAGGCGCATCAATTCATCTTTGTTTTCAGGTGTAATCTTTGGTGGACGCCCCAGTGGTATGCCTGAAAAGCGTATATGATTGCGTCCAGATAGCTACCTACGATTATCACGGGAACCATGTTGCGCGTCCCAGTGCAGTTTGTCGATATGCGCTAGCTCTTTGCCAGTTAGATTCACGCTTATTTTGGTGCCAAATTCAACTGCCTTGCCTTGCTTTCCCCTGATAATGGGCCGAAGATACGGCTGACTGATACTGACAATGCGACCATCGCAGCATCTGGTGTTTTGGTTTTGTACATCGCATGTTGTTGTCGGTATAGAGGGGGCAATACCCAGTAGCGGCGTAACAACCCATTGGGTAACGGCATGGTTGTGCCAAGCAGATACTCCGTCAGCATTTCTTCAATATGTTTTAAATTCCGCTGCAAGAACTGCAATTGCTGTCTGATACCGGCGCGGCGTTTTTTGTTGCATGCCCGTCTCAGCTTGACCAAACTGAGGTAGGCTTTCCTGGCGACCTCGCGATAAGTGCGCGGCTTCTTTTTCTGTGGACGATTACTTTTGGTATGCAGTTCATCAATGATACGCTCACTTAATTCACGCGCTTCGTTCAGCAGGCCAAGATCTGTCGGATAGCGTATGGCCTGTTCTGCAATGGTGGCATCCAGTATTAATTTGCCGTGATTCCGAGGTAGTTCATCTGCCAAAGATTGATCTGTCACCAATGCGGTGGCAGCATCACTGCTGCCCACATCACCGCTATTTGATACATTATTGTCGTCGTTGTCATGATCAATTGCCTTGACTGATTTCTTTGTCCTTCCAGGTTCAACAGTCTCTTCATCTGGAATCGATAATTTATGTTTAATAATCACCGCTCCGATCACAATTCTGGCATCTTTGGCTGGTGGGCGGCCCAGATTTGAGCATAACGTCTTATAGTAGCTCTTGGACAACTCATCCCACGGTAGCTAATCTCTCAGCTTTACCCAGCGATTATTGGGATCAAGGATCATGCCCGGCGGTGTATCAAATCCTTCGAGGGGCAGTTTTTTGGCTGATATAGTGAATCATGGTGCACGGCTCTTGGTGTTGATTCACATATTTACGTGCACTATTTTACCAAATAAATACACTATTATTGATTTTAATCAAATATTTATACCTTTTGAGTGAGCTCTAAATAATAGGTTGCGCTGGAGATTAATACTGTCATAGTAATCCGGATTCATGTGCTTGCTGGTCGGCATGATAGCTGGAACGTACCATTGGCCCACAGGCGGCATGACTAAATCCCATTGCAAGTGCCGCATGCTCAAATGTTTTGAATCCTTCGGGTGTAACGTAGCGCATGACCGGTAAATGACCGATGCTGGGTTGTAAATATTGACCAATGGTCAGCATTTCCACATTGTGTCTGCGCAAATCGTGTAATACCTCCATGATTTCCTCATCTGTTTCTCCTAGACCCAGCATTAGACCTGACTTGGTCGGGATGTGAGGAAAATCCGCTTTAAAATCCTTTAGTAATTTTAATGAATTGGCATAATCAGCGCCGGGCCGGCACTGCTTATATAATCTGGGCACGGTTTCAAGGTTATGGTTTAAAACATCCGGTGGGCAAGCCGTGAGTTTTTCCAGAGCAATTTCCAGGCGACCTCTAAAATCAGGAACCAAGGTTTCAATCTTGGTACTAGGTGAGTGAGTACGTATTTCACGGATACAATCGACGAAGTGTTGTGCGCCACCGTCGCGTAAATCGTCACGATCTACACTGGTGATCACTACATATTTCAATCGCATCGCAGCTATCGATTGCGCCAGATGTAACGGCTCACCGACATCCGGAGGCTTGGGTCTGCCGTGCGCAACATCACAGAAAGGGCAGCGGCGCGTACATAGATCGCCTAGAATCATAAAAGTTGCCGTTCCTTTTCCAAAGCATTCGCCAATATTAGGGCACGATGCTTCTTCACAGACCGTATGAAGCTTATGTTCACGCAACAGCCGCTTAACTTCGTAATAGTTCTCACTGTTGGACGAGCGAACGCGAATCCACGAGGGTTTACGCAACAGATCATTGCGTGATTGCGGTGCTATTTTGACGGGATTGCGCGCGGTTTTGTCAGCGCCTTTCTGCCGGGTGTCAGTGGTCATAATGATAAATTGATTATCCTTTGATAAGTTTTGCTTGTATTTGATTTGCGAGTTTGCTGCTTAATATTTCCAGGTTATCGGTAATGCCCAGATCTTCGGTTTGCGTGACTTGTAAGCCTTGATAGCCGCAGGGATTAATATAAGAGAATGGAGTCAGATCCATACTTACATTCAAAGCAATACCGTGATAACAGAAGTTTTTCTTGATTTTGAGTCCCAATGAGGCGATTTTAGCATTGTCAACGTACACGCCTGGCGCCTCAATTCGTCCTGTCGCATTAATATGGTAATCTTTCAATAAGTCGATCACAGCGTTTTCCATGTTTCTGACCAGTTCGCGCACACCGAGTTTTAACCGGCGAATATCCAGCAATAAGTAAGCAATAATTTGTCCAGGTCCATGATAGGTGATCTGGCCGCCGCGATCTGATTTAATTACATCAATCCCGTGATTGTTTAATAGATGCTCATCCTTTCCTGCAATGCCTTGAGTAAATGTAGGTGGGTGTTGTAGCAACCAAATTTCGTCACAAGTTTCAGTGGTTCGTGCAGCAGTAAAATCCTTCATGGCTTGCCAGGTCGGTTGATAATCGGATAATCCTAAGGTCCTGACGATCAAGTGTTGTTACTCGTGGATGGAAGATGAATGCTGGAATGCTGGTGTCGCATGAGTAGTCATAATACCACTGAGATCATGGAATGTTCGGATAATGCCTGATATAAAGCGTCGAGTTGAGTTCGGGAAGTGGCGCGAATGGTGCAGGTGAGGCTTAAATAGGTGCCATTTCTGCTAGCCTTGACCGCCGTAGTGGAGATATCGAAATCCGGAGCATGGTATTTAACAATAGCCAGTGTTGTTTGAGTAAAATCCTGATGCGCCTTACCCATAATCTTGATTGGAAAATCACAAGGATATTCAATTAATGAAGCTTGTTCTGTCATAATTGCAAATCGAAAATAGCTTAAATTTAAATCAACTGGTTAAACGAGCTGTGGTGTGCCCGCGCATGTGAGTCGTTTTATATTCTTGATAGAGCGCATGCAATTGCCTGAAAAATTCTCCTGGTTTTCCATCTCCCACAGGTTTATTGTCCAATAAAGTAATTGGCATGATTTCTTTGGTCGATGACGTCAGCAGGATTTCGTCAGCTATCCGTATTTCTGTTTCATAAATTTCTCTAATTTCATGGGGAATTTGATTAGCTGCAGCTAATTCAAGCACTACATCATACGTGATCCCAGGTAACATCAGATTGCTTTTCGGGGGTGCAAGCAACATTTTATTTTTTACTATGAAAATGTTGCTTGCAGAACCTTCAGTCAGGAATCCATTTCGAATCAAGATGGTTTCGAGTGCTTGCACATCCACCGCCAGTTGCCGCAACAATATGTTGGGTAGCAGGGAAATGGCTTTGACATCACAGCGTACCCAGCGATTATCATTAGCTGTAACCGCCGATGCACCGTTTTTAAGTAATTCTTCTGATGGTTGCAGCAGCGGATTACTCATAATAAAAACAGTGGGAGGAACATTTGCAGGAAAAGCATGATCACGCTTGGCCACTCCGCGAGTGATGTGCAAATAAATATACTGGTCTTCCCCGTCATTATTAGTTATGACCTGCTCCAAAATGTTTCTCCATTCTTCATTACTGAATGGATTCTTTAGGCGTATACCATCCAAGCTGTGTTGTAGACGCATAAGATGTTCGGTGAGCCGGAAAGGTTTTCGTGAATAAACTGGAATAACCTCGTATACTCCGTCCCCGAAAATAAAACCACGATCCAGCACAGGAATAAATGCTTCTTCGATGGGCATAAACTTGCCATTCAGATATATCATGCGAAATTCTTTTGATAAGTTTAGTTGGAAATCAGTTAAACAGTAATTTTACACTATCCCATGCACGGCCCAGGAAACTGGCTGAATCAACTTTTTCCAAGGCGACTAATGGATAAACTTCAATAGTCTTATTGTCGAGTGTAAATTTAACCGTACCAACTTCTTGACCGAGTTGAACTGGCGCGATCAGAGGCTGTTTATACTCCATGGTGGCTTTAAGCTTGTCAGCCTGGCCTTTGGGCAGAGTGAAAAAAACATCACGATCAAATCCGGCTTTCAATTCGTTCTGGGTGCCTTTCCACAAATGGATGGTGGCAAGTGAATCATTTTTTTTGTATAAATGCAGCGTATCGTAAAACTGAAAACCATAATTGAGTAAGCGCTGACTTTCTATGCTGCGTGCATTGGCTGATTGGGCGCCAATGACGACTGAAATTAATCGTCGTTTATCGCGTATCGCCGATGTAATCAGGCAATAGCCGGCAGTTTTAGTCCAACCTGTTTTCATACCATCAACATGCGGATCAATCCATAGCAACCGATTCCGGTTGGGTTGGGTAATGTTGTTATAGGTATATTCCTTTAATGAGTAAAGCGGGTAAAAATCCGGAAATTCGCGGATGATAGCAGTTGCCAGTAAAGTTAGATCATGTGCAGTTGTATAGTGATTGGAGTCGGGCAACCCCGTCGTGTTAGTGAAATGTGTGTTTTGCATTCCTAAACGCTTTGCTTCGTTATTCATGATAGTCACGAAACTTGCTTCTGAGCCTGCGACGGCTTCAGCCAAAGCAATGCAGGCATCATTACCGGACTGGACGATCATTCCGCGGATTAATTCATCTACAGTAACTTGTTTCTTGGGCTCGATAAACATGCGTGAACCAATCATGCGCCAGGCATTCTCTGATACCGGAACAGTTTGATCCAGTGCAATTTGCCGCTGCTTCAACGCAGAAAACACCACATAAGCAGTCATCAGCTTGGTAAGAGATGCAGGTTCTATGCGTTCGTGTACATTTTGTCCAGCCAATACCTGTCCCGTTTGAAAATCTGACAGCATAAAAGATTTAGCAGCCACGGAAATATCTTGTTGCTGTGCAGATACTGATGAAACAGCAAGGCACGCTAGCAATAACACGAATAAAAGCTTCATATGAATCCGCAAAAAATAAATATTATATCTTGCCATCAGGGAATCTAAAACCTTCCAGTTTTAAAACGCGATAGATGCAAGACTAAAAGACAGTTTTTAGAAATTATCATGGGGTGTGCTGCATTAGCAACCTGGCATCTTGAGCAATCAACTATAAAGTGAAATTGCTGAAAACTTATCATACGAATCCAGCATGAATAAAGATAGCAGATTTCTCAATTATTGAAAGCGGATTTTATGTCAAGCAAATTGGATGTGGAGGGCGTTGCCTAAATTTAATCTTTTGCATCAACGATGATGCCCTCTTCGATGGTTTCCTCCCCGATGGTGGTGTCCTCCATTCATGTGTCTGTGCATGTGTTTGTATCCACCGATAAAATGTCTATGCCCTCCACCCATATGCCCATATCCGCCGATAAAGTGTCTTTGCGCTCTGATATAGCCGGGACGTATGTAATTGGGTGATTGATACCCGTAACCATATACTGTATTTCGATGATATCCAGAGCCTCCATAATAAGGCGTCGCCATACATCCACTGAGAAAAAATATTCCAATTATTGCCGACAGAATGAGTGTTCTTTTTGCGTTCATGATGTATCTCCCGGTTAAATCAAGGTACAGATTGTTTGTAAAACTATTTTTCATTTAAATTTCATCTGTAATCCTTGGCGCAATACAACAATCTATTTGTTATTTTGGTTTCAATTGTGCAGTCTTTGACCTTAATAGGAGCTGAATACAAATCGATTTTTGTCGGAAGAAAATTCTGGTTATTGATAGGGATAGAAGCAGCAATGACGCAACGCAAAATATTATGAATCAAATGGTTGTTTGTTCTCGTTGACGGTAATAATTTGTTGCGATGATTGTTGATTTGAATGTTTTTGGGCTGAATTTTAATCAGAGAGCCAATTTATTTCATAGCCTTACTTTGCTGCTATAACTGACCGATTGCTAACAATGAGGGGTGTAGTAACTTGCTGAGGCGGTAACAACTTCCTTAGTTTTTTCGATATGGTAGAGATTATTGATATTGATTCTCTAGAATATCTAGGTTCGCTGCGATTACACAAAAATATTTCCTGATAGCTATGTCGTTTTCCAAGTTAAGTTTTCCCCGGCATAAAGGGGGATCAATTTCTCATTTGCGAATCCGAATTCCTCCGGAACAATCCAGTGTTCTTTTTTTAGTGTGATATGGCAGCTGTTACGGGGCAACTGATAAAAATCAGCACCGTAAAAACTGGCAAAAGCTTCTAATTTATCAAGCGCACCTGCTTGTTCGAATGCTGTTGCGTACAATTCAATAGCAGCATGGGCTGTGAAAATTCCAGCGCAACCACAGGTGTTTTCTTTATTCGTTTGTGCGTGCGGCGCACTGTCAGTGCCAAGGAAAAATTTCGGATTGCCGCTGGTGGCTGCGTTCAATAATGCTTGACGATGAATTTCGCGCTTCAAGATAGGTAAGCAGTAGTAATGAGGGCGAATGCCACCTTCAAAAATCGCATTACGATTCAACAACAAGTGATGCGCCGTAATTGTGGCGGCAATCGATTTGGATGCCTCTTTTACAAACATTACCGCATTCCGTGTTGTGATATGCTCAAATACGATGCGCAAGTTTGGAAAACGTTGTGTTAGAGGAGCCAATATCCGATCGATAAAAACTTTTTCTCTATCAAATACATCTACATTAGTATCTGTTACTTCGCCATGCACCAGCAACGGCAGATCATTTTGCTCCATTGTTTCCAATGTAGTATAGCACTTGGTAATATCGGTTACTCCGGCATCCGAATTTGTCGTTGCGCCAGCCGGATACAGTTTTATGCCTTGTACCACTTTACTCTCTTTTGCTCGAATGATTTCTGAGGGGGGGGTATTATCAGTCAAATACAGGGTCATCAGCGGATTAAAACTGCCATACAATGCCTCAGGTAAGGCAGCCAAAATCCGTGCGCGATAAGCCAAGGCCATATCCGTTGTCACAATCGGCGGTTTAAGGTTAGGCATAATAATTGCGCGCGCAAACTGCCTTGCTGTATGCGGCAGCACAAAGTGCAATTGCTCGCCATCTCGCAAATGCAAGTGCCAATCATCTGGACGGGTAATAGTTATGCTGGTCAAGGTTTATCAGCCATCAATATAAGTACCGGATTATAGCGTAAGCGCCATTATGCTATTCGGGATATCCTGCATTTTTTAATGCTAGCGCTAGTTGATAGAGCGAATTTTTGTTTTCACCTGTGATCTCTGTTGTCAGTTTAACTGCTTGTTTTAACGGTAGTTCAAACAGTAAGCATTTTAATGTGTGCTGTGCTTGTTCGCTGATTTCGGATTTTTCCATAGTTTCTGCACCCGACAATAATAAAACAAACTCGCCTTTTTGCTGATTACTGTCTCCCTGTAGCCAGGAATAGACTTCTTCCAAAGTACCCTTATGAATAGTTTCAAATAATTTAGTCAGTTCCCGGGCAATGGTAAGATCACGCTGAGTACCGTAAACTTCCATCATGTCGATTATGCATTCCAGAATCCGATGAGGTGCCTCATAAAATATTAATGTGCACAGCTGTGGTTTTAATTCGATTAGTGCACGTTTACGCAATCCAGTTTTAGTCGGTAAAAAACCATAAAATAAAAAATGTGGATCTGTAATGCCGCTGGCTGATAGGGCGCAAATTGCTGCATTCGCACCGGGAATGGGAATAATCGAATATCCATGCGCACGTATGCGTTGAACTAGAATTGCGCCTGGATCGGAAATGCCAGGGGTGCCTGCATCAGTTACTAAAGCAACATTTTTTCCGCTATTTAATAGTGCTAAGATCTTATTGGAAACAATTGCTTCATTGTGTTGATGTAGGCTAATAAATTTGGTGGAAATTGAGTGTGCTGCAAATAAATGCCCGGAAACTTGTGTATGCTCAGCGGCAACGACATCTACTTTTGCCAGAATATCTAAGGCACGTAAGCTGATATCGTTTAAATTTCCTATTGGTGTGGCAACCACATATAATGCACTTTTACTCAGCATAATCCTCACTATGCAACGTTTTTTTACAATAGCTCTGGCAGCAGTCTTGTTGTTAAGTTTTAGCTTTTCATCGATGGCGACTGATCTCGGTGAACAAGATCAATTGGGAATTTTACCTGAATTTGCGCTAGTACCTCATATTGCACTGTTATTGCCCTTGGAATCCGCCTCATTTGGCGAAGCTGCTAATATGGTGAAAGAGGGTTTTGTGGCTGCTACACAGCGTGGAGAGCCGCTTCCAGCAATCATTCGGTTATATTCCACAACCGACGATCCGCTCGATATTTTGATTGCTTACCATCAAGCACTCAGTGCCGGTGCAATATTTATTGTCGGACCTCTTACGCGGGATGGTGTTTCGGCTGTGGCTTCCAGTCATTTCTCCAATGTACCCACTTTAGCACTGAATACAGCAGACAGTAATACGAATTTGCCGCCTAAACTTTATTTTTTTGGTTTGCAGATGGAATCTGAAGCGAATCAGCTTGCTGAGCTAGCGCTGTCAAGTGGCAGAAGTCATGCCATTATCATCGGTGATGACAGCCCACTATCTAGACGGTTGCAGAATGCCTTTACGTTGCGGTGGCAAAGCGAAATTGATAAAACCACCGAATCATTTTTATATGCTGATAATCCAACTGTGCTGCAACAATTTCGTAATTTGACTGCCGGTAGTAATCACTTGGTTTTTCTTGCTCTAGACTTAGAAAAATCACGTTTGCTACGTTCCTACCTTGATCCAGAAGTGCCAGTGTATGCTACATCACAGATTTTTTCAGGAACTGACAATTTTTTACTCAATAATGATCTTAATGATATTCAGTTTCTGGATATGCCTTGGTTATTGCAACCTGATCATCCCGCTGTTATGGCCTATCGTCACGTCAGCACAGCTAAGAGTATTGAAATGGAGCGCCTTTATGCGCTAGGTATTGATGCTTTCCGGTTGCTAGTAAATTTGATGCTGCCACAACCTGTTGATGTAATTTCTATTGATGGCGTTACCGGGCAAATTCGTTTCCAATTACCTAATCAGTTTGTTCGCGAACTTGTTGCAGCACAATTTAAGAACGGTAAAATTCAACTGATAATGGATTCAAAAAGTATTGTGGAAGATGAAGGGCAGTGAGGCTGAAGAAGTAGCCTTGTCGTATTTGCAGCGACAACAATTGGTTTTAGTGACGCGAAATTATCGCTGCCGTTTTGGAGAAATCGACCTGATAATGTACGATAGAGAAACACTGGTTTTCATTGAAGTGCGCATGCGAACAAGTGAAAAGTATGGTGGGGCGGCTGCAAGTATTACTTTCACGAAACGAGCTAAAATATTACGTACTGCACGATATTATTTGGCTGAATTAGACTTCGAGTCGCCTTGTCGATTTGATGTACTCTTGCTGTCCGGTAGTCATGGGCAGGAGATCGAGTGGCTCAGAGATGCGTTTGGCGAATAATTTATTAGTAAGAAAAGTAATGCAGAGGTATACTTTATTTTGCGACACGAATGGGTTCTTTGTTTATTAGGATAGCAATCTGGTAATTCTTGAAGCAGAAGGCTGTAATTTAGTTCAAGGATGTTCCGGTGCATTCAGAAGACTTTAAAGATAAATATTTGGCATGATTTAAGTCAAGGAAATCAATCAGAAATCTTTCTTCATATCAACAACCTATTCCGGCTGCATTTTTTGTGATCGTCAAAGCGCGCTGGAACTTATTGATAGGTCATATAATTCAGCCCGCAAGGAAGTTGTTAGCTAACAGTGTACGAAAGTCGGATGCAAATGTGATCGAAAATTTTCAATCCTGACGTGATTCTGCATCAATAAATGGGGTTTATTCACTATCAAAAGAGAAGAATAAAAAGGAATGTTCAATGACTAAGATTTGGTTTAAAGATTACACGATTGAGCACTTGGAAGGTTTGCGGAATGCCAATATGGGAGAATATATTGGCATTCAGTTTGTCGAGTTGGGCCCAGATTTCTTGAAGGCACGCATGCCGGTCGACAAACGTACGATGCAGCCATTCGGTATATTGCATGGTGGTGCAAGTTGTGTGTTGTCTGAGACCTTAGGTAGTGTATCTGGCTGGATGACAATAAATCCCGAACAATACCGTGCGGTTGGGTTGGAATTAAATATCAATCATATCCGGGCAGTTACCAAAGGCCATGTTGTTGGTATTTGCGCGCCACTACATACGGGTCGACGCACGCAAGTTTGGCAAACAGATATTCTCGAAGAAGATACAGGTAAGCGTGTGGCAATTTCACGATTGACGCTGGCGGTTATTGAACAAGGTACGCTTAGTGCACAAAAGGAGCACGTAATTGTCGACAAACCATCGTAAGCATCGATATCAGTCTTTCAACAATAGATACTTGCATTAAGTTTTTTCATTGCTATTAGTGTTGTGTTCTTTATCTTTGTAGTTAGCTTTTTTATCTTCTGTAACGAGATCAACAACAGACTGTGTGTCGGTTTTCTGGTCAGTGAGTTTATCGCTAATAGTTTCAGATGGTTCACTTGTATTATCGAACGTATTTTCATCCGGGTCATCATCTTGTTTGCCTTTACTATTCCACATGAAGTACACGGCACCCAGTGTCACTATCACAACCGGTAGAGTGATGAACACCAGCAACGCGTATTCGATCGTCATGTCAGCCCCTTGCGGAGGTGGGCTGCTAACGATTACGTAAGCGTGTGTCAGTGCAACACCATATACCGGTAGTAGCGCAGCGATATAGCGATTTGTGATGAATGGACGGACTGTTAACATATTCAAGATATTAGAGGCATAATATCCGATGAAATAAATAAAAATATAAAAGAAAATAGCACCCATAAGTTTCCCTGTATTAATCTGGTTTGTCAGTGATAGAAAGTGGTTTTAAAAAAGAATTAAAATATTGTAGCTCATGATACATAGATCATCATAAAAAAGTACTAATTGGTTTTTTTATATTAAGCATTAATAAGATCATTGACACATGATTCTAAATCGTTTGTTTGTTATCACAAATACTTCACATATGCCATGCTAAACTGCATGTACCTTCCTGATAGTTAGTTGATCAACGTTCATTTGAACGTTGATTTTTTTATCCCATAAGCTTCTTCATAAGTTTTTGACATTGATCTGCAAAAACATGTCGTTGTGGTTTAGGTAGACTCAAAAGAATTATCTGTCCGCAAAAGATTATTTTTTTAAAAACTTTGAAGGCGACAGAGCAAGATATCAATGTGGAATTACTGACCAGTATTGCGATTCCAGTGGTGATGCTTGGAGTTTTCTTGATTGTTAGAAGATCGCGCAATATAATCAGCAAGTTGTAAAGTCATAGATGATGAATGATTAACATTCTGTGATACTGACCGCCAGACCACCTAGTGAAGTTTCTTTATATTTTATCGACATCTCGAGTCCAGTTTGTTTCATCGCGGCGATACAATTGTCCAATGACATAAAATGTTGTCCATCGCCGCGGATTGCCAGTGATGCGGCGGTATAAGCTTTAATGGCACCGAACCCGTTACGTTCTATGCATGGGACTTGCACCAAGCTACCAACGGGATCACAAGTCATGCCTAAATGATGTTCTAATGCGATTTCTGCAGCATTTTCAATTTGTTCAGTAGTCCCACCTTTTATGGCGCACAAACCTGCTGCTGCCATGGCTGAAGCTGAACCTACTTCGCCTTGGCACCCAACTTCTGCGCCGGAAATCGAACTATTGTGCTTGATTAGTCCGCCAATCGCGCCGGCTACCAGCAAGAAATCACGTACGTGTTCCAGAGTTGCGCCTTCATGTTTTACGGCATAGTAAATAACAGCCGGTATCACGCCCGCTGCACCGTTAGTCGGCGCGGTAACAACCATATGTCCGGCCGCATTTTCTTCATTGACTGCCATGGCATATGCACACAGCCAGTCATTTAAGTTGGCTTTCTGAGGATTATTCTGCAATTGTTGGTGCAACGTATGCGCGCGCCGTTTAATATTTAAACCGCCAGGCAGTCGACCTTCAGCGGTCAATCCATTTTCCAAGCAAGTTTGCATTGCATTCCAGACTGCATCCAGTCCTTCATTGAGTTTGCTTTCATTAATTCGTTCTACCTCATTGCTGCGTTTCATAGCGGCAATCGATAAACCGCTATCGGCCGACATTTTCATCATCTGATTGGCTGAGTCAAAGGGAAAGCCACAGGAGCTGGCAGCTTCTATTTTGATTGGTGCTACGAGTTTGCCGATTTCAGGTAATGTGGTGATAAAACCTCCACCAATCGAGAAATAGATTTCGGTTAATAGCGTCTTGCCGGTTTCATCCAGCAGCTGAAAAATCATGCCATTCGGATGTTCTGGTAAAGGCTCTCCACGGTCGAAGATAATATCTTCTACCGGGTTGAAGTGAATTTTGATAGATTCGCTGATCTGAATCGTTGTTTGCTGCCATAGTTGTTCGAATAATTCATTGACATTCAGTTTGGCTAATCCTTGCGGTGTATGTTGATGCATGCCTAAAGTTACTGCTCGATCAGTAGCATGTCCTTTGCCAGTGAAAGCCAAAGATCCTCGCAAAGTACAGCGAACCTGTAAGAAGGATGGAATATCGTGATTAGAAACATAGAGCTGCATGCGATCACGAAAATCTTTGGCTGCAACCATGGGACCCATGGTATGCGAGCTTGATGGCCCAATACCTATTTTGAAAAGATCAAGAACGCTAATGAACATTAAATTACCTGTGAAAATTAGGATTGCTTACTGTAGAGGATTCAGGCGCTGATTGATGAAATTTGTGCCTTAAAAATCAGCATCCGGCTAGTATCCTATATGTCTTGCACTGACTCAACAAATTTTTATTTTTACAAGTTCTAAACAAACGATGTTCAACTATTTATAGTTAGGTAATGATCATCGAAATAGATTGCTTTTTACAATTAAATTGGTATAATTAAGAATCATTCTCATTATTATTAATAATTCTTTGATCATTGTTAAATAATAGTAAATTTAACTGAACTTTAGATCGCAGGGTATTCGATATGTATGTATGTATTTGCAAAGGAGTCACAGAAAGAGCATTGCGGGAAGCAATTTACCAGGGTGCTGACCGGATGAGGGATTTAAAAGCTTGCCTTGGCGTTACTGAGCAGTGTGGGTTGTGTGCGTGCCATGTTAAGCAGGTGTTGGATCAAACGCTGGAACAGAAGTCTCAGATGCAGGATTTTGTTCCTCAATCTTTTGTGTCTCAATCCACTTGTATGTGTCAAAATGCTGCGTAGTGCGGAGGATTGATTGGTATTTCTAGAATTGGTAATTACAGGCAGGTGTGGAAAGCTTTATTTTCATCGTAGTATAAAGAAAGCTGTTTCTCAGTGATTTCTTCAGTCTTTTCTGCGTTATGGATATCATGGTTCAGCTTGATCAAATCCAAATCCAAATCCAAATCCAAGCTCAATCGAACAGATCTTATTTACTGTTCATTTTCTTTGTGTGATACATATCCATTATTGAGTGGCGAATATTGTGCTACTTAAAATGCTCGAGAGCTCTTGCTAAAAGCAACAATAATATTTGTGCCTTAATTTATTATGACTATCCGTGGGATTGCTAGGTGTTTCTATTTTTATGCAATATTGTTCAATTTGAGCTTGGCTTTAATTTTCTTTCCAAAACAAAGTATTGCTCAATCTATAGATGCGTCGTCAACTACACTCACCCTCAGTATTCCAGCCGGTTCTTTGCATGATGCTATTAGTCAGATCGAGGAGCAGTTCGGGGTCAAGCTGACTGTTGATCCTGCTTTGCTGCAGGGAAAGGTGACTTTTGGACTCAGTGGTGATTTTGAAATTCAGTCGGCTCTGAATCAGTTGCTTGAGAATTCTGGATTGCAAGCAATTCAGCAAGCTGAAGGTTATATCATTGCTGTGCAGCCAGCTGCATCAGGTGCTGAGTCGGTGGTCACTTTGCCTTCAATTCAAGTCACTGCCGATAGTGCTAGTCGTTATGCGGTAGTAAGCACCAATACAGCGACAAAAACTAACACCTTATTGCGCGATGTTCCACAAGCCATTTCAGTAATAACCAATGAGTTGATTAAAGATCAATCTATCCGCAGCCTGAGCGATGCAGTTCGTTATGTACCCGGTGTCGGTGTGTCACAAGGAGAGGGCAATCGTGATGCGCTGGTATTTCGTGGTAATCGTTCGACGGGAGATTTTTTTATTGATGGCATACGTGATGATGCCGAATTCTTTCGCGATTTATATAATATTGAACGTATTGAAGTGCTCAAAGGTGCAAATGGTATGATTTTTGGCCGCGGTGGATCGGGCGGTGTGGTCAACCGTGTATCGAAACAGGCCAGCTGGGATCCAGTTCGGGAATTTACTTTTCAAGGCGGTTCTTTCAATCAGAAAAGAATGACCGCAGATGTCGGTTATGTCATTAATGATGTGGCTGCTGTACGTTTGAATGCCTTATACGAAGATGCAGGCAGTTTCCGCGATGGCGTTAGTATGGAGCGTCTTGGAATATCTCCGACTGTAACGATCAAGCCAACGCATCGTACTAAAATCGTTGCAGGTATGGAGCGATTCCACGATGATCGCACCGCTGATCGGGGTATTCCTTCATTTCTAGGGCGCCCTATCAATGTGCATGAATCTCAGTTTTTTGGTGATCCTAAGCGTAGTAATGCAAACATCGATGTGCTGTCGTTCAATTCTTTCATCGAGCATAAATTTGATTCCGGGGTTACGCTGCAAAACCGTACAAACTACACGACGTACGATAAGTTCTATCAGAACATCTTTGCCAATAGCCAGGCTTTTTCCGGACTAGTATCGCTCGGCGCTTATAACAATGTGACTTCGCGTGACAATGTTTTTAATCAGACGAATTTACTCTATTCGCTCAACACCGGACCAATTGCGCATACGTTGATGGCAGGTATCGAGGTGGGGCGTCAGGAAACCCATAATCAGCGGCGAAATGGTTTTTTTAATAATGACGAATCGCAAGTTAATCTGCGCGTGCCTTTAAGTAATCCGGTTACAAATGCTCCCGTGGGGTTTTTGACGCGGGATACAGATGCGCATAATCGTAGTATTGTCAATGTTACATCGTTGTATGTCCAGGATCAGATTGAATTGTTGCCGCAGCTGCAATTAATTGCAGGGGTGCGCTACGATATGTTTGAAGTGAATTTCCGGCAGAGGAATGCGGATAGAGCACACTTAAAAACAAGAGATGATTTGATTGCGCCACGCTTTGGTGTCATTTATAAACCCATCGAACCGATTTCTTTTTATGCCAGCTATAGTCAAGCCTATGTTCCGCGCGCCGGTGATCAACTAACATCCTTGAATGTGACAGTCGATACACTTAAGCCGGAAAAATTCACGACACTTGAGACCGGGATTAAATGGGATATCCGCCCTGATTTGGCATTAACGGGTGCTGTCTATCAATTGGATCGAACGAATGTGATAACGGCTGACCCAAATGATCCGACGCGAACTTTTTTAGCCAAGGGGCAGCGCACAGAGGGTATTGAAATCAGTCTGAATGGTCAACTGACTTCAGATTGGAGTGTGATGGGCGGTTACGCTTATCAAACTGGTGAATTTACTAGCGAAATACCGGGTGTAGCAAAAAAAGGAACCACAGTAGGGGAGCTTCCTCGACACACTTTTTCCGCCTGGAATCGATACGATATTACCCCCAAAGTGGGGGCTGCAGTTGGCGTGATTTATCGTGGCGAGATGTTTGCTTCCGCCGATAATACGGTTAGAATTCCTGATTTTACAAGGGTCGATGCAGCTTTATTCGCGCAATTTACCAAACGGTTTCGTGGTCAGTTAAATATTGAGAATTTATTTGACGCCAATTATTTTGCTTCGGTACACAATAACAACAATATCTCGCCCGGTTCTCCGATAGCCATTCGCGCTACCTTGATTGCAAATTTCTGACGGGTAACAAGTAGTAGTAAAAGACAATTAATAGTATATCGATTGATTTTATAAATAATAATGATTATCATTGGCATTCGTATTAATATTGATTCATTTTATGAAAGGGTTTCCAATAATGTTTTTATCCAAAAAAACCATAATTTCAATAAAGAGATTATCGATAATGAGTTTAACTACTCTTGCTCTGGCGATAGGCAGTGTGAGCGTTGTTGCATCCGATATTCAAACCATTCAGTCGGCTGTGACTGCTTTTCAGACCATTGGCACATTGCGCAGGGAAACACCAATTAATGGTGACGCTATCGCTGTAGCTTATGAAGGTGATCTACAAACGTTAACGCAAGAAATCGACACAACCAATTCATTAAAACTGGATAGTGATATCCTGGCGGCGATTGAAGAAATTAAAAATAACAATGAGCCTAGCTTGGCAGCGCAGGTAATTGACAAGACTTTACAGCGTGTTTTTTATCAAAGTTTTTTTAACCGTATCGCAGCAATACGTGATGAATTTGAGTCAGCAACATCTGCGACACTAATTCAGATACTGGAGGAAACTGAGGCAGTATTTCAGGCGGTTTCTGCCACGGCTGCAAGATCCAATGAAGTGTTGAGCGCTGATAGACAGTTTATCGAAGAAGGCAGCAACCCCGGATTAGATGTTCAAATTACTGAGTCGCTGGCACGTATTAGGACCGCGCTGAATAAAAACAATCCGGACGAAGATTTTGCTACTTTTTTTGTTGAACGTTACGTGACAAGAATGTCATTAGCGCGCGCATACTATATAGGAGTATTACGCGAAGTAAGGGGTGTCATTGAAAATAGAAACTCAGATTTAAATACAGCACGAATACAGTTAAAAGAAGGAGAGGTTTTTTATCGCATTATTGAATCGCTGGTTGCACGCGATAATCCGACGGGTAATGCATTGATCAAAACTCAACTGGCAGGAAATGCTGCGGATGTTGTTGCAGATGAGATTGTCAGTGAATTGAATAAAGGATTCATTGGCCGGGTTAAAGGGGAAATGGATGGTCAGGCGAATAGCATCGGAGTAGATCGCGTTCATGCAATGGCGGAAGCTGCAGGCGCGATGGCTTTTGCCAAGATTCTTTTACCTGATCTAGAGTTACGGTTGGGTACGGAAGCACGCGTCAATCTAGAGGCCGCATTAAGTGATCTGCAAACTGCTAGCAGTGATAATAGTATACCTAATTCGGCGATAGCACGTGATGCGATATCAGCGATTCTGAATAGCTATGAAGCTGAACTGAACTTGGTTAAATATAGCGCTACCACTGAAACAGCGCTGATTGATAACGCAGTTGCAAGTTTCAAAACGATTGGTGAATTACGTGCAGAGACCACGATTAATGGAACAGCAATCGAAGCCGCCTATGCAGGGGAATTGCGACAACTAACCCAACTGGTTGATCAAACGTACGGTACATCAATTAATGCAGATGTCTCGGCTGCAATTGAATCGGTCAAAGCTGGAAATGAAATTCCATTTTCGCTGCAAATCATCGATAAATCATTGCAGCGTGTATTTGCTATTGTCGTTTATGATCGAACGACATTCGTGACTGAAAGCCGTTTGGTAGATGATGCGCTGGTATTAGAATGGGATAGAGCTAATTCCGCTTATAGTGCTATTGCTGGCACCGCCGGCAGGGTCAACAAGGTGCTGACGGAGGATAAACAAACACTCCAGGATGGCAGTAATCCCGACTTGGATGATCAGATCACTTTGGCGTTCGTGCAAGGTAGGGAAGCGTTAGGAAAAACAAATCCGGATGAGGTTATTAATCTCAGAATCGCGCGGGAAAATATCATTATTCCACTGGTGAGAACTTATCTGATCGGGGTATTGCGCGAAGTCGAAGGAATTATTGCAAGCCGGAATACAGATGCTATAGAAGCAAGAGAAAAACAGATCGAAGGTGAGTTTTTCTACCGCATCGTTGAGAGTTTTATTGCTTCGGATAATCCTACGGGTAGCAATCTGATTAAGACTCAATTAACGGGTGACTTGGCTAATGTGGATGCAAATCAAATCGTTATCGAGATCAGTAAAGGGATTATTGGCCAGGTCAATAGAAATATCCGTCTCATTGAATTTGCTTTTCATCTTGATAGGTTTGTGCCTCCGGTGGCGGCTGAGAGAGTATCTTTGTATATCAATATCTTTCTACCGGATTTGGAGTTACGTTTAGGTTCTCTAGAGCGTGTAAAAGTACAAAATGCATTGCAAGATCTGAGAGAAGCCATTGAAACCCAGGATGTTTCCAAAGCATTAACTGCGGGATCGACGCTAACCGGAATCATAGCAGCGTATGAAAACGAGCTAATCTAGTAGGTAGATTGCGCCCATCCTGAAATTTCTCAGTGATGGGCGCAATCGTTTTTTTGTTTAGCAGTTCGCAAGCAGGCTCCCTCTCCCTCTCGGTATAATTGATACGGTATTTTTCCAGCTGGTATTAATGAATCCATTTATGGCAGTATGTTTTAAGAATGCTAATATAGATTCCAGTTATACTGTTTAACCAGATAAAAATATTTCTGAGATGAGGATAAACGATGAAAATCGCAATAATATTGATGATCGGGTCGATTCTTATTGGCCTATCGGCCTGTTCTAGTACTGGGCCTGTGCTATATCCCAATACGCATTTTTTATCTGTAGGTAAAGATTCTGCGGAGCAGGATGTTGAGATTTGTAAACGGCTGGCTGAATCAGCTGGTGCTCGGGAGGGTAAGGGACAGATGGGAGATGTGGCAACCAGTACAGCAATGGGGGCTGGTATTGGTGCTGCAAGCGGAGCCGCAGGGGGAGCTATTCGTGGATCAGCGGGACAGGGCTCGTTGATTGGAGCTGCCGCTGGAGCTACTGCTGGATTGTTGCGAGGATTATTTTCGACAAGGTCGTCGCAACCGAGTCAAGCTTATGCGAATTTTGTGTCGCGTTGTTTGAAAGAGAAAGGCTATGAAGTTACCGGCTGGCAATGATCGGTAACTTTGCTTGTTCAAAATCTGATTGTTTTTTGGAAAGAAGTGATACTTGCTCTCGACTACGCCAATACCGTTCGCATTGCATCGGCTAGTTCTTCTGCGACAAATTTTGCGACATAAGCATCCGCACCTACCGATTTAACGTGGTTTTCGTTTGTTTCGCCCGTGAGTGAGGAATGAATTATCACCGGAATGGATTTAAATCGCTGATCGTTTTTGATGTTACGGGTAAGCATGAACCCATCCATTTCTGGCATTTCCAGATCGGTCAAGACTAAAGCAATTTTGTCTTGAATTGTTTTTCCTTCGGCTTCGGCAATATCCGACATGGATTGGACTTTGGTCCAAGCCTCGAGTCCGGTTTTAGCCATGACATAAGGCACATCTAATGCTTTTAGCGCATTTTCAATCATGCTGCGCGCCAACGGTGAATCATCAGCGGCCAAGATTACTTTTCCAGCAGGGAGTTTTATTTTGTTGCCAATATTTTCGGGCATGATATCACCGCAGGAGTTAGGCAGGACATCGCGCAGAATCTGCTCAACATCCAGAACCTGAGCCAAGCGGGAGCCTTCTTTATCGCCATCGAGTCGCGCAATGCTGGTGACCAAGTTACCACCCTTACCGTCTGCAGCAATTACTTGATTCCAATCCAGACGTGCAATTTCGTTGACTTCTTCGACTGCGAAAGCTTGAGTCGAGCGAGCAAACTCAGTGACCAAGAGTATCGAAGTTCCTTTGCTCGGTTTACAACCTACAACTTTCGGTAGATTGATGACAGTAATGACTTGACCACGGATATTGGCTATGCCCACTACATAGGGGGGAGCGTTGGCAATTTCGGTGATGTCAGGCATAACCAAGATTTCGCGTACTTTAAAAACATTAATGCCAAATAATTCACGATGATTGGCGCCAGGAGCTTCGCCTAATCGAAACAGCAATAATTCGAACTTGTTATTAGCAGTCAGATTGGTGCGTTCGTCAATCTCGTGCAGGGCTGTGCTCATAGTGTGCTCTCCAAATTTGTAGAATTAATAGTCGTGTGCGGAATCGGCTAAAGTTAGAGAATCTTGAAGAATGTGGCGAAACGGTTGTTTGTCATGAGTACTCATGAACTAAATTGCATTGCTATTAACCAGTCGGATATTTTCTTGTCAAATTAATGAGCAAGGGTATCTCTTTCAAAAATTTCAGGCTGGTACATTATCAGTAGAGTGAAGGTTTTTTGATTGATTGAATAAGGGCTATTTTTATTGTTTATTCTCTGGTTTCTGGAGAATCTTACCAGTTGGACTCTGGCAACAGTCGCACTAAAAAATGATCGCAAGAGTTCTACCGACACCTTCATTTGGATCTGTTATTGCCGTACTTAATCTGTTGTGTTGATTGATACTAATCCCGGAGATAAAAATGGATTTATATGCAAGTATTTCCAAAGAACTGAAGCAATCTGAGGCAATTAAAGAACTTTGGGTATTATTCAGGAATCTGCACTGTGGATTAAGATTACTTGCATTTCGTCGCAATATCATTAGCCAAATAACAGCTTCTTATGATCAATTTATCTTGCTCCTGGGGTTTTATGGCACTACAGCGTTTATTGTTTCTTATGTAATGACGCCTAATCCGGTTTTCGGTTTATTCGGTCTGGGATATATCGGTGTAGAGTTGTTGGGAGTTTTGTTGGTAGGATTTGTACTGGCCAAACTCTGTGAATCACAAGACAATTTATTACTGTTCCTGACCATCACATACTGTGTATTACCGTTCTTTTATCTTTTCTCTATTACTGTTATACCTTTTTTGCCAGATACTTACTTTGAAGCTGGATACATGGCGTATACAGTATGGATTTTAAGTGTTAGTTTTTATGTTGTATTGCAATTATTAAATTGGCAAAAGATCAAAGCCATACTGGTTGTCATGCTCTGGGTGTGTGCTTCATATCCACTGACTAATGTTTCGCTGAGTTTCTGGCATGAGGATTTTGATTATTCAGAAATACTGGCCGCTTATAATGATGATGATTTAAGTTTTGTTAATCAAGAGCAGGTTTACTATAACCAGTATCAATTGTTGGATAATGTGCTCAACGTTATCGAGCCTGGGGTAGAAGGTATAACCGATCTATTTTTCATCGGATTTGGCGCTGATTCCTCGCAAGATGTATTCATGAAAGAAGTTAACAATGTTCAGAACGTCATGAATCATAACCTTGGGGCAGCAGGTCGATCTGTTGCTTTGATTAATAACCTGAAAACAATCAATACCACACCACTTGCTTCATCAACAAATTTAAGAATTGCATTGAATCATATAGGCAGTAAGATAAATCCTGAGGAAGATATTGTGCTGTTGTACTTAACCAGTCACGGTTCTTCCGATCACGAGCTTTCAGTTAATATGTGGCCGCTTGAGCTCAACGACATAGGTCCGAATGACATTAGAGCTTATCTGGATGATGCAGGGATACAATGGCGCATTATTCTGGTTGCTGCGTGTTACTCCGGTGCTTTCATTGATGCCTTGAAAAATGAAACTAGTTTAATTTTGACTGCCGCAGCTTCAGACAGAGCTTCTTTTGGATGTTCAAGTGAAAATGAATTTACTTATTTTGGTGAAGCACTATTTAAAAATGTAGAGGGTAAATCATACCAATTCATTGATGGCTTTAATCAAGCGATAGAAAGTATTAAACAACGTGAAATATCGGAAAATCTCATTCCTTCAAATTCTCAATTGTTTGTAGGCAACTTGATGAGAGAAAAATTAGAGCTACTGGAACACGATATGGCTCGATATGCTCCAGAAAGATTTGGGAGTTTTTAAGCTGGGGATGATTAAACTTGCACTACCCAGTATTGAGTTAAACAGCAGGTTTATTGTATTTTGATGGCTGTCGAAAAGGTTACTATTGTCGGGTATCAGATGGGCTTTCAGGATGTGCGTTTTTGTGATTGAGTTGTCATCAGGATTGATGATGTTTTCCTACATCAATTGCTGAATTACTTTCTGAAACGAATTTTACAAGCAAATTGCCCCGATTCAGGTCAGGCGTGATAACCTTCTACTGGTTTTGTGTGTTGCCGCGAGCTTTTCTCCGGTTAATTTGAGCTAGCGATTTGGTTCCGATTGATAGTAAGTACCAACGTAGTGATGAGCGTGATCGGAAGTATATACGACTTGTCGACACCAGCACCGGAAATCAGCCTGATAAACGAGGACATGATCAGGATCGACAGGATGCTTATTTCTGGTTCCTGATTTTTCGGTGAATCATCAGAGGATTTCGCTTGTTTTTTGATTAAATCATTGTGTTAAAGCCTGCTCAATAACAGTCACCACGGCTGGGTCGACAGGCTTGGTGTGCGGGCTGAATTGTGTGATGAGCTTGCCGTCGCGGCCGATTAGGTATTTCTGGAAATTCCAGGTTGGATAGGTTCCGGATAATTCAGCCAACTGCACATAAAATGGATGTGCTTGACCTTTTCTTACCGTGGTTTTCTCAAACATGGGGAATTTTACATCGTAGGTTAAGCGGCAGAAATCTTGAATTTCGGCTTCGGTTCCAGGTTCCTGCCCCATAAAGTCATTGGATGGAAAACCCAGTACGACTAATCCTTTGGACTGGTATTTATCGTACAGTTGTTCCAATCCTTCATATTGTGGCGTATAGCCGCATTTGCTGGCGGTATTTACAATGAGTAATACTTTGCCGGTGTAGGCTTCGCATAAATTGACCATCTCTGATCCTGCAAGCTTACGAAAATTCTGATCCAATAGTGTACTGTTGCAAGAAAAAGCGGGATTTACCAAAAAAATCATGATCAATACGAGCAAAATACGCATGAGAATCTCCTTAATCAATGGGGGAGGCAGCAAAACTAAGTATTATTTTATTAGTATATTAGAAACTGACTTGAGTTCGGAAAGAAAGCACTAAAAAATCATCCGTGCGTTCCGGTGTACCTAAGCCGGTATTTCTAATTATGGCTAATCTGTGCGCAATGCATCCACCGGATTTAATTTTGCCGCCTGCATAGCTGGGATTACACCGACGGCAAGGCCGATTAGCATCGATATGCACAAAGCGCCAAACACATAATCCCATGGAATATTTACCGGCAGATCGCTAATTAATAATTTGAGCAACCAGGCGATACCGGAGCCAATGAACAATCCTGTCAACCCACCCAATGTGGAAAGTGCAATGGATTCCAATAAGAATAAAATGCGGATGCGTGTACGTGTCGCGCCTAGGGCAGTGAGCAGACCGATCTCCGACACTCGCTCGGAAACCGCGATGTGCATCAGCGTGACCATGCCGACTACGCCGACTATCAAGGAAATTCCGCCCAGTGCAGCAACCGAAAATTTTAATACGCTCAGAACAGTGGATAAAGTGTTGAGCATTTGCTGTTGTGGTTTAACGGTGAAGTCTTCGCGTCCGTGACGAGTGATAAGGATACGCTGTATATCTTCGACAACATCTTGCACTGGCGCATCAGGAAAGTATGCCAGTTGAATTTCCATCACGCCTTGTCGGTTGAATACTTCTAATGCCCGGGTTGTGGGTATGAAAACTGCGTCATCCAGATCAAAGCCGAGCACTTGACCCTTGGATGCCATTACACCGATAACACGGAAACGCGCCCCGCCAACTTGCAGAATCGCCCCAAGAGGGTTGGTATTACCGAATAGCTCAGTGCGTACTTTGGCACCCAGTACTACATACGCACGTGGATTGCGCGGATCATCATCGGGTAAAAATTGTCCGATCTCAATTTGCATGTTAAAGGATTTGGCAAAATCAGATCCCTGACCATACGCGGTTACGCGTCGGCTGCGGCCTTGTGCACGAATTTCTGCATTGCCGACTACGCTGGCATTGGTATATTCGGAGTAGCGGCTTTGTTTCAGCGCCATCGCATCTTCTATCGTTAATAATCGCGCGCTGCCGATAGCGCCCAGAGAGCCACCATGTGTATTGATTTTTCCCGGTGTGATCGTAACGATATTGGTACCAAACTGAGTGAATTCTGACAGCACAAAGCGCTGCACACCATCGCCAATTGCGGTCAAGAGGACGACCGCAGCAATTCCGATGGCGATTCCCGAGGCTGATAATATGGTGCGCAATCGATGGGCTGTTAGTGACCGGAAGGCAAAATAAAAAGTGTCAATCGTGTTCATTTTGTGTTTAAGGCCGCATTAAGAATTCTATTTCTCTCTTTTCAGGAGTGTACTCGGGATTTCCGGCCCTTGCGAATTGTGCGTGGATTAATAATTGACATGTTGTCATTTTGTTCATATGTATGATACCGCACAGATCAAGACTGGCTTTAAAGTTATAGTATTAAGCATATTTTCTTGTTTGTCTTTGTTAACTTACCTAAGGATACTTTCATGAATCAGTCAACTTACACTAAACATGACATGCAAGCCTGTATCGCTGCTTGCATGCGCTGCCATCAGATCTGTCTACACATGGGGATGAATCATTGTCTTGAAACCGGTGGAAACCATGTTGAATCTACTCACTTTCGTCTTCTGATGAGTTGTGCTGAGATTTGCCAGACGTCAGCTAATTTCATGCTGAGTGGCGCTTCCCATTCTGGTGCTCTTTGCGGGATCTGTGCCGAGATTTGCGAAGCATGTGCAATAGATTGTGAGAAAATCGGGGATATGGATGAATGTGTCAAAGCATGCAGAGATTGCGCCGAAACATGCACTCAAATGGCGAACATGCAGCATTAACAGGTCATTGAGAAACATTTTAGAAGCAGTTGATCAAGGTAATAATAGGTAAAGAGGCGCGAGTTTATGGCATAATAAATGAGCAATTTGGGCTTGTTTTTAACACCGCAGAGAGTTTTTCAACAATCTGCGAGGTAGATTATGGCTACAAGGGTAGCGTGTAGTTGTAGTATAAGAAGAATAGTTGAATAACCATTGTGGATTTTTTATTGATCTAACTTAGCTGATCGTTTGAGATGAGCAATTGACAGGAGATTGAATTATGGAGCACTTCGCTAGATTATTCCTTGTATCTTTTTTAACCTTGACATTGCTGACCGCAATAGGATGCGGATCAACTCAAAAACACGAGGGGACGGGAGAATATTTTGATGATACCGTCATTACAACCAAGGTAAAAGCGGCCATGCTCAATGAACCAACATTGAAGGCGGCTGAAATCAACGTCGAAACATTCAAGGGCGTAGTACAACTAAGCGGTTTCGTAAGTTCGTCTGCCAGTATTAGTAAGGCAGTCGAAGTAGCAAGCGGTGTCGCTGGAGTAAGATCGGTCAAAAACAGCATGCAGCTTAAATAGTCGCCCCTGAAATACCCCTAAGCATTTGATAGTAAGAATAAGTATTTTGTTTTTTCTGATCCTATCGACCAGGAATGTTAAAATTAACACTTATTTCTGGTCGAAATGGTGAATAAAAATTCTCACAACCAGCAGCGCATCCCATCAAACGAATTTATTTGGCACAGATCTTTTACAGCAGCTTGATATCACTGATCCACTGCTGAAATTATCAGCGGCAATCCCTTGGCATGAGTTTGACGAAGCCTTCTCGATTCATTACACAAAAGCGGTAGGTGCACCCAGTAAGCCGATCCGGTTAATGGTTGGGTTATTGATACTGAAGCAGTTAGAGAACTTGAGTGATGGAGCGGTGGTGTTACAGCGGAAACGCAACCCTTATTACCAGGTTTCTTACGGCATGACGGAGCTTCAGTGCAGACAATCCTGCCACAGCACCGAGCTGGTGCATTTTCGCAAGCGCATTGTACAAAGGAATACAAATTAGATGCAATCAGTCTGGTATTGGATCAGGGTCACACGACGTCAGAAGTATCTCGAAGCCTGGAAATCGATACCAATATACTGAGGAGGTGGATCAGGGAATACCAGGCGGATGGAGCTGATCAGTTATTCTGGGGTAATGGGAAACTGACACTGGAGCGGGAAGAAATCCGGTCGTTGAAGGCGCAAATCAAGCAACTCAAGCTGGAGAGAGAAATACTAAAGGAAGCGGCGGTCTTTTTCATGAAAGAAACGAAGTGAAATATTCGTTCATCACCCAAAGGAAGAACACCTACCCAGTTGGCTTGATGTGCCAACTGATGGGTGTAAGTCGTAGCACTACTATGATTATATCCGGCGCGCAGTTCAAACATCGGAAGAAATACAAAGTGACAACCAGCAGCAATCACAAACGACCGGTGTTCGAGAACAAGCTGAATCGACAATTTGATGTTGAAGCCCCGAATCAAGTCTACGTTGGCGACATAACCTACATTTGGACCCAGGAAGGCTAGCTGTATCTGGCTGTCATCATTGATTTGTTTTCCAGAAAGATCGTTGGTTGGAGTATGAATTCAAGAATGAAAGCGAGACTGGTGTGTGATGCATTGAGAATGGCTATCTGGCAGCGTCAATCACAAACCGGACTGACAGTACAGCAGGACTCACGGATCGCAATATGCCAGTAAAGAATACCGGCGGCTTCTGAAAATACATGGCTTTATGGGTAGCATGAGCCGTATTGGTGATTGTTTCGACAATGCTGTGGCTGAAAGCTTTTTCCGCAGCCTCAAACAGGAGCGAATCCACTGGCGGCATTACCAAACCCGCTATGCAGCACAGCAAGATGTGCTGCACTATATTTCCATGTTTTATAACAGCCATCGATTGCATTCAGTCTTGGAATACAAAAGTCCGAATCAATATGAGCTAGAAACAAAAATGTTGAAAAAAATCGCTTGACTGAGTTGTACGGCTTTACTTGATTAGGTCAGACTTACATGGAGAGTCACTGTTTAGATGCTTTAGTGTCGTTTGTGGTGGTGGGGATTCATTTCGTTAATCCTAATTATTCTTCTAAAGAGCGGAGGCTAAGTTTGACAGCCGCTCCAGCCTTCAGTACACTGAATTCAAAAGTGAAAACTCACTTGGTATTTGTTTTTTCTTAATCCCAGAATAAAGCGAGAAAGGCATGTTTCATGGATATTAGAGCAATCCCTGTAGGTGCCAATGTGCCTAACAATGTCAATGTCATCATTGAAGTTCCAACTGGTGGTGAGCCTGTTAAATATGAATTTGATAAACCATCCGGAGCGTTATTCGTAGACCGCATTTTACATACGCCAATGCGGTATCCGGCTAATTATGGTTTTATTCCGCATACTTTATGTGATGATGGTGATCCATTCGATGCCCTTGTTATTGCCCGTTCTCCGTTCCTTGCCGGATGCGTGGTGCGTGCGCGGCCGATTGCGCTGCTTCATCTTGAAGACGAACATGGTGGCGATGAGAAGCTTATTTGCGTGCCAGATACCAAGACTTTTCCTTATTACGCCCATGTGCGTGAGCGAGCTGATCTGCCTGACATCGTGTTTCAGCAGATAGAACATTTTTTTACGCATTATAAAGATCTTGAACCTGAAAAATGGGTACGTGTAGGTCGCTGGGGCGACGCGGCCGAAGCGCGTGACATGGTGATGCGAGCAATTGAGATGGCGAAAGTTGCGGATTAAACAGCAGCTTTTTGGAGTAGGGCAATGATAGAAAGAGACGGGATCTTACAGTTGAGACAATTCGATAAAGTGGAATGGAAATTTGCTTCATTTAGCGTTTAAATTAGGCTGATTAGCATTCTAACACCCAAACCATAAAGCAATACAACAAAAATTGTTCTTAGAATGACGGTCTTGGTCGAATGAGTGAGTCTCGCGCCGAGTGGCGCCGTCAACATGCTGGCAGATGCCAGCCAGATTAATGCGGGTAAATAGATATAACCTAAACTGTCGTTAGGAAGTGTCTCTGACTGCATCAATCCATTTGCGACATAGCCGATGGTGCCAGCCAGCGCAATGGGAAAGCCAATGGCGGCTGCGGTACCGATGGCGCGTTGAAGTTTAATTTTGCATAAAGTAAGAAATGGCACTGATAATAACCCGCCGCCAATAGCAACCAAGCTGGAAAGTGCGCCGATAACCGTACCAGCGAGCAATAGGCCGATTTTCCCAGGTAATTGAAACATCGGGCTGGGGCGGAATTGTAGCAACATTTGTGTAGCAGCATAAAAGATGAAAATGACGAAAATGATGCTTAATAACTGACCCGTCATTGATCCTGCTAGGGTGGCACCGCCGAGCGTACCGAGAAAAATCCCGGGCGTGATATTTTTTACGATCTGCCAATCCACTGCACCATGCTGATGGTGCGTACGTAAACTGGCAATTGATGTGAAGATGATGGTAGCCATTGTGGTGCCGAGCGCCATATGGATGATACGGTCAGCAGGAAAGTCTTGAACAGTGAACATAGTTACTAACACGGGCACAATAATAAGTCCACCACCGATACCGAGTAAACCAGCAAAGAATCCCACAAATGCGCCGGTCAGAAGGTAAATTAGCCACCAGTCCATGTTTGGCCTCGATTAGAAGTATCAAATGCAATCATAGTATGCTCAGGATGAATTGCCATTCTGCTGGATCAACCGGAGTGATCGACAAACGATTGCCAGTTTGCAGCACTCGCATTCGATGTAGTTTCGCATACTGCCTAAGTTCCTTGATCGGGATTAGACGGGTTCTTTGCACTAGAGTAAGTTCAACATTAAACCAGCGTGGGTTGTTTAGCGATGCTTTAGGATCAAAATATTTGCTATCGGGATTGAATTGCGTGGCATCCGGATAGGCGGGTTTGCTGACAGCTGCGATTCCCATGATGCCGGGATCCTTGCAGCAGGAATGGTAGAAAAAGACTTGATCGCCGATATTCATCTGATTGCGCATAAAGTTGCGTGACTGATAATTGCGCACACCTTCCCACGCTACAGTCTGTTTGGGTAATGCGGCAAAATCGTCAATACTAAATTCATAAGGCTCGGATTTCATTAACCAGTAACGCATTTTTGGTGGATTCTAACTGTTTTTTTCAAAAATACTGCACGGCAGCGTCTGGCTTCTGTAATATGCCAGAGTTTCAATTTATTCATTTTAACTATTTTAGCCATGATTAATCACTCACTTTCTGATATTTCGGTTGCTACTTGGGTGCAGGGAGGACCGATTGTATTAAATAATTTAGTTGGCTCAGTGGTGCTGATTGAGGTTTTTCAGGTAAATTGCCCCGGATGTTTTATTTATTCATTGCCTAGAGCTATCGATTTGTATGCACGCTATCATCAACACGGATTGGTTGTGATCGGTTTGGCGACGGCATTTGAGGATTATGACAAAAATACATTCGAGAACTTGCAGAAATTGATTACAACCGGAGAAGTGATCGGTGAAACACTCAAGGCTCTGAATCAATATGGCATTTTATCAGAAGGTAAGTTGCCATGGAGAATTCCTTTTGCAGTGGGTATGGATCGCGTTGTAGCGGAAAATCGACCTGTAACTGATGAGCGAGTGCTGAGCTATGCTGCTGAATTTCTTCCTGATTTTGAGAGTCTTGGCGATGAACAGAAAAGATCGGTGTTGCAGCAAGTGAGGCAGTATTTGGAGCAGAAATCGATGAAAGCTGAAACTTTCGAGCGCTTTGCGCTGCAAGGTACGCCTTCGTGTATTTTGTTCGACCGCAAGGGTCAATTAAAAGATGTTTCATTTGGCCAGGTTGATTATAAGCAAGCAATGGTGGAACGCTGCATTAAAGAAAAATAATTGTTCAAGATTTTGTTTATTGCTGATTTTTGAAGAATGCGATTGGGAAATATAAAAAGGATCTCTTGATATTCCTGGTCGATAGGATCAGTAAAAAAATACTTAGTCGATCCTGAAATAACAGCAAGCAATTGATGTTAGGCACAAATAATCT
>NZ_CADEGP010000002.1 GCF_902826915.1 uncultured Nitrosomonas sp.
TATCAAACCTCTGCATGTCTATTCGATGTGATCGAATAGATCAGCGTTTCCCTAGCATTACCTCAGCGTTCGTTTGGCCCGAAGTTTTGGATTTTTCTCAAAATCCTCTGATGCTTGACGTTGCGGGAGGTTCTGCGGCTCACCCGATTGGTGCAGCATCAAAGTTACCCAACTTGAAAGTAATCTTTCTGGACTTCGCTCAGGTATGCGAGGTGGCTCAAGAATATATCAATCAGTATGGTTTACAGGAACAAATTAAGACGCAAGAAACCAACATTTGGAGCGATCACTGGCCTTCTACAGATCTACATTTTTTCTCAAATATTTATCACGATTGGCCCCCAGAAAAATGTCACTTTCTAACAGCAAAGAGTTTCAACAACCTTGAAGTTGGCGGACGGATCGTCATCCATGAAATGCTCTATGATGATCAAAAAACAGGCCTTTTTGCCCCTGCAGCATTTAGTATGATGATGATGGGCTGGACCGAAGGAAGACAGTATTCTGGTCAAGAATTGACTTCAATGTTAACAGAAATAGGATTTGAGGAAGCTCAAGTCCATCGAGCTTTCGGATACTATAGCATTGTAACGGGGCGCAAGCCTTAAATTGCGTTTATAGCACGCTAATCTTGCCATTCGACAATCCAACCGAAAATGAGATCAATAGTCGCACACTTTCTACATCCTTATTTTCGCTACTTGTCTTTCTGATTAGCACACCCGCATGCTCGCGCTTAAAACATTTGGCGTTACAATTCGAGTTAAAGAATACAAAATGAACTATCAACTTTCTTTTTTGAATAGTTTCTTGTATCCCAGAAAACCCTAATTAGTCGGTCCTGAAATATGCATAATCATTTGATATTATGCATGAATGCGCTGTTTATTAGTGATCATAACAACCGAAAATGTTAAAATAGCATCATATTTCTGGTCGAACTGGTGATTAAAAATGCTAAGACGTAGCAGCACGATTCATCAACAGAATTTGTTTGGAACGGATTTTCTGATGCAGTTGGATGCCAGTGATCCATTGCTGAAGCTTGCAGACGCGATACCGTGGCAAGAATTTGACGAAGCATTCTCGATTCACTACACGAAATCGACAGGCGCGCCGAGCAAGCCGATCCGTTTGATGGTTGGGTTATTGATACTGAAGCAATTAGAGAATTTGAGTGATGAGGCGGTGGTGTTGCAGTGGAAGCGCAATCCTTACTACCAGGCTTTTTGTGGTATGAAGGAGTTCCAATGCAAGTTGCTTTGTCATAGCACGGAGCTGGTGCATTTTCGTAAGCGTATAGGCGCGGAAGGTGTTGAGAAGATTTTCCGGATGAGCGTTGGTTTGCATGGAGAGTCGGCGCGGGAAGATGTCATTCATGTTGACACGACAGTGCATGAGAAGAACATCACGTACCCGACGGATAGCAAGCTGGCGATCAAGATTATCAAGCGATTAAATAAGATTGCCAAAGCCCATGGCATTTTGCAACGACGCACTTTCGTTAGGCAAGTAAAATCACTGCGCCTAGATATTCGGCACTACCGGCACGTGAAGAAAAGAGCCAAGGCCAAACGAGCGCTAAAGCGACTCAGAACAATTGCAGGGATTTTGATACGGGAGCTAAGGAGAGAATTACCGCAACATTGTCTGTTTGAGTGCTACCAACAGGATTTTCTACTGTATGAACGTGTTCTGAAGCAAAAAACCAAAGACACACATAAAATCTATTCTCTGCATGAACCACAAGTGTACTGTGTTGGTAAGGGAAAAGACCACAAGCAATACGAATACGGCAGCAAGGCATCGATAGCCAGCACAGCAAAAGGTAATCTGATTGTCGGAGTCGTCAGTCACGAACAGAACCTGCATGACAGTCACACATTACCCGAAATCCTGCGCCATGTTGAAAACTCACGGGGGAAAGCTGCCAGGCAAGCCGTATGCGATCGCGGCTACCGTGGCAAACGTGAAGTCAATAGAACTCAGATCATTCTGCCTGGAAAAGCATTGAAGAAGGATACCCGGTACCAGAAAGACAAGAAGCGAAAACAGTGCAGGAGGCGTGCGGCAATTGAACCTGTTATTGGCCACCTGAAATCGGATTATCGAATGGCGAGGAACTATCTGAAAGGCGCTATCGGCGATCGTATTAACCTGCTGATGGCTGCTGCAGCCTGGAATCTGAAACAATGGCTGCTGGCCATTTTTTGGCTCTTTTTTCCGTGGCGAAGACTACAGACTTCGCAAATTCTTTGATGGAAGAGTGGCGGAAGAAGACCAAATCGCTCGATTTTGTCTTTATTAACTCTCCACCTTTTGAAGCGGCTGATCTAAGATAGCGATTGATGCGGTTTTTCAGGGCCGACTAATTAATCCCTTTAAATCCCTGAGAAATTCGGTAATATACCCGACGCACAGGCTCACCGTGGCGTTCGATTACACGATATTCAACCGCGCCAGGGTGATTAAGCATTCCTTTAACATCGATGTCTGGTCGTATTTTTTCTAAATGGCGGCGTTTCATGCCAACCTGAATGATCGGCCGATCAGTGGGGTTTTGGAAAGGAAGCCAGAATTCATACATGGCCCCACTACCGCCAAACATATTACGTGAACGGATATCCAACTTTGCATTACCGTGTGTATAAAAATATAGCGCACTGGCAACAGACCATTTGCTCATACCCACAATGATGGGTTCTTGGTCCGTTTGATTTCTGACTTCAGCTGCAATTTTCTCGATCTCAGCGGCGGTCTCACGCCAGAAATAGTGTTCTGTGAATAAGTGATAGGGTATACCTGGTATTCCCAGCACCACAAAATGGAGCACAAAGGCGTAACCAAAGATACAAGCAATAATGGTCGGTCGCCATGCTGTTTGAATGCGCTTGAACAGAGTACTCAGATGGTCGGTATGAACAATCATCCATGCGATGGTTGGTAATAGTGCAAGCCAGATCGGCGCAGTCCAGTGAAATCGGGGCGCATCAAAAGTACTGAGTATGAAACAAACGAATACTGGGATACCGGCGAAAACTTGTACAAACAAATAGCGCCTGCGTTCGAGAGGCTGAGACTCGGGTCGTTTGATAAAAAACAAGGCAAATATTGCTGCAAGAAAACCAATAGGGGTTAATAAAATGATAATGTGGAAAATGAATAAGTGGACTGCAAACTTATAGTCATCTGTCAATACCCGGTTCGACTGGAATGCAAAAGACGCCCAATCATTTTGATAGTTCCAGATAATTACTGGCGAAAAGAGAAGCAATGCCAATAGTGCTGCTAAATAAGGATGGGGACGTTTCATCCAACGGCGTGCTGCCGGATCTACAATTACAAACACCAATGCGGCTAACCCCAATAATCCCAGCGAGTATTTCGATAGTAACCCGAGACCAAACGCAATTCCCATTCCTAGCCAAGCCGTATTCTGGTGGGCGACTAGCGCTCGTTCCATGTAATAGAGGGTTGCTGCCCACGCTGCAAAGAGAGGTGCATCGGGCGTCGCTAACAGACCGGTAGAAAAGCCGAGCGGCAGGATAATGAGTAACAACAGGGTGCGCATTGCAGTGGATTTATCATACAAATTCTGTGCCAATGCATACAGATAACCCATTGTGATAAAGCCACAGAGAAACGCACCGATGCGAACACCGAACTCATTGTGCCCAAGAATTGATGTGCCAAGCCAGATTAACCAAGCAACTGCGGGGGGATGATCATAAAAACTGAGACCCATGTGTTGCGCATATTGCCAATAATAAGCTTCATCTGGAATGAGTTGCGCCAAGCCGAAATAAACCAGCCGTAGCAGTATGGCAAAAAATACAATACCAATTGCCGCCATACGCCAGCGTATTTCCAACGAAGGAAGGTTCTTTTTATTGGGGAACACATAAAAAGCCGAGCCTAAGAAGTTTACCGCTGCTGTGGTAAGTATAGCCGGAAAAATGGCCAATAGAGGCGGGACATGCCAAACATAAACTAGAAAAGCCAGCACGCCCCCACGTAATAAAAGCGCAAGTGTGCCAACAATTAAAAATCGACCAAATTGATGCCAGCGTAAACAGCCTTCATGATGTTCACGAAATGACCACTTTGAGTTAAGAGCATAGTTAAAGGTTGCTGCAACAAAAAAACTGACGAAGTGGGACAGAGCAAGCCCGGCTTCACGGCTGATCATCCAATGAAAAACAAAAGCATCTATTAATACACCTAACAGTCCAACTGCTGCAAAACGTCCTGCCGTATTGATCGTGGCCGTTCCTCCGGCTAACGTGATCAAACGTTGTATATAAGCTTGCTGGTGAAATAAAGATAGCTTTGAAGTGCCATAGGTCCGATCGCGAAAGCAAATTGGTATCTCTGTTACACGAATTTTCCCCTGATTAGCCATGAGTAGTTCGAGTAGAATCTTGTAACCATGTGCGTGACTTGAAATATTTTTAGCCAGATCCCGGCGAAATGCAAAAAAACCGGATGTGCCATCATTCACATCACAGATGGGTCGCGCTATCCAACCACCCACGCGAGATAAAAACTGTCGATACAATGGCCAATTTTCAGTACTGCCTCCCGCAATGTAACGACTGCCAACAACCACATCATGAGAATCATTTAATATCGGGGCAACGATAGCTGGTAATTGCTCAGGTGGATGACTAAGATCGGCATCCATAACAACAATGACGTCACTCTTAGCCGCAGCAACACCAGATAGTATCGAAGCAGTTAAGTCCGGTGTTTCTCGGCGCTGGATTAGTCGAACATTTGATTGATTTTCCCAGTTAAGTACTTTATTCGGAGTACCATCGGTTGAGCCGTCGTCAACAATAATTACTTCAAAAGAATCTGGAACAAAATCCAGTGCAAAGATGCGGGTTAAAAGTAAATCAATATTCTCGGATTCATTCAGCGTGGGCACTACGATGGAAAATTGTGTCATGTAGCTCACAGCTCAAAAGTTGATGCTTGTTGATGGCAGCATAATGTTATTTTTTTGCTTCTGGTATTTATTTACTGCTTTATTATGGTCCGTCAAATTGGTTGAAAACTGAGATTCTCCATTACCCTTTGCAACGAAATAGAGCGCATCCGTTTCGCTTGGATTAAGAGCTGCGCGGATTGAGGCAAGACCTGGCATGGCAATAGGAGTCGGTGGCAGGCCAGAACGCGTATAAGTATTATACTCCTGGTCGGTTAACAAGTCCTTTTTGCGCAAATTACCGTCAAACTGTTCACCCAGACCATAAATAATGGTTGGGTCAGTTTGTAAACGCATGCCTTTGCGTAACCGGTTAATAAATACGCCTGCTATTTCAGCGCGATCACTTTCCAAGCCGGTTTCTTTTTCTATAATGGAAGCCAGTATCAGCGCCTCATAAGGCGTGGCTAATGGTAATGATTCTGCACGAACTATCCAGCTACTCTCCAAGTGGTTTTGCATATTATGATAGGCGCGTTGCAAAATCTCTATATCACTACTATCTCTAACAAAATAATAAGTATCAGGGAAAAACAAACCTTCAGCGGAGGTTTCAACTGCACCTATTACGCGCAGAATTTCCTGCTCACTCAGTCCAGTCGTAAAATTCCTAATTGCTGGATGCTCATTCAATACTTGCCTGATTTGAGCAAACGTCCACCCTTCAATGAATCTTATTTCATTTTGTATCACATCACCTCTGATCAGAGCCTTTAATAATGCAACCTGAGTAAGATTTTCCTTAAATCTATAATCACCCGCTTTGATTGCAGATTCCTGATTCTGATAGCGTGCCAATAGTATAAATGTCCATTTGTTCAGAATAACCCCGGCGTCTTCTAGTTGCTGAGAAACCTGCTTCAGATTGGCGCCAGCCGGAATAGAAATATCATAAGGAATTGCAGGGAGGCTAACACTTGAATGAACATGAAGATAGAACCATGAAGCAAGCAAAATGGCTATCAATGTCCCAGAAAAAAGTAGGCGTTTTAGCTTTTGCATGCGCCAATGGATAAAATTTATATACGGCGGAAGACGAGCGTTCCGTTGGTTCCTCCAAACCCGAAAGAGTTTGATAATGCAACTTTAATATTCATATTTCTAGCAGTGTTGGGGATATAGTCAAGATCACATTGCGGATCTTGATTAACAAGATTAATAGTCGGCGGGGCAATTTGATGATGCGTCGCCAGTACTGAAAAAATAGCTTCTACACCACCAGCGGCACCTAATAAATGCCCTGTCATTGATTTTGTAGAATTAACAGCAATTTTACTTGCATGGTCACCAAAACAGCGTTTGAGCGCAATGGTCTCGGCAATGTCACCTAATGGAGTAGATGTGCCGTGTGCATTAACGTAATCAACTTCTGCAGTATTGATTTCGGCATTTTTCAGTGCGTTCGACATACAGCGTGCGGCGCCTTCACCATCGTCGCAAGGTGCTGTCATATGAAATGCATCTGCGCTCATGCCAAAACCGGCTACTTCAGCATAAATTTTAGCGCCGCGACGCTTAGCATGTTCTATTTCTTCCAAGACCAAAACTCCGGCACCTTCACCCAAGACAAAACCATCACGATCAATGTCCCAAGGACGGCTTGCAATTTCTGGTTCATCATTGTGTACTGACAAAGCTTTAGCGGCGGCAAACCCGCCGATAGCAAGAGGCGTTACACAAGATTCGGCACCGCCACACACCATGATATCGGCATCACCATATTCAATCATACGCGCTGAGTGACCTATACTGTGCGTAGCTGTAGTACATGCTGTCACAATGGCTAGGTTGGGGCCTTTATAGCCATACATGATGGATAAATTTCCCGCAATCATGTTAATGATAGTGCTGGGTATAAAGAAGGGGGATATTTTACGTGGCCCACCCGCATGATATGCGATGTCGGTACTCTCAATCATCGACAAACCGCCAATACCCGAACCGATATTTACACCGATCTTTTCCGCATCTAACCTAGAAATCTCATCGATACCCGCATCTTTAACTGCTTGTATAGCTGCAGCCATACCATAATGAATAAAAATATCCATGCGACGCGCTTCTTTCGCTGAGAGATATTGGTGAATATCAAAATCTTTTACTTCGCCAGCAATCTGTGAAGCAAAACTAGACGCATCAAAGCGGGAAATCCTGGTAATGCCAGACTTTCCCGCAATAATGCTCTCCCATGCGCCTGAAATTGTGTTTCCAACAGGGGACACGATACCCAATCCGGTCACTACTACCTTACGTTTGGACAAAATTACTCCACTTCCATGTACATATAAAAAACCAGAAACTAACCAGCACTCGTGTTGGCGGTGACGTAATCAATCGCTTCCTGCACGGTATTTATTTTTTCAGCTTGTTCATCCGGGATTTCGCACTCGAACTCTTCTTCTAGCGCCATGACCAGTTCCACTGTGTCAAGCGAGTCTGCGCCCAAATCATTGACAAAAGATGATTCATTCTTGACTTCTGCTTCATTAACGCCAAGTTGCTCAGCTACAATTTTTTTAATCCGCTGCTCAATATTTTCCATCTAGGTATTCCTTCTCAGGTAAGAAAAACTTATTTATTCTAACAAATTTTACATGCCAACAAAATCGAAACATGGCACAGGATGCAACTATTGTTTAGTTTTATTCGATGTTACACTATAAAAAATTTTTTGCGATTAATTTACTTCCACAATTGATTGAATTAATTTCTATTTATCTATGTGCTAATCCATATACATTCCACCATTAACATGTAGCGTTGTGCCCGTAATATAGCCTGCCGCAAACGAGGCGAGGAATGCAACAGCTGAAGCAACTTCTTCAGGTCGCCCCAATCGCCCCAAGGGAACATGCTGAATCAAGGTTTGTTGAAACGCATCCGGCAGGGAGCGCGTCATATCCGTATCGATGAAGCCTGGGGCAACACAGTTGACGGTAATATTACGACTACCTACCTCACGCGCCAATGATTTACTAAACCCAAATACTCCTGCTTTAGCAGCTGCATAGTTCGTTTGCCCCGTATTCCCCATTGCACCGACAACAGAAGAAATATTAATAATACGGCCATATCGGGCCTTCATCATTGCGCGAAGAACCCCGCGGCTTAATCGAAAAATTGATTTCAAATCAGTTTCCATAATTTCATCCCATTCTTCATCTTTCATACGAACCAGCAGATTATCACGCGTAACCCCGGCGTTATTCACCAATATTTCCACTTCACCAAATTTTTCACGAATGGTTTGAATAGCATGGTTAATTTGCTCGGCATCATTCACGTTTAAAACGACGCCGGTGCCTTTAATGCCCGCCTTATCCAAGTATTGATTAATCGCAGTCATGCCACTTTCGCTAGTTGCCGTACCGATAACTACCGCACCAAGCTGCCCTAGTTTTAATGCAATAGCTTGTCCGATTCCCCGGCTAGCGCCAGTTACTAAAGCAATCTTATTCTCCAAGATCATATCTCCTTACATAGAGTCATGATGATTTGCTGCAAATAAACATTGTTCATGACGTCCTTACATCGTTAATAGCTTGCTTGATTGCTTCACTATCAGTCAATGACAATTGTTGTAAATTTTGATCGATGCGTTTATTCAATCCAGCCAATACCTTGCCGGGACCACATTCGATAACATGCGTAATCTCAGCAGCCGCAAAAGCTCGGACAGTATCCACCCAATGTACCGGCCTTATGAGCTGTTGAGCTAAAATTTCTTTGATTGTCGCTGGATCTGAATGTGATTTCACATCAGTATTATGCAGAATTGGAATGTTAGGCGCTTGCAGCGTGACGTGTTGCAATTGCAACTGTAATCTTTCAGATGCCGGTTTCATTAGAGAACAATGTGAAGGAATGCTCATGGGCAGCATAATTGCACGCTTTGCTCCTTTGGATTTAGCTAATTCTATTCCTTGCAAAATTGCATTTTTGTGTCCCGCGATAACGACCTGACCTGGTGAGTTGAAGTTGGCTGGCTCAAGAGATTCTCCATTACCCTGGTTTGTGATGTCGCGACAAATCGCTGTGATCGCTTCATCATCCAACCCAAGAATCGCAGCCATTCCACCAACACCTTCCGGCACAGCTTGCTGCATAACTTGTGCACGAAAATGCACTAATGATAGTGCATCGGCAAAACTCAACGCTTCCGACGCAACCAGCGCGGTGTACTCGCCTAGACTATGTCCAGCCAGAAATACTGGTTCTTTTCCACCCAGACTAGTCCAAGCGCGATATACAGCCACTCCTGCGGCAAGCATGAGGGGCTGGGTATTTAGTGTAAGGTTAAGGTCTTCCGCAGGCCCGGAATTTACCATCGACCAGAAATCCTGCTTGAGGATATCGGAAGCTTCTTGAAAAGTCTCTTGAATAATGGGTAAATCTGTGTACCCATGCATCATTCCAACCGATTGCGACCCTTGACCCGGGAATACAAATGCAAATTTCATGATCACCAACGCAGCAAAACTGCTCCCCATGTAAAACCACCGCCAACACCTTCCATCAGAATCAATTGATCAGGCTGAATGCGTCCGTCACGCACGGCAATATCAAGCGCAAGTGGAATGGAAGCTGCTGAAGTGTTGCCATGTTTATCCACTGCTACTACTACTTTTTCCATGGGCAACCCCAATTTTTTTGCAGTTGATTGAATAATCCGAATATTAGCCTGATGAGGAATTAACCAATCAAGATCGGTGGACCGCAGATTGTTTTCTGCGACTGCTTCGTGCACAACCTCTTCCAGAACTTTGACCGCGAATTTAAAAACGGCATTGCCTTCCATGTTGATGTAAGGCGTACCTTGCACTTTACCGCCACTGATGCACCCAGGGGCAGACAGAATATTACTATAGCTCCCGCTGGCATGCAGATGTGTTGATAAAATTCCGGGGCGATCACTGCGCGACAATACCACTGCCCCCGCACCATCGCCAAACAAAACACAGGTGTTACGATCGTTCCAATCAAGTATTTTTGAGTAAATTTCACTACCAACGACTAAGGCATTGCGGCATTTTCCTGAACTGACAAACATATCGGCTGTTGCCAGTGCATAAATGAAGCCACTGCAAACCGCTTGCACATCAAATGCCGGGCAGTTCTCGATACCCAATTTATTTTGCAGAATACAGGCAGTGCTTGGAAAAATCATGTCGGGTGTGGTCGTGGCAACAATGATGAGATCAATGTCTTTTCCGGTTACGCCGGCAGCCAGCATGGCATTCTGGCACGCATACAACGCTAGATCGCTGGCAACCTGATCCCCAGCGGCAATATGCCGCTGGGTAATGCCGGTTCGTGTTCGTATCCATTCATCACTGGTATCAACGATACGCTCCAGGTCGAGATTGGTAAGTATTTTTTCCGGTAAATAGCTACCTGTTCCAGTAATTCTTGAATACATTATCTTGTAATTTCTTTAGAAGATATTTGTGGATGCTGAGAAAACTCAGCCACCCGTTCGCTAATCCGCCGCAACATTCCGCCACGAACTTCATCAGCAGCTCGTTTTATAGCAAAACCAAAAGCATATTTATCTGCGGAACCATGGCTTTTAATTACTATCCCACGCAAGCCCAAAAAACTGGCACCATTATAGCGACGGTGATCAACACGGCGTTTGAACGAATTAATGACAGGCATCGCAATGACACCCGCTAGTTTTGTCAGCAAATTGCGTTTGAATTCTTCGCGCAAATAAGTTCCTAGCATTTGTGCCAGGCCCTCCGATGTTTTTAAGGTGATATTGCCAACAAATCCATCGCAAACCACAACATCAGTCGTTCCCTTATAAATATCGGTACCCTCGACATTACCATAGAAATTAAGTCCGCTAGCGCGCAATAATTCAGCCGCCTGTTTGACTATCTCATTTCCTTTAATTTCTTCTTCACCAATGTTGAGCAACCCAACGCTTGGATATGCCTTGTTTTCTACCGAAGACACCAAGGATGCCCCCATGATTCCAAATTGAAATAAGTGCTCCGCGGTACAGTCAACGTTTGCACCCAAGTCTAAAACATAAGTATGGCCAATGCTAGTGGGCAAGATTACAGCCAGCGCCGGACGATCAACACCGGGAATTGTTTTTAACACGAAACGGGAAGTTGCCAATAGCGCACCTGTGTTTCCAGCACTGATGCAAGCCTGCGCTTCGCCTGTTTTAACTAGATTGATGGAAACTCGCATGGAGGAATCCTTCTTGCCACGCAGCACCACTGCCGGAGACTCGTCCATACCGACCACTTCACTTGCTGGATGTAAACGTATTCTTGTTCCGAGTTCAGAATTTGCGGCACGTAGTTCAGCTTCGATAGCATCGGGAATGCCAACAAGGATAATATTAGCCTCAGGATCGTTGCGTAAATAATCGAGTGCGGACGGGACTGTGACATGCGGGCCGTGATCACCTCCCATACAATCTATTGCTACCGTAATATCCAATATCAGTACCTTTGTGGCTGCGAAAAACTTATATTCAGGTATGTCGTAGCAATAGAGAGAAATTATTAATCGTTTTTGGTTTTAACGACTTTTTTGCCACGATAATATCCGTTTGGACTAATATGGTGACGCAAGTGAATTTCTCCCGTACTTGGTTCCACGGCTAATGGTGGACTAGTCAGGAAATCATGCGAGCGATGCATGCCGCGTTTCGATGGTGATTTTTTGTTTTGTTGAACTGCCATTGTGATAACTCCTTAAGCTTAATTTGTCTTTTTTAATGCCGCCAATGCTGCAAAGGGATGTGCTGCTCTTTTTTTGTCGATCAGATTATCTTCAATTGACTTTAGTTTAAGCGGACTACACTCGCCCTCTGCATGTCGCGATGAAATCGACAAACTAAGAATTAATTCATCTTCAATTAAATTGACCACATCCAAATCAGGTGTTGCTAAAATAGCATCAATAGTATCGTCTTCATCAACCTGTTGCAGCTCTACCTCATTTTTTGCCAGCAACAAAAATGTCTTTAGGTCAATTCTGTAAGCCAGTTTCTCAAGGCAACGCTGACAATTAAGATGAATTCTACCCTTTACTTCCAGTTGCAAGCCAGGCTTTGCATTCTTGTCGAATTGACCACTAATTTGATAGATTAGCTCCCCTTCTTTGTCAAACAAAAAGTCATGCAGACGCGCAAGATCAGTCACCGGGATTCTACCATGACGTATACCCGCATTTTGAACAAAATCTATAGGGTCTATCATTAACCTAACAGACATAAGGCGCGCATGTTATATTTTTTACTCATAAGTGTCAAAAAACACAGAAGGAAATTTTGAAAATAAAAAACGATTTTACACAGCAAATTATACTGGGATCCGGCTCGATCTATCGCAAAGAATTGCTTCAACGATTGCAAATTCCTTTTGAAACGAGCAATCCACAAATTAACGAAACGCCGTTAATCGACGAATTACCCGAACAGACGGCGGCACGTTTAGCTGAGGCAAAAGCCCGCGCAGTAGCCAAAACTTACCCACAGGCGCTTATTATTGGCTCAGATCAAGTGGCAGCCTTAGGGGATGTTCGTCTTGGCAAGCCGTTGAATCATGCTAATGCGGTAGAGCAATTACGACAGACCCGGGGAAAGGAAGTTGTATTTCATACTGCCGTATGTGTCCTGAATAGTTTCACCGATAAGCTACAAATACGTGTTATTCCATACCATGTGAAATTCCGCCAGTTGAGCGATCAACAAATCGAGAACTATTTGTTAAAAGAACAGCCCTATCAATGCGCCGGCAGCGCAAAATCAGAAGGACTCGGCATTGCACTGATTGAACGAATAACGGGAAATGATCCTAGCGGATTGATCGGATTGCCTCTCATCACTTTAATCGACATGCTGACTCTCGAAGGAATCAAGATAATTTAAATGCTCAAAACAAAACTTGAATTTATTGACAAAATTGCCTAATTGCAAATAGCGTGATAATGTGAAATGATTGCGATTGTCCAAGACTTACATTATTTGTAGATTGACACACCGATGCGGAAATATCCTGTTTATCCAGTTATTCTTGTGCTGATTATCAGCATACTGACGAATGGACTGAGCTTATCTTTTAGAGGAGAAGTTTTCGCCCATGAATTGGATCATATTCGACAATCATTATCCGCGGATCCTGCGACACATCTGGAATTGCATCGGAATAATGTAGCCTGGGATGGCGTTGATCTTGATGCAGCCACCCATTTATGCCTACACTCTGTGGGACAATACCAGCCATTTTTCTTTAATTCTTTTCCGCACATTCCCGATCTAATCGTTACAGAGACGATAACTGTATTCATTTCTTCATTTATTCCAGAAACAATCCCGGATTTGCCCCTACGCCCTCCTCGAAGCATTTCTTTAAGCTAGATCAAAAAAATTTAGTATTTGTGGATTAAATTTATTAATCTACAGCCGCGCAAGTGCAGATGAATTCAAACTTCATGATGATCTGTTTTACACATGCGTGGGCAAATGCCGGGAGAATTTTATGAAACTAATCAGTCTGTCTAGGCCACGCAGTTGGGTGGCAACAGAATTAAGATTTATGCTACTGAGTTGTATTCTATTACTATTTTTTTCATCTCAGATAGAAGCTAGTGCTGATACCTTTAGTGACGCATCCAACCGGACAAATAATCACACCATTGATTCTTCAATCAATGAAACGAGTGATCTCACGTTACGCGATGCGGTCAGTCTTGCATTACTTCGCAATCCAGAGCTGGCAGCTTTCTCCAAAGAAATGCGTGCATTGGAAGGTGCGACTCTACAAGCTGGATTGCTAAGAAACCCAGAATTGTCGGTAAATGTTGAAAATGTTGGGAATATTCAGAAGATACGTGGTGACATTAATGCAGCCGATTCGATAGTGCAAGAAGTTGTGCAGCAGGTCACGACCATACGCATTGGTCAATTAATCGAATTAGGCGGAAAGCGTACCGCCAGAGTGAACGCAGCTTTACTTGGAGAAGAGCTGGCGGCCAAGGATTATGAAACCAAACGCATCGAAATTATCGCCCGAGTTGCCAGTGTATTCACAGAAGTGCTCGCTGCACAAGAGCGATTAAGACTGGCCGAGGAAACCAGACAAGTGGCGCAAAACGTAGTCAGTACCGTCACGGGACGTGTACAAGCGGGGAAAGTACCGCCCATCGAAGAAACCCGAGTGAAAATAGGTCTATCGACGACGCGTATCGAGCAGGAACAGGCGCAACGAGATCTGATATCCGCACGCAGGCGATTAGCGCTGTTATGGAACAGTTCCTCACCGCAATTCGATAAGGTTTTGGGTGATATGGAAATAATGACTGCGCCACCAAACTTCCAAGTCCTTGAGAAAAAAATATTAAACAATCCAATGGCGCTCCGCGCCTTGAAGAATATCGAGCATCGCAAAGCTTTATTGGAGGTTGAACAAACCCGGCGCATTCCCAACCTGACCCTAAATGCAGGCGTCGTAAATTATGCTGTGGTGGGTGGCAATACGGCCATAGCAAGCATAATGATGCCATTACCTCTATTCGATCGTAATCAGGGCAATCTCAAAGAAGCTTATCAACGTGTAGACAAAGCCGAGGATGAACAGACGATGATGGAACTCAGGCTGAAAACCGAGCTGGCGCAAACTTATGAAGCAATGCTGACAGTCTGGAATGAAATTAACTTATTACGTGAAGAGATTTTACCTGGTGCCAAGAGTGCTTTTCATGTGATGCGCAGGGGCTATGAATTGGGCAAATTTGGTTTGCTGGAATTGCTGGATGCACAACGTGTGCTATTTCAGAATCAATTGCTCTACGTGCGTGCATTGGCAAACTATCAGCGATTGATGAATGACATTGAACGCCTGATCGCAGCGCCTATCGATAGTGTTTTGACTCATCGTGGTGTAGAAAAAAGGGTTAAGGAATAAATTATGGATAAAGCGCGATTGAGGCCAATCCTGATGGTAATTACCATAGGGATTATATTGGCTGGATTGATTCTAACTTTGGATAAGCCTACTGGCACTACCGAAGTCAAGATAAAAGATATGCACACCGATGAAAAATCAACCGAGAATCAACTTGCCACGGGACCAAGAGGAGGCAAGCTGTTTACAGATCATGATTTTAGTCTAGAGCTTACTATTTTCGAAACCGGTGTACCACCGCAGTTCCGAATCTTTCTGTATGAAAGGAATAAATTGTTACCACCAACCTCGGCGACCGTAGCCATCACATTAACCCGGCTGGGTACACCAGCGCAGTTGATTCAATTTACTCCGGAAGCGGATTACTTGCTGGGAAATCAAATCATCGAAGAACCGCATTCATTTGATCTCGCTATTACCGCAGAGCTCAACGGCAAAATCTTACGCTGGAGCCATAGCCAAGTGGAGGGACGAGTAGAAATAAGCGATGACATGCTAAAAAGCATGGGGATTGAGCTTTTCACCGCCGGGCCAGCAACTATCAAGCCCAAACTCAGATTACCGGGAGAAGTGATATTTAATGAACACAACATAGTGCGCATAGTACCGCGAGTTCCCGGCATGGTGACTGTGGTGCATGGCCATCATGGCCAGCATGTTAAAAAAGGAGATGTATTGGCCGTCATCGATAGTCCGATGCTAGCCGACATGCGCAGTCAGTATTCTGTGGCCAAGAAACGGCTGACTCTGGCAAAAACAACGTATAAGCGAGAGAAACAGTTGTGGGAAGAAAAAATCAGCGCCCAACAGGAATTTCTTTTGGCAGAAGAATTATGGAATGAAGCTCAGATTGCCTTAGAGTTGGCTGCCACCAAATTGCTTGCATTAGGCGTGCAACCTGAATCTAGCTTCTTGAGAACAAACATTACACAGTATGAAATACGCGCCCCAATTTCCGGAATCATTATTGCTAAGTCCGTTGCGCTTGGCGAGGTACTCAAGGAAGACAGGGAAATTTATACTGTAGCGGATGTATCGACAGTATGGACAGCTGTTACGGTTTATCCTAAAGACCTTAACGTGATTCGGGTTGGTCAGGAAGTTACAGTAAAGGCAACGGCTTACGACATAAAGGGCGAAGGAAGTGTAACTTATATTTCTACCTTGATCGGCGGACAAACGCGCACAGCAACAGCCAGGGTTGAGTTAGATAATAGCGATGGTAAATGGCGTCCCGGGATGTTTGTGAATGCTGAACTGATAGCCGAAGAAATTGAGGTACCTGCTGCCGTTTCTGTTGATGCCATTCAAACATTTCGCGACTGGTCAGTAGTTTTCGGCCGTTATGGCCAGTATTTTGAGGTTCGTCCTTTGGAACTAGGCCGCAGTGATGGTGAGATGGTTGAGGTTCTCGAAGGACTTACTCACGGTGAGCAATACGCCGGAGGCAATAGCTTTGCTCTTAAAGCAGAACTGGGCAAAGCGGGCGCAACGCACGACCATTAAACCGACAACCTGATCAAGGTGAGCCACCATGTTTGAACGCATTCTACATTTATCCATCTATCAACGCGGCATCGTGCTGATGGCGGTCTTGATGATGGCAATTATCGGTGTTTATAGTTACCAGAAACTGCCGATTGATGCGGTACCCGATATCACCAACGTACAGGTTCAGATTAACACGGTTGCGACGGGTTATTCACCGATTGAGGCGGAACAGCGCATCACGTTTCCGATTGAAACTATCATGGCAGGTTTGCCGCGTCTGGACTATACCCGCTCGATTTCACGTTACGGGCTGTCACAAGTCACCGTAGTCTTCAAAGATGGTACTGATGTTTATTTTGCGCGCCAGCAAGTCAGTCAGCGTATTCAGGAAGCAAGGGGACGGTTGCCCGCTGGCATTGAACCCATGATGGGGCCTATTTCCACAGGGCTTGGCGAAATTTTCATGTGGACTGTAAATGCCAAGGAAGGTGCTAAGAAACCGGATGGTGCAGACTATACCTCGACTGATTTGCGGGAAATCCAGGATTGGGTGATTCGACCGCAACTGAGGATGGTGAAAGGGGTTACAGAAATCAATACCGTGGGTGGTTATGTCAAACAATTTCATGTGGTGCCGTACCCGGAAAAAATGATTTCTTTTGGTTTGACATTGACCGACTTGATGACCGCTCTGGAGCGCAACAATCTGAACGTCGGTGCGGGCTATATCGAAAGAAGCGGAGAACAGTATCTGGTTCGCATGCCGGGGCAAATCGCTGACTTGGATGAAATTGGCAATATTATTTTGAGTTCTCGGCAAGGGACACCTATTCGGGTAAAGGATGTAGCGGATATTCTGATCGGCAAAGAGCTACGCAACGGTGCCGCTACTCAGAATGGCAAAGAAGTCGTGTTAGGAACGGTACATATGCTGATTGGAGAAAATAGCCGTACCGTCTCTCAAGCTACAGCCAAGAAACTGGAGGAAATCAATCGCAGCCTGCCGGAAGGTGTTTTTACTACCCCCGTCTATGATCGCACCACATTAGTGGATCAAACTATTCATACTGTGGCGAAGAATCTGCTCGAAGGCGCTGCATTGGTGATTGTGGTATTGCTATTGTTTCTTGGCAATCTGCGAGCCGCACTGATTGCGGCATTTGTTATTCCATTGTCGATGTTGTTTACCTTCACCGGCATGGTGACCAATCACGTCAGTGCCAATCTGATGAGCTTGGGAGCAATTGATTTTGGCATTATCGTGGATGGCGCGATTGTCATTGTTGAAAACAGCATTCGTAGATTGGCACATGAACAGATGCGCCTGGGAAGAGAGCTCACGCTCACTGAGCGACTGGAGTTGGTATTTGATGCTTCCAGAGAAGCACGAAAAGTTTTGATTTATGGTGAGTTGATCATCATTATTGTTTACTTGCCGATTTTTGCGCTGACCGGAGTGGAAGGAAAAATGTTTCATCCGATGGCGCTGACGGTTGTGACAGCATTGATTGGTGCGATGATTCTTTCGATAACATTTGTTCCGGCAGCCATCGCGTTCTTTTTGACCGGTAAAGTACAGGAAAAAGAAAGTCGTGTGATGGTATGGGCTAAAAAAATCTATGTGCCAATATTGACAACAACCATGAATAACCGTGCACTCATCGTCACGATTGCAATTGTGATTGTTATTCTGTCAGGATTGCTAACTACGCGCGTTGGTAGCGAATTTGTCCCAAGTTTGAATGAAGGTGATATTGCATTGCATGCCATCCGTATTCCCGGCACCAGCTTGACCACTGCAGTCGAAATGCAGAATGAACTGGAAGCGGCCATCAAAAAATTTCCTGAAGTCGAACGGGTATTTTCCAAAATTGGCACGGCTGAAATAGCGACCGATCCGATGCCTCCTAGTGTTGCAGACACTTTCATCATCTTGAAACCACAATCGGAATGGACCGGAGAACATCGAACCAAAGCAGAGCTAATCGCTGCAATGGAGCAAGTGGTATATAAAGTTCCGGGAAATAATTACGAATTTACCCAGCCGATCCAGATGCGTTTTAATGAGCTACTATCTGGGGTGCGCGCCGATGTTGCAGTGAAAGTATTCGGTGATGACATGGATACTCTGCTGGCTTTGGGTGAAAGCATTGAGAAGCTGCTTGGAACCGTCCCCGGCGCGGCGGATGTACGAACCGAGCAGATTACCGGTTTACCGGTGCTTTCGATCCAAATGGATCGGGTAAAAATGGCACGTTACGGGCTCAATGGCCGCGATGTGCAAGATGTGGTGGCAATGTCGGTAGGTGGTAGAAGCACTGGCATGATCTTTGAGGGCGACCGTCGCTTTGATCTGCAGATAAGGTTACCGGAACATTTGCGGATAGATATTGAAACCTTGAAGCGGCTGCCCATCAGTGTTCCGATGCAAAGTGTTGCAATGACACCCATTATGCCGCAAGCTGCTCAAGCAGCTCAGCCAGCTGTACCGGTTTTTGTTACCTTGGGAGAAGTGGCCAAATTCGAATTAACTCAAGGTCCAAATCAAGTCAGCAGGGAAAATGGCAAACGCAGAATCGTAGTCACCGCCAACGTTCGTGGCCGTGATCTGGGTTCTTTTGTTAACGAAGCGGAGGAGCTTATCAACGAGAAGATCCAAATCCCTCCTGGATATTGGACGACCTGGGGCGGTCAATTTGAACAAATGATATCCGCAGCACAACGTCTGCAGATCGTGATTCCAGTTTCACTTGGTTTGATTTTCATTCTGCTGTACACGATGTTCGGTAATGTGCGCGATGGATTGCTGATGTTCACCGGAGTTCCATTTGCCTTGACCGGCGGGATATTGGCTTTATGGCTGCGTGATATTCCCTTATCCATCTCAGCCGGTGTAGGATTTATCGCTCTCTCCGGTGTGGCGGTACTGAACGGCTTGGTGATGCTGGCGTTTATCCGGGGTTTGAGAGAAAAAGGATTTCAATTGGATGATGCGATTCAGACTGGTGCGCTGACCCGGTTACGTCCAGTATTGATGACTGCACTGGTGGCATCAATTGGATTCCTGCCCATGGCACTTGCCACCGGTACCGGCGCCGAAGTGCAACGGCCTTTGGCTACTGTGGTGATCGGAGGAATTTTATCGTCGACTGCGTTAACATTGTTGGTGCTGCCCGTCTTGTACCGGATCGTACATGGAAGGGATATAAGTAAGAAATAACCTAGGTTGACCCTGCCCAGATTTTATTTCGCCAATGACGCCCCCCATTGCAAGTAGCGGGAAACTAAGCTCAGAAAATATTTTTCTTGTATTATGAAATCGAAAATTCAATCTGCCAATCAAATAACTGCAGTTTCCTCTTCAAATAACAATACTACTTTGCTATCACTATCCATATCAATCGTCACTTTCCCACCATTGACTAAGCGTCCGAATAATAATTCGTCGGCAAGCGCACTACGAACTGTATCTTGGATCAAGCGCTCCATAGGTCGCGCACCCATTAGCGGATCAAAGCCATGCTGCGCAAGATATTTACGCAATCTTTCGGTAAATGCTGCTTCGACTTTTTTCTCTTGCAACTGATTCTCAAGTTGAATCAAAAATTTATCAGAAACCCGCTGAATAATTTCCTGATCTAATGAAGCAAAAGAAATAACCGCATCCAGTCTATTACGAAATTCAGGAGTAAATAATCTCTTGATATCAATTAATTCATCACCAGCAGAATTTGATTTTGTGAAGCCAATTGATGTTTTCGTAAGCGCTTCCGAACCTGCATTTGTAGTCATTATAATAATGACATTACGTAAATCCGCTTTACGCCCATTATTGTCAGTTAATGTACCATAATCCATAACTTGCAGAAGAATATTAAAAATATCTGAATGTGCTTTCTCGATCTCGTCCAATAATAAAACCGAATAGGGGTGTTTGATCACAGCCTCAGTTAACAATCCACCCTGGTCATACCCTACATAACCAGGCGGTGCACCAATCAGCCGTGATACTGCGTGACGTTCCATATATTCGGACATATCAAAACGATGCAAGTGAACGCCCAAAGCATATGCTAATTGCCTTGCCACTTCAGTTTTCCCAACACCTGTCGGACCCGTGAAAAGAAAAGAACCAACCGGTTTTCTTGGATTACCCAATCCGCTTCTTGACATTTTAATGGCTGCTGTCAATGCATTAATCGCATTGTCTTGACCAAAAACGACCGCTTTCATATCACGCCCCAAGGTTTTTAATTTACTACGGTCGTTAGTAGAAATGCTCTGAGATGGAATTCTTGCGATTCTTGCGACAACACTCTCAATCTCTCCTTTACCAATAACCTTGCGTTTCTTCGATTTCGGCAATAATCGCTGTGCAGCGCCAGCTTCATCAAGCACATCTATTGCTTTATCTGGTAAATGCCTATCATTAATATACCGTTCTGATAACTCTGCAGCTGAAACTAGAGCGCTGCTAGTATACTTAACCTTATGGTGTTGCTCATAACGAGATTTTAAGCCTCGTAAAATAGCCACCGTCTCATCCACACTTGGCTCGCTAACTTCTATCTGCTGAAAACGTCGTGACAATGCATGGTCTTTCTCAAAAATTCCACGATACTCACTAAAAGTTGTCGCGCCAATACATCGCAACTGTCCAGTATTCAGAACCGGTTTCAGTAAATTTGAAGCGTCCATAACTCCACCAGAGGCAGCACCAGCACCAATAAGGACATGAATTTCATCAATAAATAAAATAGCCGCGGGATCATCAGTTAATTGTCTTAGTAAAGCTTTTAAACGTTGCTCAAAATCTCCCCGATATTTCGTACCCGCTAATAAAGCCCCCATATCGAGCGAATAAATCTGATGCTTCAAAAGTAACTCAGGTACATTTTCCTCAACAATTCGCTTCGCTAGGCCTTCTGCAATCGCCGTTTTCCCAACACCGGCCTCTCCAACCAGCAGTGGGTTATTTTTACGGCGTCTACATAAGATTTGTATTACGCGCTCGATTTCTTTTTCACGCCCCACCAAAGGATCAATTTTATTTATTAGTGCCAAGTGATTTAGATTTACCGTGTAATTCTCAAGTAGCCCAGCAGAGCTGGATTCATGTTCAGCATCGCTTTCACTTGCAGTTTTAGCATCATTCTCATGCGACATCTTCTTAATGTTGTGTGAGATGTAATTAACCACATCCAAACGAGTCACTCCTCTTTGATGCAAGAAATAGACCGCATGAGAATCTTTTTCTCCAAATATCGATACCAATACATTAGCACCTGTTACCTCCTTTTTCCCAGATGACTGAACATGCAATATGGCACGCTGAATAACACGCTGAAAACCCAGTGTAGGCTGCGTATCAACTTCCTCATCACCTTTAATCACAGGAGTATGACGTGTTATATGATCCAACAATACTGCTCGCAAATCTTCTATACCCACCAAGCAGGCATTTAATACTTCAGCTGCGCTTGCATTATCCAGCATTGCCAACAACAAATGTTCTACCGTAATAAATTCATAGCGCTTCTGCCTCGACTCTACGAATGCCATATGCAAACTAACTTCTAAATCTGGTGCAATCATTTCAGTTTTTCTCCATTACACACTTAAGAGGGTGCTGATTTCTTCTGCTAAATTCAACCACTTGCTTGACCTTAGTACTTGCAATATCGCCAGGATATATACCACACACGCCCACTCCTTCTGTATGCACCTTTAACATTATTAATGTCGCCTGTTCTTGGCTCATGGAGAAAAACAACTTTAGTACCTCAACCACAAACTCCATTGGAGTGAAGTCATCATTTAATAGTAAAATTTTATAAAAAGGAGGTGGCTTGTGCTTCACCTTCTCTTGTGAAAGCTTAACGGTTCCAGACTTGCTCTCCGTCATGAATATTTCCTAAACTGATAAATTTCTAATCATAAAATATAGTACAAAAGACTTCTCTACACTAGAGGCATATTTAACGATTACGACAAAAATTTCAAGTATCTTGAGACAATTACCTTTCCCTGAACCACAAAAATGGTGCAACCGCTTGACTTTAACCTAGGATTTGCGTAAAACAGCAAATGGCGTTTGACTTTAAGATTACTTACGGATCAATTTTATCCATAAGTAATCTTAAATTTCAAATAGTATCAGGGTTTCCGGCCCAGTTTTTATATAGGAAGTAGAAATGGCAACAGGTACAGTAAAATGGTTCAATGATTCTAAAGGTTTTGGTTTTATTACTCCTGATGACGGTAGCGAGGATTTGTTTGCACACTTCTCGGCAATCACTATGTCTGGTTTTAAAACCCTTAAGGAAGGTCAAAAAGTGAGCTTCGATGTCACTCAAGGACCAAAGGGGAAACAAGCCTCAAATATCCAGGCCACTTAACTTTCATAACTACTGGCCAAACAATAACAATAATTTTCTTTTACTCTTATATAATAGCCCCTTTGCTTTGTTGTATTGCACGCAGCAAGGGGTTCACTTTCGAACTCACTCCTTATTTATAACCGGATAAATAGCATCCATGAGTAATTAGCTCATGGAATCAATCATCGCATTACCAAAAGCCGAGCAAGAGACTTTCTTAGCATTAGTCATTTGCCGGGCAAAATCATAAGTAACAATTCCGTCCTGGATAGTCTTTTCCATAGATTTAATAATTTTGTCGGCTGCTTCACCCCATCCAATATGTCGCAGCATCATCTCTGCCGATAATATTATTGAACCAGGGTTTACTTGATCTTTACCAGCATACTTTGGTGCTGTGCCATGTGTTGCTTCAAAAACTGCCACCACATCGCTGAGATTGGCTCCAGGCGCTATCCCTATTCCACCCACCTGCGCAGCCAAAGCATCGGATATATAATCCCCATTTAAATTCAAAGTTGCAACAACATCATACTCTTCTGGACGAAGCAAGATTTGTTGAAGAAAAGCATCAGCAATTACATCTTTGATAACAACTCCACCCAGTGTCGAAGGCAACTTCATCCAAGGCCCACCGTCCAACAATTCTGCTCCGAATTCATTGGCTGCCAATGCATATCCCCACTTTTTAAATGCACCCTCAGTAAACTTCATAATATTACCTTTATGCACCAAAGAAACAGAATCACGTTTATTATCAATTGCATACTGAATTGCCCTACGGACAAAACGCTCCGTTCCCTCTTTTGAGACCGGTTTAATACCGATACCAGAAGACCGAGGAAAACGTATATTCGTCACCCTCATATCTTTAACCAAAAAATTAATTACTTTTGTTACAGATTCTGACTCTGCTTCCCACTCTATACCCGCATAGATATCCTCAGAATTCTCACGAAAAATGATCATGTCTGTTTTTTCTGGGTTCTTTAATGGACTCGGAACACCACTGAAATAGCGTACGGGCCTTAAACAAACATATAAATCTAGTTGCTGCCGTAAAGCAACATTAATTGAACGAATTCCACCACCAACCGGTGTTGTTAACGGGCCTTTAATTGAAACCACAAACTCTTTGGCAGCCTGCAATGTCTCTTCTGGTAACCATACATCTGATCCATAAACCTGCGTTGATTTCTCACCCGCATAAATTTCCATCCACGAAATTTTTCGTTGATCACCATAAGCTTTCTCAACAGCTGAATCAACAACACTACGCATCACTGGAGTGATATCAACACCAATCCCATCACCTTCAATAAAAGGAATTATTGGATTGTCAGGCACTTTTAATGAATAATCATCATTAACCTTAATCCGCTCACCCTTACTAGGCACCTTTATATGCTGATACATGACATCTCCAAATATTCAAAATGCAATTTGCAAGAAAAATTCTGCCAATCTAAAATAAACTCGTTCTTTCTATACGATGCATTATACGTGTAAACACAATACCTTTCCATGATGGCAAGTAACCCTATCCCTGCATACAGCATTACCTCGCATTTGTATCAGCAGCAATATGGTCACTTGCCTTACAAAACCTTTTTGGAGTGTTTCATTCCCCTCAATGAATATTAACCTTCTAATTCCCAATCTATTTTGGTCTGACACTTCGCAACCAGAAATCTATGATGGTTTATTAATGCATTCTTTAGAAACACTACTATCTAAAGGTTTCTCCAAGACAAATTCATCCCTTGAAATGGAAATCTGGCTATGCAAACAGTTTAATTTGGAACAACAACATGGGAATTGGCCTATTGCACCATTGATGTTACACCTTGATGCCCCCGTTTTGGCAAAAACAAGTAAAGATTTCTGGATACGAGCCGATCCTGTTCATCTTCGCATTGAACAAAACCATATCATGCTAGCAGATAGTCAATCTTTCGAAATCTCCCCAGAAGAAGCAGAGCAATTAATACAAGACTTGAATCATAATCTTGGTAACCAAGATTTTATTTTTTCAGCTTTTCATCCCCATCGTTGGTACATTCGAATACCCAAGGCACCTGAAATGCAAACACACACACTCAGCCACGTTACATGCAAAAACATTAATAATTTCTTGCCGACAGGAAAAGACAGCAGCATCTGGCATAAAATCTTTAATGAAGTCCAAATGCTTCTGCATGAGCATCCGGTTAACCAAGCTCGTGAATCTCGCGGCGAATTGATCATTAATAGCATTTGGCCTTGGGGAGGAGGAAACATAATTCAATCAATACATTCTCCTTACACACATGCATGGAGTAATAATGATTTTTCTCAATCACTAGCACTGGCTGCTAGTAATATCAATTATTCAAATCCACCTACAGATGTTAACAAATGGCTCCAAACTAAAATATCAGGAAATCATCTTGTAGTGTTGGACTCGCTACGTAATCCAGCAAAATACAAGAATGCTTATGGATGGCGAGAAGCTCTCAGAAATATGGAACACAATTGGTTTCTACCCTTATACACAGCAATTAAAAACGGAAAAGTTAGACAACTCACCATAACAACATCGAATGAAATCGCCTCACATGATTTTGCAATAACACGCTCTGATCTATGGAAATTCTGGCTATTTAATAAACCACTCTTCACTCATAGTAGAAAAATCAACTAAAAAATACTCTATAAATAGCAACAACGCATCTTAATTTAAGCTCTCAAGAATAAGGAATTATCGTGCCAAAGAACTCATTATTAAATAACGTCAAGCCCTATTTGACTATTTGTATTTCATTGATTCTATTGCTTATCATCATAGCAGATGCATATATTACCAATGAACTCCCGCCCCATTGGCTAACTGCATTATGGTTTTCTTTACTCTTTACAATACTAATAGTAATTATTCAGTTAGCGCAAGCCGAGAAAAATTCCAGAAGCCTCAGCAATCAACTCAATGTTACTAAGGAAAGACTCGGAAATGAGATTAAACATCGGCTTTGGGCTGAAAAAACATCGTCAGAAAATAAGATAAAATCACAATTTATCGATGAGAATTTCCCTGTTATGTTGGCTTATTTTAATACTGAGCTCCGCTGTCGGTACCATAATCGAATTTTCCGCCGATGGTTTGGGTTAAATCCGGATCAGATTGATGGGCATTCTCTAAAAGAATTCTCAAATGCAGAATTCTTTTCTGATATCCAGAATAATATTGAAAAAATATTAACAGGAAAAACCGTACATAACGAACGAATCCTTAAATCTATCAAAGGCTTTCCCTATATTTTCACAGAGCAATATCTTCCTCATATTGATAATAAAGGAAAAACTATTGGCTTCTATACACTGCACACCCCTCGTGCACAAGAAAAAAGTCGTATACCCTCAAAAAACAATAAAGATGGAAATAAAACAAAGCCAGAGTTAAAAAAATCTATTGAAGCATCAACCAATAACGACATAAAGCTTCAACAAAATAATCAACCATCCACATCTAAATCAGGAATTACTGCTGCACGCATTGCTCAAGCAATTGACGGAGAAGAGTTTAATCTCTATTGCCAGAAAATAATCCCTATCAAATCTGCTGATACATCTTCCTCGCATTATGAAATTCTGATTCGTATGCATGAAGAAGAAAATAGCTTAATGCCTCCAGGTTCGTTCTTACCCCTAGTCGATCAATTCCAAATGATGCCCAAGCTGGATCGATGGATCATCAACCATATCGTTCAGTGGCTATCGGTTCATCCAGAAACCAATTCGGTATTTCACCTTAATTTAGCCAAAGATACTTTAAAAGATGTAGCCTTCCCTAGCTTTATTCAAGATCAGTTGCAAAAGACCAAAGTCGCCGGCTCTAGTCTTTGTTTTGAAATTGAAGTTTCAGATGCAGAAGACAGTACGGCAGACACACATATCTTCACACAAAGGATTCATGAATTAGGTTGCCTGGTTTCACTCTGTAGCTTTAGCGATAATTCTGAATCATTAAATCTACAGAGTAAAATAAAAGTGGACTACCTGAAAATCGATGGCAGCATTGTTTGTAATATACTTCGCGACGAAGAAGATTTAACCAAAATAATAGCTATCAATCAGCTCGCTCAAGATGCTAATGTCAAAACAATTGCTGAATTAGTCGAAACGGATGATATCATCGCGAAATTACAAGAAATTGGCATCGATTATGCGCAAGGATTTGGTATTGCGAAACCTCATCCCTTTAATGATCTTGAAACTTAGTCCCAGATCATGAATGCCGTTCAATATATTAGAGCAACCGCTCAGGCAATTGCTCTCCAGTTCCAGAAATAGTCAATGTCTTTCAGGATATCACAATGCCTTGACCATATGCTCAACGACTTTCTTAGCATCTCCGAATATCATCATAGTCTTATCCATATAGAACAGATCATTATCAAGACCGGCATAACCCACCGCCATACTACGCTTTACAACCATAACCGTACGCGCCTTATGCGCATCTAATATCGGCATACCATAGATGGGGCTGCCTGGAACGTTTGCTGCCGGGTTGACTACATCATTTGCACCCAATACCAAAACAACATCTGTATTTGAAAAGTCGCTATTGATTTCTTCCATTTCCTGGACTTGCTCATAAGGAATTTCAGCTTCCGCCAATAATACATTCATGTGTCCAGGCATACGTCCGGCTACTGGATGAATAGCAAAGCGAACATTAACTCCCTTTTTATGCAATACCTCAGCCAATTCCTTGACTGCGTGCTGCGCTCTTGCAACTGCTAAGCCATATCCAGGGATGATGATCACACTATCTGCATTACCCATCAAGAAAGCTGCATCTTCTGCACTTCCGCTACGATGAGTCTTCTGGGTGCCATCCGTAGCTACAATTGCTCCGCCATCGCTGCCAAAACCGCCCAATATAACAGATAAAAATGGCCGATTCATAGCTTTACACATGATGTAAGAAAGAATAGCGCCTGAACTACCCACCAAGGATCCGGCAATAATCAACATCGGATTACCTAACGAAAAACCAATGCCTGCTGCAGCCCAACCAGAATATGAGTTAAGCATCGATATCACGACCGGCATATCAGCACCACCAATAGGAATAATGATCAGAAATCCTAATACGAAGGCAATTGTAGTCATGGCAATAAACGCGGTCCAGTTCGTCGTCTCACTAAAAAAGAACCACAAACCAAATCCAACCATGGCAATTGCCAGCAATAAATTAAGCATATGCTGGCCACTGAAAACAATAGGTGTACCGCTCATGCGGCCAGACAACTTCAGAAAAGCAATAACTGAACCCGACCAAGTCATTGCGCCGATAAAAGTACCCAAGAACAATTCCAGCTTACTACCTGCCGGCAAAATCGCAGGCAACCCGAAAGAAACTGGATTATTGATCGCTGCAATTGCAATAAATACTGCCGCCAGACCAACCAGTGAGTGCATAAAGGCAACCAATTCGGGCATTGCAGTCATCTGCACACGTTGTGCCACAATCGCACCGATAGTACCTCCCACCGCAATACATCCCAAAATCAAAAGCCAGTTCTGCGTAAGTGTCAAAGTTGTGGCAACCGCAATCGCCATGCCCACCATACCGAACAAATTTCCACGACGTGCTGATTCAGGCGAGCTTAGGCCTTTTAGTGCAAGTATAAAAAATACTGAAGCAACTAAATATGCAAGTGCTACCATATTGGCTGACATTTACGCGTTTCCTTTTTTATCTTTTCTCTTGAACATTTCTAGCATCCGTTGACTCACCAGAAACCCACCAAAAACATTGATTGCTGCCAGCGTAACTGCAGCAGCACCTAACCAAACGCCCCAGTCGGTCTCCGTTGGCCCCGCAGCCAACATTGCGCCAACAAGAATAATACCGGAAATAGCGTTAGTCACTGACATCAGAGGGGTATGCAAAGCCGGTGTAACATTCCACACAACATGATAGCCAACAAAAACTGCCAGCACAAAAACCGTTAGATTGATAATAACCGGATCAATTTCACCAATCATATTTACTCCTTTAAAATTCGTTAACTGTACTTTCTCTATGCAGCAACTGATAAAGCGTCTTTCTTAGTTATCGTTGAGATTATGACTTTCCGATGACTTCCCCACCTGCACATAATAATGTTCCCGCAATAATTTCATCTGAGCGGTCTATTTTCAATGCATCATTCTCCTGATCAAGCATCAAGTTAAGAAAATTCATCAGATTTCGTGCATATAATGCACTAGCATCGGCTGCCACCAAACCAGGAAGATTCGCAATCCCAATCAGATACACACCATGTTTAAACACATTCTTATTTAATTCGGATAATGGGCAATTACCACCTGCTTCAACTGCCATGTCGACAATAACAGAACCTGGCTTCATCGCCTGCACGGTTTCCTCTTTGACCAAAACGGGCGCTGGGCGACCCGGAATTAACGCGGTTGTAATAATAATATCTGCCAAAACCGCACGCTCATGGACCAAGTCGCCTTGCCGCCGCTTATAATCATCCGACATTTCCGCCGCATACCCGCCCGCTGTTTCAGCTTCGGCTTTTTCTTCATCACTGAGTGGCACTTCCACAAACTTGGCACCCAGACTCTCTACCTGTTCCTTAACTGCCGGTCGCACATCGAAAGCTTCAACCACTGCGCCCAATCTCTTGGCGGTTGCAATGGCCTGCAATCCAGCAACACCTGCACCCAGGACTAGAACTCGTGCCGCTTTCACAGTACCAGCTGCCGTCATCAGCATAGGAAAGAATTTTTGATAGATATTTGCCGCCACAATCACTGCTTTGTAGCCCGCAATGTTTGCCTGTGACGACAAAACATCCATATTTTGCGCACGAGAAATCCGCGGCAATTTCTCCATCGCAAATGCAGTCAATCCATGTTGTACTAGTGCATCCACACCATCCTTTTGATGCGGCGACAACAACCCTAGCAATACCGCATCCTTTCGCATCATCGCTAATTCACTGGACTCTGGGCCACGCACTTTGAGTACAATTTGCGATTGCGCATACAATTCAGCCACATCAGTCACTATCGTTGCGCCCGCCTCTTGATAGGCTGAGTCTGGAATACTGGCACCAGCACCGGCACCTAGCTGGACTGAAACCTTATGAACACCCTTAGCAGTATATTTTTTCACGGTCTCCGGTGTGGCTGCCACACGCGTTTCTCCACCGCGAATCTCTGCTGGTATGCCTATATGCATTGATAATCTCCCTTTTCTTACCTATCTGTTTGCAGATAAAACCAATATTGAGTTTAAATTTTTAATGAGTAGTGGATTATAAATCAATTTGCGCGTAATGCATTAAATGGATCAGGAAAAACTTGATATGGCGTGATCTTAGGTTATACAGACAATTTCTTGCAGTGATTAAGCTCACACCCAATAAAAGGATCAAGATGCATGGATGAATATCCAATCACTATGCTTCTTATCAAGCTCTCGATAAAAAATTTGAATCGTCGAAGTAAAATGACCAGGTTCCGCCTAGCGCCTTATTCGCTCAACTCACCAAATTCATGCTCAAGTTGTTGTGTAATCTGCTTCAACAAAAGTGGAATCTTTGCCAGCAATGCTTCCGCATCGGACCAATTATTATTGGCGCTCGCTTCCTCAAGCGCCTCGCATAAATCAGCGAAACTTAAGGCGCCGATTGTTCTTGCTGAAGATTTTAATTTATGACCTAAACAACCCAACGCTGACAGATCCTTTTCAGTCTGCGCCACTTCCATTTCCGAAAGCGTGTCATTGGCAACCTCAATAAATTTAAGACAAAACTTTCGTACTAGCACAGAATTGTCATGAAACATCAGACGCATTTTTGCGATATCAACCGGCAATGACGCATCCGGTAACGATCCTTCTTCTGCTTCATTAATCACTACAGCTCAGACCCCGTTTTTTAAACAACGGTCAACCCATCGATTTGTTAGTTTTTCCTGCACAGTATTTTGGCGCAGACGTGTATTCAATCCTGAGAAATCCACTTGATCCAAGGGCTGATCTTGGTTGAAACAAGAAAACACATACGTAATTTTTCCTGTTTCCGGATCCTGATGCGGCTGTAGACATTGTGCGCAAATCTCCTTCATCATGCACTGCATAGGCGAGTTAATCGAACCAATTGCAAAATGATCTGCCTTCAAGTAAGGCTTCAACTGGTTATGACGAGCTAGTCCAACAGCAGCCATCATGCGATCCGAACCAATTGCAATAATATGATCGGCTTCAGTCAGCGCCACCGGTTGCACACCTAATTCACCACTGGCATAAGCCACCATTGCTTGCACGATATTTCCTACATAGCTTTTATCCTGAGGACGCGTAGCTGTAAAACCTGGCGACTCATCGCAGCACCATACGACAATGTCTGCTGCAGCCTCGATCTCAGCCACTTTATATCGATCGACCAATTTCTTATAACCAGCAAAATATAACACCCTCGATCCGGCCGCACGCGCGGCTGCCCCAATAGAAAACAACACCGCATTACCTAAACCACCACCCACTAACACCACAGTCTTATCCCCAGGGATTTCTGTTGGTGTTCCGGTAGGCCCCATCAGCACAACCGGCTCACCCGGTTTCAGCATCGCACACAAATTAGAAGATCCGCCCATTTCCAAAACAACGAGTGAAACCAATCCGCGCTCGATATCCACCGATGCGCCAGTCAACGCTAAACCCTCCATCGCCAGCCTAGTATCTCCGGCAATTGTTGCTAGTGTTGCATAATTCTGAAAGCGATAAAATTGACCCGGCTGAAAATGCTCTGCTGCCATTGGAGCATGCACAACCACTTCGATTATATTGGGAGCAAGCCTCTCTACTTTATAAACCGTTGGACGCAGCTGATTGTTTAAGCCTGCAAAGAACTGCTGTGTCGACTGATTCAACTTTGGCTTAACACGCCCCAATACCCGATGCACCACGGGATAGCCTTGTTTGGCACTCGACATCGCCTTCACTACATTCCCAGAATAGGATGGATGCAAATCACCAAAAAAACTGATAAAGCGGCCATCTTGACCATCCCGATAACGACTGAGCAACACCATCGGTATTTCTGGTTTGGGATTACCATGGGCGGGTTGCACTGGATTCCCTTCCTCATCGCAAGCAGCAAAATAACGGCCGTTGAGTTTGAATAGTTTTTCATCTTCCCGTGCCAGCACTGTATTAGGTTGAGTACCAGCAGCAACCAACAATGCACGTGCTGACAACTCTACATTGCCCGCATTTTGCCATTGTCCGGTTTCATCTCGTTTCTGCACCCCAAATTGCACCGATTGCGTGTGTCCCCATTGATCTACATTAACGCGCTCTGGCGTCATTCCCTCAGCAAACCAGATGCCTTCTTCCAGCGCCTTTTCCACTTCTTCATGATTCAACGTATAAGAAGGACTATCAATCAAGCGCTTCCGATAAGCTATTGTCGCGCCGCCCCAAGCTTGCAGCAGATTGATGATACGCGGTGCACGCCCTTCCTTTTCTGCATCCCGACGTTCTGCCCGAATGGCTCGTGCATGATTAAGAAGCTCGTCAGCAATTTCTTTCTCCTCATCGTCCCACGCTTCACGAATCGCAGCTTCACCTTGCACTACTGCCATTATTTCATAGCGCTGCAGAAATTTTTCCACCTGAACTGGATAATATGCCAGCGCCTCAGTTGCTGTATCAATGGCCGTCAACCCACCACCAATAACCACCACAGGCAAACGTAATTGCATATTCGCAATCGAATCGCTCTGCGCAGCACCCGTAAGTTGCAAACCCATCAAGAAATCCGATGCGGCACGCACCCCACGCGCTAACCCGTTCGGCATATCCAGCACAGTAGGTCGTCCAGCCCCTGCAGCTAGAGCAATATGGTCAAACCCCATAGCAAATGCATCATCGGCAGTCAACGTGCCGCCAAAGCGCACACCTCCAAACAATGCAAATTCTTCTCTGCGCTCCAGCAACAACCGAATCAATTTGAGAAAGTTTTTATTCCAACGCACAGTAATTCCATATTCTGCCACTCCACCAAAACCACCCGGCATACGCTGCTCCAAGTTTTCTTCTAGCGTACTAGCCAGCCGGATCGCCTGAAATGGCACCCGTTCACCCTGTAAATTCACCCCTGAGATCTCTTCCGGCAAAAATTCAATCTTAAGCCCGTCGATGCCCACCACCGTGTGGCCTTCATTCATTAAATGATGCGCCAGCGTATATCCGGCCGGCCCCATGCCGACCACCAGCACCTTGCGGCCGGATGGCGACTTCGGCACCGGTCTATGTAAGTTCAAAGGATTCCAACGTGTCAGTAAACTATAAATTTCAAATCCCCATGGCAATGCCAGCACGTCTTTCAGCGTTCGTGTCTCAGCCTGAGGGATATCAACCGGCTCTTGTTTCTGGTAAATACATGATTTCATGCAATCATTACAAATTCGATGACCAGTTCCGGCACACATCGGATTATCCAGCGCGATCATGGCCAGACTGCCTATTGCGACGCCTTGTGTTTTGAGTTTATGAAATTCGGAAATGCGCTCTTCCAGCGGACAACCCGCGAGCAGCGCGCCCAACTCGCTGCGTTTGAAAGCAAGAGGCTCATCCGGTGATTTAGATTTCTGTATCAAACCCTTAGAGCATGAATCCTTACCTTGCTCATGACACCAGATGCAGTAATTAGCTTCATCAAGCGCTCCCATCAGATCTGTTCCATTATCGGTCAACGCAAAACCATTGCGTTCACGCACATGACCAAGCCGATGCACCGGATACCCTGCCGACTCATCCGTTTCCAGCGACAACAGATGCTGAAAATCCAATTTGGCAGGTGACTTAAATAAAATACCTTGCCGCGTACGTTGCTGCCCAGCCGGTGTTCGTAGTGCCCAAGCAGCATAGTGAAGCGCTTTGTTCAACTGGGATTCATTATCCGCCTCCGCATCCATCCACTGCGTTACTTTAGTAGCAAAAACTAATTCAGAGAAAGCTTCACCAAATTCTGCAGCAAGTTCCTTTTCAAGAGTCAATCCATCAATGCCAGCCAATTCTCCATCACTCACTTTCCCCTTGGCTCGGCGTTGTACAAATTGCCGCTTGCAAAAATACAGTGGAGCTAGTTCATGATGTTGTGCCGCCAATTGTTGCACTTCATTCTCAATATTAAACAACCGAGCAACAAAGTCTTCCAACCAAGGCGCAATCTCAATTAACAATGCAGATTCGTCTTTGGGTAACAAATCATCAGGATGCGCACGCGCATGCTCCAGTTTTTTATATAACGCCTCATCACCGGTGCGAAGAAAGCCCAGAAATACCTCATCCAATCTAACTAAACCATCGCGACGATAAAGATCAGCGATTGTGAAGTCAAAGTTAAAATTTGATAAAGTAGCCATTGTTTCCTGTCGAGTGTGAAACGTTGCATCCATTTTTGTCATAATTCCAGATATTTATTAATTATTTTATTACAATGGGAAAATAAGCCATCATGATTTGCAGTAATATTGTCCGCCTAAATTCAAAACTTTGAATTTCCACAACCGCTCATTCTGGTAGCAGCCACTTTAATATGATTCTGACTAGCTGTTCTGGATCAATTGGCTTGATTAAGAAGTCATTCATACCAACGCTCCGACATGAATCCTTATAATGCTGATCTGCATGGGCCGTTACCGCGATAATCGGCATATTGAACCACTGCGGATTAGCCCGAATCATCTTAGTAGCCTCTAAACCATCCATAACAGGCATCTGAATATCCATCAATACACAATCAAAATTTTCCTTACTCAACTTATCCAGCGCTTCTTGTCCGTTACCTGCAATAGACACAACAGCTCCATTATATTCGAGTAGCCCTTGGGCCACTTGTTGATTCAATTCATTATCCTCTACCACCAGAATAATGCATCCATTTAGTTTCAGACCGGAATGATTGATTATATTCATATCGCATTGACTTGATTTATTATTTTCCTAACAGCTCCCATTGCATCAACAACATAATGTGTTTTATATGCGCAGACAGGAATAGAGAAAATCTACCAAATCTATCTTGTAATCGCCACGACTAGGTATGGAATCCCCTCAATATTAGCCAGATAGGCGTGATGACTCATGCGCTTTTTCTCAACAAATAAAAATTTGTGCAAATCCTAGATAGATTGCTCTGACGAAAATAGATAGGGCATTACTAATAATCGCAGTTATTTTGATTGGATTACCTTGTCGGCATGCAATCCGCATTCCTTGGTTTCCGGAGTTTCCCACCACCAGCGCCCGGAGCGTATATCTTCTCCCGGTGTAATAGCGCGCGTACAGGGAGCGCAGCCGATACTGGGATAAAATTTGTCATGCAGCTTGTTATAAGGCACTTCACAGTGTTTAAGATAGTCCCAAACTTCCGCATTAGTCCATTCCAACAATGGATTAACCTTTTGCATGCGATTGTCCATATCGTAAGTGGACACTTCCAGGTTTGCACGAGTTGATGCCTGCTCACGCCTAATTCCGGTGACCCATGCTCGTTTGCCCTGCAAGGCACGACGCAATGGTTCCACTTTACGGATGTAGCAGCAATTTTTACGTAAATCAACGCTTTGATAAAAACCATTGACACCATGCTCCGCAACGTATGCTTCAATCTGCTTCACATTAGGAAAATAAATACGCAATTTAGTTTTGTAGCGCTCTTGCACAGTTTGCATCAAATCATAAGTTTCCTGCGGCAAACGCCCAGTATCCAGACTAAACATTTCGATCCCGATGTGGTGCCGGTCGATAATGTCTGTAAGTACCATATCTTCAGCACCCAGGCTATTAGCAAACGCTACCGGCGCATAATCACGCACGGTTTCAGTCAAAACCGCAACAGCCTGATCAACTCTATGTTGCAAGTTACTCATTGAACGGTGCCTGCAGTCGAATTCCCTTTGCGTTGCGTGCGCCGGAATAATGGTAAGGCTGGATCAAAAGAAGTCTGATAAACCTCAGAGAAATCGCTGAGCCCCTTTATTGCATCTTCTATTTTTCGGTCTGGACGCGGCGCAAAAGCATCAAAACCGACACGCTGCATGTAAAACAATTGATCGCGCAGCACATCACCGATCGCCCGCAATTCTCCCTTATAACCGAGCCGTGCGCGCAGATTATAAGCAATGGAATACCCCCGGCCATCCGAGAATTTCGGAAAATCAACTGCAACCACAGAAAACTTGTGTATATCACCCTTCAAATCTTCCGGGCATTCATCACTAGCCAGCCAAACACCGATGTCTTTGCGCTGTTGTAACGTTTCGCGCTGAGCTTGCCATACTTTTAACGGAACAATGACTTTCCCTGACGCAACTATCGCGCTCTCAGCAGTATCTTGTTCCTTTAACCGTAAGACCGTCCAATCGTCCGCAACGATAGTTTTATTTTTTATGATCATCTCAATTAAAACCTTGGTGAATAAAAGGGAATCTCGTACTGCGCAGACTCTACGCTATGCTTGTCAGCAACTTTCTCTTCCTGCGCTACAAAGTCAGTAGCGTATACATGCTCTTTAAACGGCGCATGGCCAATACGGCGCACCGTATCGATGAAGCACTCAGTTTCTGTGCGTTCGCGCAAATATACATGAATCAAACGTTGGATAACTTCCGGTACCTGATTAAAAGTAAATGACGGGCCAATAATTTTGCTAATCGAACTGTCATTGCCTTCCGCACCACCGATCGAAACTTGATACCACTCATCGTGATCTTTCTTTTCCACACCCGTGATACCAATATTGCCAATATGATGCTGCCCGCAAGCATTCACACACCCCGAAATATTCAACGTAACCTCACCAATATCATGTTGATAGTCCAGATCTTCAAAGCATTCGGAAATTACCTTCGCCAACGGTATCGAACGAGCATTGGCAAGCGTGCAAAATTCCGCGCCGGGACAACTAATAATATCGGTCAACATGCCAATATTGGGTGTGGTTAATTCATGCTCGGTTGATTCTTGCCATAAGCGGACCAAATCTTTCTGCCTGACATCCGCCAATACCAGATTTTGCTTGTGCGTAATGCGTAACTCACCAAAGCTATACCGATCCGCTAAATCTGCAACCGCTTCCATTTGCTCAGCCGTAGCATCGCCAGGAGCCTCACCAGGTTTCTTCAACGACAAAACAACGATCGCGTAGCCGGGAATGCGATGAGGTTTAACGTTGCACGATAACCAATTCGAGAATGAACGGCTGTCCGCTTTGAATTCGTTTAATCTTGGATCATGATCGGTTAGTGTTTCATAAGATGGATCAACAAAGAAAGAGGTGACACGATTGACTTCATCAGAGGTAAGTGTGCCATGACCATCCTTGAGGTCAGCCCAATCGGCCTCCACCTTACGCCTGAATTCATCAACTCCAAGCGCTTTCACCAGTATCTTGATGCGTGCTTTATATTTGTTATCGCGGCGACCATATTGGTTATACACGCGCAAAATAGATTCGACATAGGTCAGAATGTGCTGCCATGGTACAAACTCACAAATTTCACTACCAATGATCGGTGTTCGCCCCAATCCACCGCCCACCAATACACGGAAGCCGACTTCTCCTTGTGTATTCTTTGTCACCGCCAGTCCAATGTCATGCGCATAAATAGCAGCACGATCCTCTTTTCCACCGCTGATGGCGATCTTAAATTTTCGTGGCAGATACGCGAATTCCGGATGAAAAGTGCTCCATTGACGCAAAATCTCTGCATACGGACGCGGGTCAACCACCTCATCCTGCGCCACGCCAGCAAACTCATCCGACGTAATATTGCGCACACAATTCCCAGAGGTTTGAATGGCGTGCATTTCCACAGATGCCAAATCTGCCAGAATATCCGGTGTATCTTCCAATTTAAGCCAGTTAAACTGAATATTTTGACGTGTTGTGAAATGACCATAGCCACGGTCATATTTACGCGCAATATGAGCAAACATGCGCATTTGCTTAGAAGATATCAGGCCATACGGCACTGCAATCCGCAGCATGTAGGCATGGATTTGCATGTATAGTCCGTTTTGCAGCCGCAAAGGGAGAAACTCCTCCTCGGTCAATTCCCCTGATAGGCGCCGACGCACCTGGTCACGGTACTGCTTGACACGTTCATCCACTATTTGTTGATCATATTCATCATAGCGATACATATTTAATTTCCTCGCTTATTTGTTCGAAGATACCCAAAAGGCCTTTAGGATTCTTGGGAATAATGCTTAGATACTGGCAGCAACAATGCCGCATCCAATGGAAATTTGGCACCATACTTCATAATATGGTCCACATCATCGTCTTCATCATGCTTCAACGCCACGCCAATATAAGCATGCTCACCGCTTTCACCCACTACTATACCAATCCGCCCGCCACAACCATTAAACCAGCTCACTTGTTTAGGTTTATTCTCTACATTCGTACTCATCAATCAATCCTTGTTTCATTAATGGAAAATTGCCAAAATCTGCTCACAAATAAGCAACTCACCACCTGTTTGATTTTTTCAAGCCTGACCGTATCGATCAGTGATCTTTCAGCATTCCGGCGTCGTTGATATACGCACAACCAACACACAGAATAGCAAATTCGTTATTCTACCAAAAACTAACGATAATCGCTTTTCGCGTGTTAACAGCAACTGATTAAGCAGTGTGAGCAGAGTTGATCAGAGAACCTGACAAAATAGATTTAGTAACTGCCTTCCAATTTCCTTTTCTAGTCGTTTATTATGATAACAATACATTTTTACAAATCAAAATAATATTATATTAGATGTATATAACCATTTATTATTACTAGGCGGGTCCATGAAACTTCAACAACTTCGCTATTTATGTGAAACCGCTCGCCAGGATATGAATTTGTCCAAAGCGGCCAAAAATCTGCACACCTCCCAACCAGCCATCAGCAAACAAATCCAGATGCTCGAACACGAACTCGGAGTCGATATTTTTTTGCGCAATGGCAAGCGCATTGTAAAAATCACCCCTCCCGGCCAATTGATAATTCAAACTGCCACTCGAATGCTACGCGACGCTGACAATCTGAAAAAAATTGCGCAGGAATTTACCAATGAAGCAAGCGGCACTCTCACTATCGCAACTACTCATACTCAGGCTCGCTACGCGCTACCGATTGTAATCAAGCGTTTTACCGCGCGCTATCCAAAAGTTAAACTTATCCTGCGTCAAGGTAGTCCGATGCAGATCTCAGCTTTAGTAACTTCCGGCGAAGCGGATGTCGCAATCGCTACAGAAGCCATTGAACAATTCCATGAACTCGTCATGCTGCCATGCTATGAATGGAATCGATGTGTCATTGTACTACCCAAGCATCCACTCTTGAAAACAAAAAAACTTACGTTGGAAGCAATCAATCAATATCCCATTATTACTTATGACTTCGCTTTCACTGGGCGCTCAAAAATTAACCAGGCTTTTGCAAACCATGGACTGGAGCCTAACGTAGTATTGACAGCAATCGACTCAGACGTAATCAAAACTTACGTGGAATTGGGATTGGGCGTTGGCATACTAGCTAATATGGCTTTTGACGCCAAGCGTGACAAGAACCTAAGGTCTATTGATGCCAGCCACCTATTTGAATCCAGCACAACGCGTATCGGCATAAGTCGCCATAGTTATTTGCGCGGCTATATTTTCGATTTTATCGAAATGTTTGCACCGCATCTAAATCATGCAAGCATTAAAGCTACACTGAAAAACAACACGAGTGATGGCATAGAAAATTCTGCAACACCTATAACTACAAATTCACGCAATGCAAATTGATTCCTACTAAAATTAAAAGTACTATGAGAAAGGGATTGTTGTACGTTGAAACTAAGCACAGGATATTTTTATAAGGTCATAAAATGAAAATAATTCTTAGTCTTTTATTGGCATCACTCATACTAACCATTATTGCTATTGGATCAGGCGCTTACAATATAGCTGCCACAGAAAAACACTGGGGCATCACTGAGAAGATCATCGAATGGGTGCGCGAAAGTTCCATTGAGGCACGCGCCAAAAACTTGACAGTACCTTCACTGGAAGATACAGAACTACTTGCTCAAGGCGCCGTAGACTATGGCGCCATGTGCATAGATTGCCACTTGGCACCCGGTATCAAGCCGACAGAGCTCTCAATCGGTTTGTATCCTCAGCCACCCATATTCCATCAACGCGAACCTATCAACGATCCAGTCAAACAATTGGAGCTCGCCAGATCACATTTTTGGGTAATAAAGAACGGATTAAAAATGACCGCCATGCCAGCGTGGGGCTTAAGCCATGATGATCAGGCTATTTGGGGAATGGTGGCCTTTGTTCTAAAGTTAGGTCACATGACACCTGAACAACATCAAGATCTCATGAAAGCTGCGCAAGATCACGGCCATAATCATGGCCATAGTCACGATCAAGATCACGGTGATCACTAACAAACTCGCAGATTCATGCAGCGTTATGCACGCTGCTATTGAAACCAACGACTTTGATCCGATCATTGGTGGCTAAAAGCCTTACCGCCAGCTACCATAATACGCACTATCAGATTGGGACTAGTTCAGATGCAATTGTCCTACGTATCGGCCAGCATTCAAAACCACTCACCAAACTTCTTGAAACACTTAAACAATCCTTCGCTGCCATAATCAGCGCATATAACCCATGTAGCCGACTCGTAAGCAATGAAACAAACTTAATTGCACACGAATTACTCAGGAATTATTTGAATCACCATGCTTACGCGATGATTGAAAGCCTGAATGTAGATCCATCTGGCAAATGGCCGCCTGAGAAAAGCTTTTTTGTCCCTGGGCTGGATCTCAATACCGCCCGTTCAATCGGACAGCAATTTAATCAGAATGCGATTGTATGGATTGATAGTGAGGCAATTCCTCGCCTAATATTATTACGCTAGAAAATCAGATTCTGTGTTTTTTGCAACAAAAAGACCGTACGCAGAATTTACTCAGCTAAAAATTCAATGTAGCTGGCAACACAAACCCGATGCTATACTCAACGCTTTACAATACAGTTGGAAGATTATTATGAAGCGAACACTTACCTTTCTAACTTTAGCTATCTTCAGCTTTGGCTTACTTGCTTTTGATGCGGAAGCAAAACGCATGGGCGGTGGCAAAAGTTTCGGCAAACAACGTCAATCCGTTAATCAGCAACAAGCCGCACCCACTCCTCAACAAGCGCCTGCCGCAGCACCTGCAGCCGCTGCGGGTGGCAGTAAGTGGGGTGGCGCACTAGCCGGCTTGGCCGCCGGTGGTTTATTGGCTGCACTCTTTATGGGAGGCGCGTTTGAGAACATCAACATGATGGATATCGTAACCATCCTATTACTCGTAGGCGCTGTGTTTTTCATCATTCGTATGCTGCGCAAACCCAAGACTGAACAATCGCCTTCCATGCAATACTCGGGCATGAATACCAATACACGCGACAACTTCAATACCCCGGCGTTCACGCCCCCTGCCGGAACCACAACTGCGGGCAGTCAAGCAGCTTATCGGCAGCCTAATATTCCCGCAGATTTTAAAGTGGAGCCCTTTTTACGCAATGCAAAAGCTTCGTTTATGCGCTTACAGGCCGCTCACGACCATGGTGATATCAATGAAATTCGTGACTACACAACGCCTGAGATGCTGGCGGAAATTAGCGCACAGGTCAATGAACGGGGCGACGCGCAACAAAGAACGGAGGTCATGTTCATAGATGCCAATTTGTTAGAAGTTGAAACAACTGATGACATGGCCATCGCAAGCGTCCGCTTTACCGGTCAACTGAAAGACTTACCTGATGGCGAACCGGAAGCATTTGATGAAATCTGGCATGTACAGAAAGACCTCAAGGACCCAGATGCGACATGGTTATTAGCCGGCATTCAGCAAGCCTCCTAATTTGTTGCATCCTATCCCGGCTGGCCTATCGTTGTTTGAATAGCGCTGGCCGAGGTTAACAAATATCCCAGCATAAACGTATTATCATGTACGCAAGATTGTCAAAAACTGTGATGGTATTGGCTTTTGCGCTGTACACATCGCTGGTAGCATTCAATAACCTCACCGATTACAACTCAAATTTCTCCATCACTGCACATGTTCTGTTGATGGATACGACTTTTCCTGATAATCAGGGTCGCTGGCGGGCCATCGAATCTCCTTCTCTACATCATGCGGCGTATGGCCTGATCATTGTTACTGAAATTCTGATTGCTGGACTATGTTGGCTGGGTGGCTTGCGCTTATGCCAGAACATCAGAAATCCATCATCTTTCAATCAAGCAAAAAGCTTGGCAATACTTGGCCTCACTCTCGGTTTCTTACTGTGGTTCACCGGATTTATGGCCATTGGTGGGGAGTGGTTTTTAATGTGGCAATCAGAAGTCGCCAATGGTCAGCAAGCTGCATTTCGTTTAGTGATGATTACTGTCATCACCCTCATCTACTTGATCCAGGTAGACGAAGATAAGCATAGTCATAGTTAAAGATTGTTACAAACTGCCCATTTCTTCTCTGAAAAAGTAATGCAAATTCATATTCACATCAACACACGTGAGATCTTTTGCTAATTCTCCGCATGAAAATCAAGACAACAGCGCATCAATTCCAGCCTGAGCTATCCGTGCATCCTGGAAAGATCTCACGCCACTGACTCCGATTGCACCGACAAATTGATCATTAACAACAATCGGCAGTCCGCCTTCAATCGGCAAGGTGCCGGGCAAATTCAGGTAACGCAATTGCCCCTCCGAAATATTTTCTTCCCATATCTTGGTCGGACGGCGAAAGGCAATTGCAGCACGCGCTTTTTCAATCGCCACATCGATACTGCCATACTGCACATGATCCAAACGTTGCAAATAAAGCAAATGACCACCATCATCGACAATAGCAATGACAACTGGCCATTCATTCCGTATCGCTTCCAATTCTGCACCTATCGCTATTTTCTTGGCATCGTCCAGCGTGAGAATTACTTTATCAGCAGTCATGTGATCCCTAAAGGTGTCAACAATTGATCAAATCCCGGCACCACCCTCAAACACCTCTTGACGCATCTGTGCCTGAGAAATATTACTGCCTGGCGGCACGCTTCGCGTCAGCCATACATTACCGCCGATCGTCGATCCTCGTCCTATGGTAATGCGCCCCAGAATCGTTGCCCCAGCATAGATCACCACGTCATCTTCCACAATGGGATGACGCAAATTACCTTTCACCAGCGTACCATTCTCGTCCACCGGGAAACGTTTGGCGCCCAGCGTAACCGCCTGGTATAAGCGTACATTCTGTCCAATGATTGCAGTTTCTCCAATCACCACACCGGTACCATGATCGATAAAGAAACTGCCACCGATCTGCGCGCCTGGATGAATTTCTATACCGGTCACAGAATGCGCAATCTCAGAAATCATACGCGCAATCAGAGGCACCCCTAATCCGTGCAAAACATGCGCTAGCCGGTAATGCGTAATCGCCATAATACCCGGATAACAAACCAATACCTCGTCCACATTCCGTGCCGCCGGATCGCCCTCATACGCTGCCTTAATATCCGTTTCCAGCAAACACCGGACTTTCGGCAAATATTTTGCAAATGCCTGCGTAATTGCTACCGATTGCGCACGATCTTCATCGCCAAGAACTTCCAAACCAGAGTTATAGTGCAACTCATGCTGAATTTGCACCATCAACTCACGCAATGTCATATTCAGCGTATGTCCGACATAATGATCGATGCCTTCATCAGCCAATTCAGATGAACCTAATCGATTAGGAAACATAGCCGCACTCAAACCCTCCGCAACACTGGCCAGAATCCTACGCGACGGCAACCTAGGCGGGCGATCATGCCGGTTACGGCTCTCTAATGAGGCCATGCGTAATGCACACAATTCAGCAACGATACTATCTATATCCAGATGTGTGCTGCGCAATAAAAGATCGCGCGTTCTCTTAGTAGTATTCACTATGCTGTCAAACCTTGTTCATTAAACATACCTTCGAACAATATACTGCTTAAGTAACGCTCAGCAGAATCAGGCAATATCACTACAATAGTTTTCCCCGCATTCTGCGGAAGCTTAGCATGACGTACTGCCGCCGCCACAGCCGCGCCGCAGGAAATACCAGCTAAAATACCCTCCTCGCGCGCTAAGCGCCGTGCAAATAGTATCGCCTCTTCATTGGTAACTTGCTCGATTTCATCCACCAGTGAAAGATCCAGATTATCAGGCACAAAACCGGCACCAATACCTTGAATTTTATGTGGCCCGGGCGCCAATGAAACTCCAGCACACTTTTGTGACAATACTGGACTCGCAGTAGGCTCAACCGCCACCGAAGTAATGGCTTTACCCCTGGTTTGTTTGATATAGCGAGAAACGCCAGTAATCGTGCCGCCTGTACCCACGCCTGCTACAAAAATATCAACAGTACCATCCGTATCGTTCCATATTTCCGGTCCGGTAGTTTTTTCATGAATTTCCGGGTTAGCTGGGTTCTTGAACTGTTGCAGCAAAACATAGCGCCCCGGATCAGAAGCAACAATTTCTTCCGCCTTCGCCAAAGCTCCATTCATACCGCGCACGCCTTCGGTTAATTCCAGCTTGGCGCCCAATGCAACCAACAACTTACGCCGTTCCACGCTCATCGTTTCCGGCATCGTCAAAGTCAACGGAATTCCTCGCGCGGCTGCCACGAAAGCCAGCGCAATTCCCGTATTGCCGCTGGTAGCTTCAATAATTTCTTTCCCAGGCCCCAATAATCCTCTACGTTCGGCATCGTCAATCATCGCCACACCAATGCGACACTTAACCGAATACGCCGGATTACGCCCTTCAATTTTTCCCAACACGATTGCCGACGCACCATCAACAACCCGATTAAGCCGCACTAACGGAGTTTGTCCAATGGATAATGAGTTGTCTTTAAACCAATTTGCCATGATTGCCCTTTATGAATTTGATACAGATCTCAGATCAAACTCACACTATTAACTTATTAAATCACACACTAAACCAATCGTTAACACACAGAACCTGATCGACTCTAAATAATGTACAACTCTGCAGTTTCGAATCTAGCGCAACATTTGAACCAAAGTATTCACTATAGCGCATTCATTCCGAAGCCGAAAGTACACAACTTGTGGCAGACTATTGAGCATAATATTCGTAAACTTATCGAAGGTTAAGTTTGTACTGTATGGGATACAAAAAACAGAAGAAAAAAGAAGTGACTTAGCTGATAACAACGGAGAAAAAGCCATCGGATCGATCCCTTGTGATAGCTCTAAAAAGATTAGCCATTAAAAACCTTGCCCATAAGAATGGTGGCGAATCAGGGATTTGAACCCCGGACCAACGGATTATGATTCCGCTGCTCTAACCACTGAGCTAATTCGCCATGCGCTTAAAGCACAAGGGTCGCATTTTGCCTTTGAGGGGATGGCTTGTCAAGATCAAGAATGTGACATGACAAGGGTTTCTGCGTATTCTCAGGGTGTTGTGTAATGTTTACCGATACTTTAGAGATGAATCAGTAGCTTTGATTTATCGATTGAAAATGCACAACTGTCAGTTGATCTGGACAACCCAAAATTAGCTTTCAACGATGGTTAACTTTGTGTTACCTGTCCATACCAAAGCAGCTGTATAATCAATTCTATGAAATTCGATATCATAGTCATCGGTGGCGGACTCGTGGGTGCAAGCTTGGTAGCTGCTCTTAAAGATAGTGGTCTAAAAATAGCGTTGATAGAACCACATGAATCCGTGCCGGTACCTCAAGATGAGAGCTGGGATAGCCGGGTGTATGCGATTAGCCCGGGCAGTGCTGCTTTCCTGCAAAAATTGGGGGCGTGGCAGCTGATAGAAACTGGGCGGGTAGCACCAGTTTATGAGATGGCGGTATTTGGCGATGATAATACTGCACATATTAATTTCAATGCGTACGAGATTGGTTTACCCGAATTGGCATTTATTGCTGAAAACCGCCAGTTGCAAACAGCTGTCTGGCAAACACTCAGTTCTTCAAAAGAAAATTTACAAATATTCCGCCCAGCAAAATGTACCGCAATCACTTGGTATGACACGCATGTCGATGTGCAGCTGTCAGATGGCACCCGACTTGAAACTGCACTAATAATAGGTGCAGATGGCGTAAATTCTTGGGTGCGTAAACAGGCTGAGATTGAGGTATCGCGGCATGCTTACCATCAAATTGGCGTAGTAGCCAATTTCAGCACGGAACTATCGCATCGTCAGATTGCCCATCAATGGTTCAGGCGGGATGGTGTACTGGCGCTACTCCCGCTACCGGGAAAGCGCGTATCCATGGTTTGGTCTGCCACTGAAGATCACGCGGCTTTTTTACGCAACTTGCCTGCGGAGAAACTCTGTCAGCAAGTAGAAGAAGCTTCTTCACATACGCTGGGCACAATGCAGCTGATTTCGCCGCCAGTAGGTTTTCCATTGAATTATGTACATGTAAAAAAATTGGTTAAGCCTCGCTTGGTACTAATCGGTGATGCTGCACATGGCATTCATCCGCTGGCGGGTCAGGGTGTCAATCTTGGATTGCGCGACACACAGGAACTTGCGGCTATATTGAACACGCAAAACGCGCTAACAGATTGTGGCAATTATATATTATTGCGGCGTTACGAGCTGGCACGCAAGGAGGATATTCTGGCTCTGGAATGGGTCACGGATGGCTTGCAGAAATTATTCAACAATCCCAATCCGACATTAGCCCGCATACGCAATTTAGGGCTTGAAATAACCAATCACTTGCCATTGATTAAAAATCGATTGATACGGCACGCTTTGAATTAAATTTCTTTTTAAACTGGAGTTGACATGGCTACACACTTAAAGCATTTCATTTTCATCCTATCATTAAGTTTTTTTTCCGGAACGCTCTGGGCCAATGAAGAAGCTGTTAAGGAGGCTGTTCAACCCCATTTTGAAGGTCAGAAAATTGACAGCATAAAGAAAACACCTTTTTCAGGTCTATACGAAATCGTTATAGGCGACGAACTCTTTTATTCCGATGATAAAGCAAATTATCTTTTTTTCGGTCATATTATCGATACCAAAACTCGGGCTAGCATGACCAATGAGCGCATCCAAGAAATCAAGGCTGCGCGGCGTGTATCATTCGATTCACTGCCTCTGCAACATGCCATCAAAGCAGTCAAAGGCGATGGCAAACGCAAAGTAGCGGTTTATACGGATCCCAATTGCCCTTACTGCAAACAACTGGAAAAAGAATTAATCAACATCACCAATGTCACGGTTTATAACCTGCTTTACCCGGTGCTTAACGGCTCAATGGAGTTATCAAAAAAAATCTGGTGCGCTGAAAATCAAATCAAGGCATGGGAAGATTTTATGCTAAGAGGAACTGCACCAGCGGAAAAAGACTGCGAAACGCCGCTGGAAACTTTGGTAAAGTCAGGCCGTGAGAATAAAGTTTCCGGCACGCCGACGCTAATTTTTGCTGATGGCTCGGTTGTTGGAGGAATGATTCCTGCCGCAGCCATTGAGGAAAAACTGGAGAGCGCAAGCAAGGACAAATAAAACCTAAAGAAACTTAAAAAGCTTGCTGATAAATTGCAGCAAGCTTTTTATTGCTGCGTAAGCGTAACCGGCTGATATTCCTTTGGCATGAGTATCCACATTTTCCCCGCCTGCTTCATTTTTCCTGCCTGATTTCCGGCTTCATGGCCAAACCCCCAAAAGAAATCTGCGCGCACTCCACCTTTTATCGCACCACCAACGTCTTGCGCCACCATGAGCCGATTCAAAGGTTTATTCGTATTGGGCCAAGTGGTTGCCAGAAACACTGGCACACCCTGCGGGATTGACAGCGGATCAATAGCGATACTTCTGCCGGCAGTCAATGGCACGCCCATAGCACCGATGGGACCTGATAAATCGGATGGCAATTCGCGGAAAAATACGTAGCGCGCATTTTGCTGTAACAACTCTGCTAGCTTACTAGGGTTTTGTCTCCCCCATTGCTTGATACCTTGCATGGATGCCTGTTCCAAAGGTAGTTCACCACGTTGCACCAGAAGCTTACCAATCGAGTTATACGGAAATCCGTTTTGATCGGCAAAACCTATTTTCATCACTTCACCGTTATCGAACACTATCCGCCCGGAGCCTTGCACATGCAGGAAAAACAATTCAACTTCGTCTTCCACCCATAACAGCTCGTATCCGTTCAATAATTTCGGATTATTCATAATATCCGCTCTGCTGTAGTAGGGCACCACTTTGCGACCATTCAAACGCCCGCGCAGACGCAGATCTTTAAGCTCCGGGTAGGCTTCGCCTAATTCGATGGTTAGCAACTCATCGGGAGCAGCATAAACTGGAAAACGATAACGCTCTGAAGATGTCCTGCTCCCTTTCAGCAAAGGCTCATAGTAGCCAGTAACCAAACCTTCTTCAGTATTATCGGTATTAATAACTTGATAAGGGATAAAATAAGTTTCAAAAAAATTCTTTAACGCTAAATTATTAGGATGTTGCAGTGACGCGGCAATTCGGCAATTTTCCTGCCAAATGAGCTGTTTGCTTAAGACTCTACAACTTTGCAAAAAAGTCTGCCATGCCGGAAACAGATCATCATTGTTCCAATCGGTCAGTGCAGACCATTGCACGCGCTTGTGGATAGACTTTGCCAGCGGCTTCGACGACGTTATCACTTCATCAGACTGCGCCGGTGGCGGTGTTGGACTGATATTTCCGGTAGTGCAGGCAGCAAGCCATATAAAAGAAGCAATAACGACAAAACTTAATTGGTTTTTCATCTGATTTTAGTTAAAGTAACAGCTTGATTCAATAATGAGCTAATAATCTTAAATTATGTGGTTATTAATAGTCGAAGCAGCTGTGGCATTGGGTTTATTTCTCTTTATTATCTGGTGGACCATGTTTTCAGGAAAAAAAACGAAAGAAGATAAAAACAAAGATGAATAAAACCAGCATCAGAATTATCGCAGTATGACTTCTGTGTCAATCTTATCCATTACACCGGATTTTCAACATCAATAAATTGATGCTGTATTCCAAATTCCTGCGCAATGTAATTGCCCAGAGCTTGCACACCATAGCGTTCTGTTGCATGATGCCCTGCGGCGATAAATGCGACACCCGATTCGCGCGCAGCATGAACATTCTGTTCTGAAATTTCACCCGTTAAATAGGCATCAACACCTTGCAGAATCGCCGCGTCAAAATAATTTTGTGCAGAACCGGTACACCAGGCGATACGTTGTATGGCTTTATCAAGATCACCGATTATCATTGGCTTACGCAATAAGATTCGTGATATATGCTGGCCTAACGTAGACAAGCTCATGGTTTCTTTGAGTTCTCCCTGCATCATGATATCCTGCCCGCCGAAACGGCCGTTTTCAACAAACCCTAATTTTTGCCCTAATTGCGCATTATTGCCAAATTGCGAATGTGCATCTAGCGGCAAATGATAGGCAAATAAATTGATCTGATGGCTCATTAACAAAGCAATACGACGATTTTTTATACCAGTAATTCGCATATCTTCACCACGCCAGAAATAACCGTGATGAACCAAAACCGCGTCTGCTTTAGCTGCCAGCGCCGCCTGCAGCAGATCAAGCGAAGCGGTTACACCACTAACAACCATATGAATATCGCTGCGCCCTTCCACTTGCAGGCCATTTGGGCAATAATCTTGAAAGCGGGGTATATCCAATAATTGATTCAGATGATTTTCCAGCTTATCTCGATTCATTGATTTCCTCCTTGGTTTCTTATATTGCATCGCAATATATTCATCGCTACGACTATTTTATTGTGGGGTAATACACTTTGATGTACAGACTTTGGTTGATTTTTGCACAAACTGCAACAGTATTGCTGGCTATTTTTTTTGTCGTATCTACACTGCGACCGGATTTACTCTCCTGGAAACCACGAGGAGAAACTGTAACCATAAGAGAAGTTGCGCCTGCGGTTACATCAGAAAGACCGGATAGCTATGCCAAAGCAGCCGAAATTGCCATGCCCTCTGTCGTCAATATTTTTACCAGTAAAGAAGTCAAGGAGCCCATCCATCCTTTGCTAAACGACCCTACGTTTCGCAGATTTTTCGGTGACCAGTTAGAATCCAAACCAAGACGTGCTTCAAGCTTGGGTTCGGGAGTTATTGTCAGTCCTAATGGTTATATATTGACTAATCACCATGTCGTCGAAACCGCAGACGAAGTTGAAGTTGCGCTGGTTGATGGCAGAAAAACCAAAGCTCGCTTGATTGGCTCCGACCCTGAGACAGACTTGGCGGTACTAAAAATTAACTTAAAAGATTTGCCTGCCATAACATTTGGTCAATCACAACAGGTTAAGGTAGGTGATGTCGTGCTCGCTGTGGGCAATCCCTTTGCCGTGGGTCAAAGTGTTACCATGGGAATTGTTGGTGCACTGAGCAGGAGTCGAGTGGGAATTAACACCTTTGAAGATTTCATTCAAACTGACGCAGCGATTAATCCGGGCAACTCTGGTGGAGCGCTGACCGACACTGCAGGCAATCTAATCGGAATTAACACTGCAATTTATTCCAACAGCGGCGGCTCGCTCGGCATCGGCTTTGCAATTCCTGTTCATACTGCCAAACAAATTATGGAACAAATTGTCCAGTCTGGTGGCGTAATCCGTGGCTGGCTAGGAGTCAGCATGCAAGATATGACTGAAGAGCTGGCAGAGTCATTTAATATGAATAGTCCATCGGGAGCCTTGATAGCCAGTATTCTCAAAGACGGCCCGGCTGATAAAGCCGGAATGAAGCCAGGCGATATACTGATTGCAATCGAGGGCAAATCACTTAAAAACTCATCGGAAATGCTTAATCACGTAGCCGCATTACCACCTGGGACAACGGTAACTGTTACAGTCATTCGCAATAAACAAGAAAAATCTTTTCCAGTACAAATCGGTGTAAGACCCAAACAAAAGTAACTACATTTAGCAATTTAAACAACATCAAACTCATGAAGAATCTATTATCGGAAAACGGCTTTCTATCCGTAATATCACAATGGTTTAGCGCCAATATTCTTGCCCTTGGACGTGAAATGCGATTGTCTTATTTACCACCGTTAATGGTATACGTCGCCGCCGGCATCTCGGGTCTGACAAGTATTGTTGGCACGTTCTACGTCAAGGAAAAACTTGGGCTTTCCGCCGAATTTCTGGCCATGCTAGGATTCTGGATGATGTTGCCATGGGCGCTAAAAATGCCGATGGGGCATTTGGTTGATCTGATCTGGCGCTGGAAGAGCTTGCTAGTATATTTAGGTGCCAGTTTAATCATGTTAAGTCTGTTGATCATGATTGGCTTGCTTGGACATACGGAGACCATGACCGCTATGGCCCCTGTTGAAGCTTGGTTTGTAACATCAGCCTTGCTGGCTCCGATCGGTTATGTTTTACAGGATGTGGTTGCCGATGCCATGACCGTTGAAGCAGTACCGCGTGTCGATGAAAATGGCAATAAACTGAATTTAGAGAAGCGTAAGCTAATGCATGTCACGATGCAAACCCTGGGACGAGTCGCCATTATCGGCGGTGGTGTACTGGTATCCGTTATCAATGTTTTTATACTCCGCGATGCTGGATCACTGCCGGAAGTGGAAAAAGAAACCGTGTATTTATTGGTATATGAGCTTGCCTTGATTATTCCGCTTATTTCAATCTTTGGCGTTGTTTTTGCATCCTGGTTACGCCGACGCGAACGCAAGCATTTTCTCGCGTTGGGGCACAGCCGTCAGGAAGTCGATAGGTTACTGAATATGCACTCGGAAGCACCGGAAGTAAACTGGTGGATTCTGGGCGGCGGATTAGCTTTTACAATCATATCCTTGAGCATTGGCTTAAGTCGCATACCCGGCAGCGAGGAGATCATTTTTGTCATCTCCATGGTAATTGTCATATTTCTGATGTGGCGATTAACCGGCGAGCTTGAACCCGAGGCCCGCAACGTGCTAGTGGGTACGGCTGTGTTAATATTCATATTCCGCGCCATTCCCGGGCCCGGTGCCGGCTCTACCTGGTGGATGATTGACGAACTGGGCTTTGATCAACAATTTCTTGCCGTTTTGTCATTGGTGGGCGCTACATTAACGCTATTTGGCATGTTCATTTTCCGCCGTTTCATGGCCGAGCGCTCGATTGCCTATATCATTGGTTTTCTCACTATCGTAGGGACATTTCTTTCACTACCGATCATAGGTATGTATTTTGGCCTACATCAATGGACAGCCGCCATGACTGGTGGAGTGGTCGATGCCCGCTTCATTGCATTGATTGATACCGCACTGGAATCTCCGCTCGGCCAGATTGCCATGATCCCAATGCTGGCCTGGATTGCCAATTCCGCACCGGAAAAACTTAAAGCCACTTTTTTTGCTGTAATGGCCTCATTCACCAATCTGGCACTATCGGCTTCGCAACTCGGAACCAAGTATCTCAACCAGATTTACGAAGTGAAACGTGAGGTGAAGGATGCTGTTTCCGGCCAAGTAACCATCCCGGCAGATTATAGCGATCTGGGGCAGTTACTGATTACCGTCACGATCATTGGTTTTGTTTTGCCACTGGCCACGATTTTGATTGTCAAACATTCACGCTTTCGTAATGCTTGATTAATGAATATCAATCAATATACTTCCTAAATTAATCTCTACAAAATCCGATATCACTTTGACCTGCGTGCATAGCAATGTATGTATTCGGGTATTTTTTAATCCACAAAAACTGAAGCGCTTGTTTTGTTCTGTGCATCAGTATTTGTTTTGATAAAGGAGATATTATGCAGAAATGGTTTCTACTGATGGCTCTGGTATTCTTGTTTACTGGCACTGCATTCGCAGCGGTCAATATCAATACAGCTTCACAATCTGAGCTTGAATCTTTACAAGGAATTGGTCCTGCTAAAGCAAAAGCGATCATTGAGCACCGCGAAAAAAGCGGCACCTTCGCTTCCGTTGATGATTTAGCGAAAGTAAGCGGTATTGGTCAAGGAACTATCAAGCAACTTCGCGATGCAGTTACCGTCGAAGGTGAAAAAGCCACAGAAGCTCCGGCCAAACAGGAGTAGTTTTTGTAGTGGATTAATTTACCCTCTCTGAAGATAATTCAGAGAGGGTTTTTATTTGCGTGATTACTTTGTTTCAATACCGTTAGCTTATGCGATAATTGATGCATCTATGGTAAAGTTTGCATCATGCACAAAACAATTGAAAATTTTGTTGGTAATACGCCCTTAGTCAGACTCAAGCATTTACCCGGAACGACTTCCAATACCATTCTTATCAAGCTAGAAGGTAATAATCCTGCCGGATCGGTCAAAGACCGACCGGCATTGTCGATGATTTCGCATGCGCAACAACGCGGAGAAATTAAACCAGGCGATACACTGATTGAAGCTACCAGTGGCAATACCGGAATTGCATTGGCGATGGCTGCCGCCATGATGGGTTATCGCATGATATTGATCATGCCGGAAAATTTGAGCATTGAACGACGGCAGTCCATGAGCGCATACGGCGCAAAGATTATTCTGACACCGAAATCCGGCAGCATGGAGCAAGCTCGGGATGTGGCGGAAAAAATGCGCGACGAAGGCCAAGGCATCATTTTGGATCAATTTGCAAATCCGGATAATCCACGGGCGCATTATGAAGGCACGGCACCAGAAATCTGGCGCGATACGCAAGGAAAAATTACCCATTTTGTTAGCAGCATGGGGACAACAGGTACAATCATGGGTTGCTCAAAATTTTTCAGGGAGCAGCAAACACCGATTAAAATAATCGGTGTGCAACCAGAGGATGGCGCACAAATACCCGGTATCCGCAAATGGTCTCCAGCATACTTGCCAAAAATTTTCGATGCGAAACGGATCGATGAAATGATTTATGTGAACCAGCCCGAGGCCGAAGATATGACACGCAGATTAGCCCGTGAAGAAGGGATTTTTGCAGGCATTTCATCGGGCGGCGCTCTGGCGGCAGCACTTAAAGTATCCGATCGCGTTGAAAACGCAACCCTAGTTTTCATCGCGTGTGACCGGGGAGATCGCTACTTATCGACCGGGGTTTTCCCTGCTAATGATGTACGATCAGAATAAGGCTTAGCGTCATTCATTAGTATGTTAACCAATTACTTTTCACTGCCGGTTCGTGTCTATTATCAGGATACAGATGCGGGTGGAGTGGTATATCATTCAACCTACCTGAATTTCATGGAGCGAGCACGCTATGAATGGCTTAGAGAACTTGGATTTAATGCCAATACATTGGTTGCAACCTCTAAAATCTTGTTCATGATTCGTTCAATTGAGGTCGAGTATTTCAAACCAGCGACATTGGATGATTTGCTGAATATAACAGTAGCTGTTCAGGAAGTTGGCAGAAGCCGCATTACGCTATTTCAGGAAGTTCTGTGTAACCATATCAAATTAGTAAACGCCACAGTTCATGTGGTATGTGTCGATGCAGTAAAACTCAGACCTGTGAGTATTCCTGCATCTCTTCGTGAAAAAATTGGGACGTCCGCATGAGCACAACAGTAACACAAGATATGTCATTTCTTTATCTGATCGCTAGCGCCAGTGTACTGGTACAACTGGTAATGCTGGTTCTGGTATTGATTTCGTTTTTTTCCTGGTGGTTTATTTTTCGTAAACACTTTGTTATCCGCAATGAGATAAGGAAAACGGATGATTTTGAGGATATTTTCTGGCGCGGAGTCGATTTGAATGCGCTGCATCAGCGAATAACGAGCGCACGCTATGACTCCGGAAGTCTGGAACGGATCTTTGCCGCCGGTTTTGGTGAATTTAACAAGCACGCTGCCGGATCTGATCTTGACGCGGTAATGGAAAGCACTCGCAGAGCCATGCGTGCTACGTATCAACGGGAAATGGATTATCTGGAATCGCACTTGTCATTTCTGGCCACCGTTGGTTCAGTCAGTCCTTACATCGGCTTGTTAGGCACCGTGTGGGGCATTATGAATTCTTTCCGCAGTCTCGCCAACGTCACCCAAGCTACCATCGCGCATGTCGCTCCAGGAATCGCGGAAGCCTTAATTGCAACAGCAATGGGATTATTTGCGGCCATCCCAGCAGTGGTTGCATATAATCGCTATGCCAGCAGCACCGATCAGCTGGCAACCCGGTTCGAGAGTTTCATGGAAGAATTGTCCAATGTATTGCAACGGCGAGCAGCCGGATAAACTGATATAAGAGGATTCTATGGCGCGTCGTGCCAAACATCGATTAATGAATGAGATCAATGTAGTACCATACATTGATGTGATGCTGGTATTGCTCATCATTTTTATGGTCACAGCACCCATGATCAACCACGGACAGATTGAGTTACCACAGATTGGTAAATCGCTGGCAACGCCAGCTGTACCCCTGGAAGTAATCATACAAGCGGATGGCAGCCTTTCCTTGCGCGATCGTGCCATATCTTCAACAGAACAGAGTGTTGACCAGAATCAACTGATCGAGGCCATCAAACAGAAACAAGCACAAAACGCTGAACAACCGGTCGTGATTGCCGCCGACAAAAACGTGCGCTATGAAGAAGTCATCAAGGTAATGGATGTTCTGCAGCAGAATCAAGTGCAAAGAGTAGGTTTGCTGGCGCAACAGAAATGAACTATTTGTAATGAGTGTAACCGCCTTACGCAATTCATCCTATTCTGAACCGAGAATACTATTGGCAGGCGTGCTAGCTGGATTGGTGCATCTCGTGTTTATTGCGTTATTGATTTTTGGTTTAAATTGGAAAGATCATCCACCCGAAGGCATGATGGTCGAAATCTGGACAGAGTTGCCCAAGCCCATTCAAGAACCAGTCAAAACCCAACCACCACCAAAACAACAAACCAAACCCGCACCAGAGCCCTTAAAACCAAAACCCGAGCCAGAACCGCCAAAACCAGAATCAGTCAAACCTGAGCCTGCTAAGCCAGCACCGCGGCAAGCGGCTGTGACGCCGCCTGTCAAAAAACCAGATATTACGATGCAGCAGAAACCAGAACCCATTAAAGAAATCAAACCGGACCTGGAGCAGCAAAAGAAAAAAGAACAAGAAAGGTTAAAAGAACTGGAAAAACAAAAGGAGCTTGAGAAAAAGAAAGAATTAGAGAAACAAAAGGAATTGGAAAAACAAAAAGAACTGGCCGCACAACGACAGCGAGAACAAGCAGCAAAAGCACAGCGAGAAGCTGAAGCGCAACGTGCTGCGCAACAAGCAGCAGCAAGGAATTTGGTAACGAATGAAATCTCGAAGTATAAAGCTCTGATCCTGGCCAAGATCAGGAGCAGAATCGTAATGCCGCCTGATTTACCGGGCAACCCTATTGCTGAATTCAGCGTTACGTTGCTTCCTGGCGGCGACATTCTCGATGTTAGATTGACCAAGAGTAGCGGGCATGCTGTTTTTGACAATGCCGTAGAACGTGCAATCTTTTTGTCAAAACCACTACCACTACCTCCCGATCCTGCGCTGTTTCATGAATTCCGTAATCTGAATATTACAGTGCATTATCGTGAATGATTGTTATAATCAGTGAAAAAATTTAACGCTTTCTAAAACTTAATGCTTATGTCAATTTACTGCTCTAAATTAATGCGTGGTTTGCTATTTTTGCTTCTATGGCTAATCATTCCATCGCTCCACGCACAACTAAATATCGAAATTTTTGGCGGTGGCGCATCCCGCATTCCGATTACTATCGTTCCTTTTGCTGAAGAAAATAGGCTGCAGCAAAGCATTACCCCTGTTATCAGTGCCGATTTGCAACGCACTGGATTGTTCAGATTGATTGATCCCGCTGGCTCATCACCCCATGCACCGGTGGAAGTAGTCTATGCCGACTGGGCCAATCGAGGAGTCAATGCTCTGGTCATCGGCCGCGTTACGCATTTGTCCGACGACCAGGTGGAAATTCAGTTTCGGGTAATGGATATTGCCAAGAAATCACAATTAACCGGCCTGGCCATTACCGTTCCAACTACACAATTACGCGCTGCAGCGCATCGCATCGCGGATGTTATCTACGAAGCGCTGACCGGTGATGTTGGGGTATTTAGTACCCGTATCGCCTATGTTCTGAAACGTGGCAATAAATACGCATTACAAGTTGCTGATGCCGATGGTTATAATGCACAATCCATCATCGAATATACGGAACCGATTATTTCTCCCGCATGGTCTCCGGATGGAAACCAATTGGCTTATGTATCTTTTGAGAACAAAAAACCGGTTGTATACGTTCAGACACTATCAACCCGTGAACGCAGAGCAGTTGCCAGTTTTAAAGGCAGCAATAGTGCGCCAGCCTGGTCTCCGGATGGAAAAAGGCTGGCGGTTGTGTTGACTGGACAGGGTGGATCACAAATATTTCTGGTCAATACCGATGGCAGCGGTTTGCAAAGATTGAGTAGAAGTTCCAGTATTGATACAGAACCGAACTTCTCTCCAGACGGACGATACATCATATTTACTTCTGATCGTGGCGGTAGCCCGCAAATTTACCGCATGCCAGTAACCACCACAGAGTCTAGCAATGCCGAACGCCTTACATTTGAAGGTAACTACAATGCCAGTCCCGATTATAGTCGGGATGGCAAAAGCTTTACTTTTATTCATCGCAACAACAATCAGTTTAATGTAGCTGCTCAAGAGATCGGTTCACGTCAAGTAGAGATTCTAACCAATTCCAAATTTGACGAATCACCTAGTTTCGCACCCAATGGCAAAATGATCCTGTATGCGACTGAAATAAACGGGCATGGTATATTATCCGCTGTTTCCAGAGACGGGCAGACACGGCAACAACTGTCGGTACAAACGGGCGATATCCGAGAACCGGCCTGGGGTCCTTTACCAAAATGGAAGTAATGTCTTAGTTTTTTTAATTTTAAAGGAGCAATAAATGAGAAAGTTATTAAGCATTGCATTGATCGTTCTGTTATCCGCATGTGCCAGTCAAACCACACAGCCTGATGTTGAAGATCTTACATCAGGCACAGATAATGGTTTAAGCGGAAGTGATTTGATGGGATCCGATTCAGGAAGGCCTAGCTATTTCAACCAACTAAATGATCCCAACAGCATTCTGTCACAACGTAGCGTTTTTTATGATTATGATAGTTATACAGTAGCAAGTGAATATAGAGAGTTGGTGCTATCACATGCCAGATTCCTGCGTGACAACCCTGCTGCCAGCGTAATCCTGCAGGGAAATACGGATGATCGTGGCAGCCGTGAATACAATTTGGCTTTGGGTCAGCGCCGCGCCGACAGCGTTAAAAATATGATGATACTGTCGGGCGCACAAGACGTACAGATCGAGTCGGTTAGCCTGGGAGAGGAAAAACCGCACGCAATGGGTCACGGTGAATCAGCCTGGAGTCAGAACCGTCGCACTGATATTCTTTACCGAGGCGAATAACGATGTTGATACGCGCTTTCTTTCTACTGTTATTGCTAAGCTGCAATGTCAGTTATGCATCATTCTTTGGTGATAGCGAAGCACGCGAACAAATTGACGTATTGCGCAAACAGGTTAAGGAAATGGAAGTGCGTATTGCCAAGATGGATCAAGCGCTAAATAACCAGGCACTGGTAGAGCTTTACACCCGGGTTGAAACACTTGGGCTTGAACTGGGAAAATTAAATGGTCAAATAGAAATGCTCAGTAACGAAAATGCGTTGTTACAAAAGCGACAACGAGATTTTTATATCGATCTTGATAATCGACTCCGCCAGATTGAGCAGCCTGGCAGCCGAGCGCCTTCGTCTCATTCTGAACCCCAGAGCTCTCCTCGTAGCATGGCAGCACCGCCACCTGACGAACATGCAGCCGCTCCACCGATTAATAATGATATAACTCCTGAATCATTCCCAGCTGAAGGAGTAGATTCATCTCGAGCTATGGATTCTGGGCCTTTGTCAGCCAATGAATTAGCGCCACCAGGTCCAGTAGAAAATGGTTCTTATAAGGAAGCGTATGATTCGTTCAGAAATGGTGAATATACGAACGCTATCGCACAATTTGAAAACTTTCTGGGAAATTATCCGCGATCCAGCTTAGCACCTGGTGCTGCTTACTGGATTGGCAATGCGCGCTACGCATTGCGTGATTATCAATTAGCCATCGATGCGCAAAAAAGATTGATCGGCAAGTACCCAGATAGCAATAAAGTACCGGATGCTCTGCTAAATATCGCTACCAGCCAGTTTGAAATGGGTGACCGCAATACAGGCAGAAAAACCCTGGAGAATTTGCTGGCAAGTTACCCGCACAGTGAAGCCGCAGGAAAAGCCAAACAACGCTTATCGAACATCAAGTAAATCCAAAATTTAAACATCACTCCTCAATTGCTGTTTGCTGCATTCGCCACAAAGTAGTAGAGTCCGTTTTTTCCTTCAGGTAACTAGTAATGATGCAAGCGTTAGAGACAACAACCTTGCGTGTCAGTGAAATTTTCTTCTCGTTACAAGGTGAAACAAGTCGCGTTGGACTACCTACGGTTTTCGTACGTCTGACAGGCTGTCCCTTGCGTTGCGGCTATTGTGACACCGCCTATGCGTTTACTGGCGGTGAAAATGTTTCTATTGCAGACATCTTGGATCGAATCACGCATTACAAAACGAATTACGTCACCGTTACAGGCGGAGAACCGCTAGCTCAAAAAGCTTGTTTAGTTCTGCTCACTGCACTCTGCGATGCCAAGTATTCGGTATCGCTCGAAACCAGCGGCGCCTTGGATTTGTCGCAAGTAGATCTGCGCATCTGCAAAGTAATGGACATTAAAACACCAGGTTCTGGTGAGGTCGTAAAGAACAACTGGGAAAATCTAATCTATCTGACACAAAAAGATGAAATAAAATTTGTACTGTGTGATGAAACAGACTATCAATGGGCCATTGAAATTATTCATCAAAAGCAGCTATCGCAGTTATGCCCAATCTTATTTTCACCGGTTTATAATAGCCTAAATCCCGCAACGTTGGCCTCTTGGATATTGCGCGATGAATTACCTGTCAGAATGCAACTGCAAATGCATAAATTGCTTTGGGGCGAAGGACCGGGACGATGAAGCCAATACCAATCAAACTATGAAGAAAGCAGTTGTATTATTGTCCGGAGGATTGGATTCCGCAACCACATTAGCCATTGCCCGCGACCAAGGTTTTGAGTGTCATGCATTGAGTATCGATTATGGCCAACGACATTACGCAGAGTTAAATGCCGCGCAAAAGGTCGCACAATCATTGGGCTCCCATGCACACAAGATAATTAAGATCAATCTGACCGCATTTGGTGGATCTGCGCTAACGGATCAATCCATTGAGGTGCCTACCTCTGGGAAAAATATTAATATTCCGGTTACTTATGTTCCAGCCAGAAATACCATCATGTTGTCACTGGCATTAGCCTGGGCGGAAACATTGGATTGCCAGGATATTTTTATTGGTGTTAACACAGTTGATTATTCCGGTTATCCAGATTGCCGGATGGAATACATTCAGGCTTTCGAAAAAATGGCTAACCTAGCGACTAGAGCGGGCATTGAAGGCAAACAGCTAACCATCCATACGCCGCTCATGCCTTTGTCCAAGCAAGAGATAATTCAACTTGGACTTGCTTTAGGTGTTGATTATAGCTTCACCGTTTCTTGCTATCAGGCGGACGAAGCGGGACGAGCTTGCGGTGTCTGTGATTCCTGTCGGATTCGCAAAGCAGGGTTTAAAATAGCGAACATAATCGATCCAATCATTTATAGACCCTAAGCACTATTTTTTCTGAGTATCATTTTTACTGCCTTCCTGACGCATTTTACTTTCAAGCTTTTGTATTTGCTCAGGCGTCAAAACCACTTGCAAGTGTGATCGAGTTTCCTCCTGAATTAACTGCAATTTCTTTCTTTCTTCATTGAAAACGGCTTCAACTTTCTTTTTTTCTGTATTAAGAATGGCCTCAACCTCACCTCGCTGAGTTTCACTAAGCCCCAATTCTTTAGTCATTTGATCGATGGTATTTCGATTATCCGCTGGAGAGTTTTTATTTTGGGCATATGCGATTGAAGCAATAAACAATAAAGTTATCAGCAGTAATACAACAAATTGAATTTTCATTTCCATCACGATCACTTTAAGTTTCTAAGAAGAAGGCTATCTGGCAACGCCAGCCACAAGCAGGACTGATAGTACAGCAGGACTCACGGATCGCAATATGCCAGTAAAGAATACCGGCGGCTTCTGAAAATACATGGCTTTATGGGTAGCATGAGCCGTATTGGTGATTGTTTCGACAATGCTGTGGCTGAAAGCTTTTTCCGCAGCCTCAAACAGGAGCGAATCCACTGGCGGCATTACCAAACCCGCTATGCAGCACAGCAAGATGTGCTGCACTATATTTCCATGTTTTATAACAGCCATCGATTGCATTCAGTCTTGGAATGCAAAAGCCCGAATCAATATGAGCTAGAAACAAAAATATTGAAAAAAGTCGCTTAACTGGGTTGTCCGGTTTGACTTGACTAGGTCATATCTCTTCTTCAATTGACACTAAAACTTCGTCACGCGCCCGAAATAAATCTAACCCGGATTGCATCGATTGAAAGTTCACGCTGAGTGCAGAATAGATGTATGCCATGCATTAAGCCGCCCCAGCTGTTCTTTTATCATCCCAGATAGTTACCAGGGATAATTTCTTCTGGCTCAGCCATGCGCTGTTGTATTTCTACACGGCTTGCTTGCCAAACGTAAACAAATTGAAACGGGGATTTCAAATTAAAAGAATGATAAGCTATAATCCAATATTACAATTATTCAATATGGTTGCATGAGAATATTAAATACAATTGTATAAAACCACACATAATGGCTTAATTTATCTCTTACTTACTTTAAAGTAGTTCACCCTACTATATAGTTATTCTTGCAATTCAAGAATCATTGGAAGCCAGACATGCTTATTGTTTTCTCCCAAGACCAAGAAGAAACTGATTTATCAAGTGAATACAAAAATCTCTTTAATATTTCATATTTTAGTGATTTTTCAGTTTGGGAGAAGGAAAGAATTATCCCATCAGCTTTTATCATCCAAGGAAAGGATAAGCATTACATTTCTACCATCCTTGGAAAAGTGCGTAAGGATAGTGAATTTTTTGCATCTTTGTGTTTTATTACCGATTCAGCTTTTCCGTACGACGACTTTATGCTCGACGGGCAGCTACCACAACCCATAGATTTACGAGAAGAAATAAATCAGTTTGATAATTTGCTGAAATCCCTGAAGAGTAATGAAACCTATATCACTCATCAAGGACGACTGATTAAATATTTCTGGTTGCGGCCGGACTTTGTACTTCAACCATATCATGATTGGCAACACGCGCGTTTCTATCGCTATCCATTACTCGAAGCGCTAAGCCTAGATAAATCGGATAGTTTTGAGTGGCTGCGAAACCTTGCAAATAGTAAAATAATCGATCCTATCCTGTTGATTGATCGTCAACGTGAATGCACCGATTGTCGATCTTCTCATTTAAGTTTTGTTGATGTTTGTCCAAATTGTCTTTCTATAGACATAGGGATGCAAGCATCGCTACATTGCTTTACTTGCGGATGTGTTGATGTGCAGGAGAGATTTCTGCATAGCGGCACATTAATCTGCCCCAAATGCCATACCCAGCTACGTCATATCGGCAGCGATTATGATAGGCCAATCGAAAACTATCGGTGCCATTCATGTAGCCAGTCATTCGTTGAAGGCGAGGTGCAGGTTCGCTGCGCTATGTGCGAGAAGGAGATGGAATCCAGTGAACTTATTCAAAATGAGATACGTAATTGGCGCTTAAGCGACAAAGGAAGAACAATCGCTTTTCGTGGAGAAGTTTTTGATTTATCTTCAGGCTTTGATCAGCTCAACTTCATTTCCCGCGAGTTGTTTATCCACGATCTTGATTGGATGATGATAACGTCACGACGTTATCCAAACGTTAATTTCAGTTTATTTGGAATTTATTTTCCCAACTTACCAGAATTAGTCGAGCTTTTTAATCATGCACGATTACTGCAAATGCTTGAATCCTTTGCGCAGCAATTGAGAAGCTTATTACGCACCCCTGACCTTTCTACCCGAACAGCGGAAAACATGCTTTGGCTGCTCCTGCCGAATACTGACGAACAAGGATTATTCGGTTTCCATAAGCGCATAGAAGGCAGCATGAAATTATTATTGGAACAAAGCGAACATAAACTGGATTTTCGCTTTATTAGTATTTCCTCGCAAAAACTATCCAGCAAGGAAAACGCTGAGCTGCTGCTTGCCCGCCTATATGGTGAGTTACTGTAATTTATGGAAAGTCTGAATCAGGCTTGGTATTTGTTTCAGGCTACCTTGTCACGCTATCAGGATTTTCAGTATGTATTCATGCTGATTCCATTTGTGTTGTTTTTTGAGCTGCCGCTTTATTTCATCAATTGGATGAGCGTATTTCGCTATCTGATTAAGAATGCTATAGAGGCACCTTTGACGCTTCATTACTTTCCCCGCGTGACCTGCGCGATCACCTGCTATGCCGAAGGGAAAGCTGTTCAAAACACGGTGATATCACTATTGGAACAGATCTATCCCGGACACATAGAAATAATTGCGATGGTGGACGGAGTGAAAAGAAATCAAGTCACTTATCATGCTCTGGTGGAACTCGTTCCTTTAGTTTCGCAATATCCTAAACGCTCGCTGGTGATTATTCCGAAGTTTCAGCGCGGAGGCAGAGTTTCTTCACTCAATGCAGGGCTAAGCCGAGCTCAGGGGGAGATTTTTCTTGCACTGGATGGTGATACATCATTTGATAATCAGATGATTCGCTATGCCGCAGCGCATTTTAGAAACCCTGATATGGTGGCCGTCACAGGGCCGATGCGAGCACGGAACGCTAGAAAAACAATCATGACGCGATTGCAGAATTTAGAGTACATGTTGACGATGCAGGTGGGAAAATTAGGCTTTGCGAAGCTGGGTGTTATCAATAACATACCCGGAGCATTCGGTATTTTCAGAAAATCCTTTCTGCAACAAGTAGGGGGATGGAATACTGGAACTGCTGAGGATCTGGATTTGACACTTCGTATCAAACAATATTACAAGCGCCACCCACATCTGCAAATTGAATTTGAACCAGGAGCTGTTTCTCATACCGACGTACCCGAAAGTTTAATAGACTTTCTTAAGCAACGCTTAAGATGGGATGGCGATCTTTGGTACATATATTCGAATAAGCACAAGTATGGTATTTCAGCTCCCATAATGGGATGGAAGAATTTCATTTTCCTGCTTTGGTACGGCATCTTATTTCAGATTGTTATGCCTTTCTCCATTGTGTTATATACGATCTATATCGCGGTGAAGCTTCCGCTATATGCTTTCTTACTTAGCATGACATTGGTTTATGCATTCTATTTTTGCCTCATTACTATTCAGTACATTCTCTATCTGATATTCATCACAGACAGAAGAAAAGAGGACTGCAATGCTATTTTTATCCTTCCGGTTTATCCAATATTTCAATTTATATCCCGTGTCTGGAGCGCGCTTGCTATCCTGAATCAGATTATCAATAAAGGCCACTTGGATTCGGCAATGGCACCGCTATGGGTACTCAAGAAGGGGAAACAGTAACAGTGCGCTTCTTATTCTTATCAGCTTTACTGATAATGCTAAATTCAGGTGCGTTTGCTGAGCCAAGAACACTGTCTGAATTTTACTCGCATCTTGATCAAGCAGCATCGATATTGAAAGCACAAGCCGATTTAGAAGCACAGCGATCCAACTTACTGGCTCAAGAGGCACTCAAGGGCCTAGAAGTATTTGGAGGTGTTTCCGGTGGTTTCCAAAAAAGCCCTTTTGCACGAGAACCATTTGGGCATTTTTTTGATCCCCTTGCGCGCATCGGATTGCGCTACCCTTTGCTGGGCAGTGCTGAACGACAGCAACGTGCTATTGAAGACGCAGCCACACAAGTAAGAATTGAAACTATTCGCTTAGACTGGAGCCGTCGGCTAGCAGCACTTTTTTTAGAAGAAAACTACGCAGCCTATTGGAGCGCACAAAAAATCCTGTCGCTGACAGATGCTTACCTGCATTTGCGTAGCGAAGGCGTTGAAAATTTGTTGCGCAAGCGGCAAGAAGCAGGACTGCTGTTTAAATCAGATTACTTCGAGTTTCTTTCCGCTTTTGAGCGGGCGCAACGAACACAAGTTGAATTTTTTAACAACAGCAATCAGGCGTTAATGCGATTAGCGCATTTAACTAATTCAACGGTGCCGCCTTTTACACCCGTCAAGCCATCTCTAGGTAAGATTGCAAGTACCGTATCGAACGAAGTCGATCAGCTTGATCTGAGAATATTACAAACGCAAATAGATAATCTGCAAAATATTCGGGATACTCAAAATTGGCAAGGAATAGAATCTGATGTTTCAGTCACTGGTTTCGGAGGACCGGCAATTCCTCACCCATCACCGCCTGATGGGATGCAATGGGGATATGGCGGAGCGGTTGGTTTTAATTTCAGAATGCCACTCGAAATTGTCAGTTACCGAAAAAATGAGCAATCCCGATTAAATAGTCAATTGATCAGCTTGCGCGCGGATTACACACGACGGGATCAGGAGTTGCAACACGATTTTCATGCACTACTGAGTAGCTTCCAGCAATTGGATCAACAAATCAATTTTCAGCGTACCCGCCTTGAAGCCGCGCAAGAATTAATGCGCGAAAGATATCTTCGCCTGCAAGTACTGGATGGAGATGTGATTGAACAATACCTACAAGCACTGAATGCCTATTATCGTATCGCGGTAGAAAATATCGAAGCAGAATCAGAGCACTGGAAGCTGCATATCCGCTTGCGCCAATTTATTTTATTACCGAACATACCAGCAGAAGATAATTACCCGGAAACGGACATCACTTCATTGACCGGCCCGCTGCATCAAGCAAGACAATTTCTAATACGTGGAGATAAAACAACGGCAAAACAGCGAACTGAACATGTTACACCCGTGAACATACAGTCTATTTCTGGTCCACTTGCTGCTTATGTCTGGAATTCTGAGCAATTAATGACACAAACTGGATTATGGGAAGAAAAAGAAACCCCATCATTTAATCGTTTTCTTGTTTCTCTGAATGCACAGCAAATTTCACAAGTTGCAGAAAACCCAAAGCGCCTACAAAACTTTTTGCATGACGCTCGTCGTCACAAAAAAAAGATCGAATTACTTTTAGGTGATCCGAATTGGATTTTGCCCAAGTATCGCGATAATTTACTGCAAATTATCCGTAAACTCGCAGGCGTTAATTTCGACGGGCTGCATCTTGATATTGAACCGGATCAACTGGAATCGGAGCTGACTGGAAGAGCAAGGTTGGAGGAATTTGTCGAAACAATTCGGCAGGTAGCAGCCATTTCTCCATGGACTGTAGGTATCAGTATTCACCCACGTTATTTAACCAAGGAGTCATCCTTTGGTTTATGCATTCTCTGTGAACTAAGTGAGATCGAAGTGAAAGAAATTGCCGTTATGTACTATTCGATGAACATACAGGGCATTGTCACAACGCTTAAATCGGCTATGCAGCAACATCCAACACTCGTGTTCAGCCTTGCGCAAAGCTTAGAGAAGGAATTAGGTCCCGAAAACAGCTATGCACAAAAGCCGCAGCGTAATTTTATCCATGCAATGCAGCAGCTTCAGGATCAACTACAAAACGCAAACTTTGGTGGTCTCATTATTCAATCATGGCTAGACTGGGAAAATTACCTTCATGAAAATCCGCTTTAATCAACCTGAAAATAAAGCCCCGGATATCAATCGAGGATTACGCGTTCACTATAGTGAAGCAAAGCGCCCTGGCAGACCTTGGCGTTGGTATTCGATTGTCGTGATCTCTAGTCTCCCGATCATTTATTTGTTGGGAATAATTATCTGGGAAACAATTGCAATTGAAGCAAACGGACGCATTAGGGTCGCCAATATTTCAGTCCGTACTGCTGTTGATGGATACGTTCAACAAATATTTGTCGAACCATTACAAACAGTTTCGGAAGGCGAGCAATTGGCTGAACTGACCAACGTACCATTACTTGATAGCCATGGCCGGTTAAAGATTGAAATTGATGCGCTAAATAAAGAAAAGCAAAAGATATCAACACAAGCCAATCAGTCGACGTCAAATTCGGCACAATTAATGAATTACGCCCAAGAACATAAAATATTTGCGCACAGACGCCTACAGCATTATGAAACATTGTTTAAGCAGGGCGCGGCTACTCAAGCCGAAATTGCTTCAGCCAAGAATCAGTATCAGAGAACACTTGAAAATATAGTGGCACTTGAGAAAGCAGAAAATCAAGAGCAGAATCAGTCAGCTGAAATGCGCAGGATTTTAAATCAGATTAGCCAAATGCAACTCGAGTTTGAGAAGATTCAAGATCAGATACAACAACTAAGCCTTGTTGCACCCACAGGAAATGGAATAGTTACCGAGATATTTGTACAGCCTGGAGAATATTTGGGCCGTGGACAAGCATTGCTTGAAATTATTTTCCCTGAGAAAGTATATGTTGATGCCTTTATTCCCCCCAAATACCAAGATTACGCTGTAGAAGGGCAAATTGTAATTGTAAAATTCCCCAACAAAGAAAAAACAAAGGCAAAGATAATTTCCGTTCCGGGTGTCACACAAAAAACACTGACAGAAGAAGTTAATCCGCTCGAACCAATCCGCACAGCGATACTGGCGCATCTGGAATTTATTGAGACTCCTAACAATCGACTAATCAATGGAATGCCGGTAACAATTTATTTCTATTAAGAAGTTGTTGAAAAACGTTCTCGAAGTAGCCGATGCAGTTAGTTTTTCAACAACCCGTAAACCACCGCAAGAGGCAAATATAAATCTTTTTTCCTGCCATCTAAGCGGACAATTTCCCATTCAATAACTCCAGCACTGCGCCTGATCCGGCATGACGAATACGCGCAACCCCGCCATTGCTGATTTTGATGCGATATAAACCAGTCACCGGTGCCTGAATTGTCTTTGCAATCAATGCGCGCATCACGCCGGCATGCGCGACGATCAGAATATGACGACCGAAATAGCGTTCGATAGCGGCTTCATAGGCTGAATAAACCCGTTGAACAAAATCGTTGAGAGGCTCAGCCCCTTGCGGTCGAGCATCCACCGGATTCTTCAAGAAAGCTTGATATTCAGACGCTCGCCCAATTTTAACCTCATCATGACTCAATCCTTCCCATTCGCCAAATCCCACTTCCTTGAAACGCGGCTCAACTGAAACATTAATGTCATGACGTTCCCCTAAAGCATAGGAAAAGGCCTGACAACGTTGCAGCGGAGAAGTAATAATCTGCTGCCACTGATTATACTCACCAACAGCACGCCACATTTGTAACCACCCTTCCTCGCTCAACGGATCATCCACGCCATGACCGCGATAACGACGCCCGCCGATGGGCTCACCGTGGCGGATCAAATCGATTAGAGTTTCAGTCATAAAGAATGCTGGGAGGAAAAATCAGATGCAGTAGTTTAGCTGATTTATTCCGCAGGAAAAGTGAAATTGGACAATAAATCCGATCGCTTTGAATTTACCGCAATGATTAAGATAACTTCAAGGCAGTCGATGCCAAGCAGGATCAAGAGAGAAAGTGCAGCTTATGCAGAATAAAGAGTATTTTCAGTCAATTGTTAATTTAGCAAAAAGATAAATGATTCCTCGCCGATTTGTAGTTTTCTAATTTTCCAACCGCGCATCTAATAATTTCCCACCTTAATATTCGTCCCACTAGTTTTCTTAACCACTTCCAGCGCGATATCGACATATTCGGTAAATTCCAGCGCATCCTCTTCCGCAATCGGTGTTGTCAGAACAAAATCAGCATGTTTGCGCGCTTCATACTTTCTACCTATTTCATACAATAATTCAGCATAAAAGGCGCGCGTAATGATGTCCTGAGGAAACAGTCCGTGCGCCCGCTTGAGATGTGCGAGCGCTTTCTGGTTACTGCCAAAGCTGATTGGAAACCTCGGTAGTTTGTGATACATGCGGCCCAATGCTCGATGAGCGCCGGCATTCTCGTATCTTTCATCAAGCTCGACTACTTTCAAAAGCAAATCTTCCATCGGCCGAAGCATCCTCAGTGCATTGAACATACCGCTATCTTCAGCGATTTTCCCCATCGCAGCAGCCTTCCAGAACAACCCTCGCACATCATTGGCATTCAGTGCCAATGCCTGATCAGCCATGGCAATACTGCGTTCAAACCAATGGACACGGTGATATTTATCGAGCTCGAGCTGAGCACGCATAAATTTCAAGCGAGCAAGCTCTGCCAGGGCCGTCGATTCCCGGGAATCTCTTGTCAAATCACGAAACCAGTCTATGGTCTCCAACAACAGCGGCGTATCAATGGCATACTTCCACGCTGCCAGTTCAATTTTCTGCTGATTTTCCGGAGTTAACACGGTGTAAGCACTGCGGTGCGCCAGCACCGATGATGTCAAACAAATGAACGCAACCACTCCGCATGTAAAAAGGATCAATTCTTTTTTCAATTGCTTTAAGTTTGATTTTATGAAGTTATTCATGTTAAACCCTTTTTATAAACGGTTTTTTGATCGACCTGACGAAAGTAAAAATACCTGTTGTTTCAGGACGCTTACTAAATATAAGCATAGCTCCATTCAGAGCAAACTCAAATCATAAATAACTAGGGAATTTATGCTTTTTTAAACAATCTGCTACTGCAAAACCTGAGGCGAAACTAAAAATGAATATAACTAATATCTCACCCTACGGATCGCAGTTAACCAGTGAGACAGCTAATCAATACCATGATTCCAATAATCTGCGACAAGTTCAACTATCTCACTCATCGGATGAATTTTCCACAAAACAAGTTGCATATTTTTTGAATCCCTCGTTAGGTTGCAATTTATCGCAACAAAATGACATTTTGTACCAATTGGTCACAAAGAGCGGATTTACGGTTATCAAAGGTTTCAAATCCTTTTTTAACCTTATATTCCGCCACATCTTGGGTTGACGGTATACAATCAGACAATGACCATACGAAAAGAGACACGAGATGATTATAGGGCTATACAGACACTCAATGAAGTTGCGTTTGGAAAACCAGACGAAGCCGAGTTGGTTTCAAAACTACGCCTCAATCCAAACTACATACCAGGGCTATCACTTGTTGCAGAAGAAGATGGAGAGGTTATTGGACACATTCTATTTACACCACTCGATATTTTTGATGATGTGTCTTCCCATCAATCACTCGCTTTAGCACCGATGGCGGTGCTTCCTAAACACCAAAAGAAAGGGGTGGGTTCTACACTTATTGAAGCAGGTTTTCAAAAGGCAAAAGATCTGGGATTTACATCCGTTATTGTACTCGGTCATCCTGAATACTATCCTAAATTTGGTTTTCTACCCGCAGAACGTTTTGGTATACATCCACCTGTTGAAGAATGGCAAGGGGCATTTTTTGCAAAAGAGTTAGCGAATGACGCACTGAAAAATATTTCAGGTACAGTACGCTATTTACCAGAGTTTGGCATTTAAGCTAACATTCCTTGCAATGTTTGAATGTTTGATTTGATATATTCTCTATCTTTTGAGAGTTCTGAAAGCCGCTCTATCCCATCTCGCATTGCAGCGAATAAAGTTACACTTCGTTCCGTTCTGCTACACTTTCTAGGATAATATACAAATTCAGATCACGACCTATCTTTCAAGTCTTCATTTTCCAGCGCTGCAAGGCGGGCATGTAAACAATGCAACACCAACACTCCTTACCTAAACCCGGCACCGTATCCCGCTATGCTGATTTTGACGGTTCCAGCGATGCATTATTCCTTGCACAATTAGCGCAACAGGCCAAACCCGTCACGGTCATTACCGCCAATGCGCTTGATGCACAAAGATTATTGGAAGAAATTCCGTTCTTTGCTCCCGAATTAAGAACGCATTTACTACCCGATTGGGAAACACTGCCTTACGATGTTTTCTCGCCCCATTATGATCTCGTCTCAGAACGGCTGGCAACCTTGTATCAAGTGATGAACAGCGCATGCGATGTGCTGATTGCGCCACTGACCACTGCGCTCTACCGCATGCTGCCACGCGAATATCTGGCAGCGCATACTTTTTTCCTCAAGCAAGGTGAAACACTGGATATGGCGGGGTTACGCAATCAATTGACATTAGCGGGATATTCGCATGTCACGCAGGTTTTTTCACCAGGCGAATACAGCGTGCGCGGTGGCTTGATTGATTTGTTCCCGATGGGCAGCCCGCTGCCCTACCGCATCGACTTGATGGACAACGAAATTGACACCATCCGCACATTCGATGTTGATACGCAACGCAGCATCTATCCAGTCAAGGAAATTCGCCTGTTGCCAGCACGCGAATTTCCACTGGATGAAGCCGGACGCACCTGCTTCCGTGGTAATTTTCGCGAGAAATTCGAAGGCGATCCGTCAAAAAAGCAGATTTACAAAGACATCAGCAAAGGCTTGACACCTGCAGGCATAGAATACTATCTGCCGCTGTTTTTTGAACAAACAGCAACCTTGTTTGATTATCTACCTGAAAACGCGTTGCTCTGCTTGCATCAGGATGTTCGTCCGATCATTGATGAATTCTGGCGCGATACCCAATCGCGCTATCAATTGTTGCGTGGCGATATGGATCGGCCGCTGCTGCCACCACTGGAATTATTCTTATCCAGCGACAGCTTTTTCGGCAAGATAAAACCTTATGCGCGCGTTGAGATTCTCTCCAGTATACAAGAAACAAAACTCACCGCAGCTAAACCAACGCTTCCGTTACCCCCCGTCCAGGTTAATCGTCACGCAGAAAATCCACTGGAAAAACTAGTGACTTTTACCAGTCGATTCACCCAATCAGGTGGACGCATTTTACTGCTGGCGGAAAGCATGGGCCGACGCGAGCTCATTACGGAATACCTGAATCAATACGGTCTGCATCCGAACAGCTGCGAGAATTATGCACAGTTCTTGAGCAGCTCGCAGCCCTTTATGATGAGCGTCGCACCACTACACACCGGTTTTATGCACGAATCCGCGCAACTAGCCTTTATCACCGAAACCGAGCTGTATGCAACCCATGTCTATGGGCGGCGCGAACGCGAAGCACGCAAAACCACATCAACCGACAACATTCTACGCGACTTGTCAGAAATCAAACCAGGCGATCCAGTGGTGCACGAGCAGCATGGCATCGGTCGTTATCTCGGCTTGATCAGCATGGATGTCGGCGAAGGCGAATCCGGTGAGCTCAGTGAATTTCTTGCGCTGGAATACGACAGCGGCGACAAACTGTACGTACCGGTTTCACAGCTTTACCTGATTGGACGCTACAGCGGCGCAGCGCCCGAATCTGCACCACTACACAAATTAGGTAGCAATCAGTGGGACAAAGCCAAGCGCAAAGCGATGCAGCAGGTACGCGACACCGCAGCAGAATTGCTGAACTTATACGCTCAGCGTGCGGCGCGTGAAGGTCATACCTTTACACTCAAACAACACGACTATGACGCATTCGCGGAAGGATTTGGTTTTGAGGAAACCGCGGATCAAGCGGCAGCGATCAAAGCGGTGATTACAGATTTAACATCCGGAAAACCTATGGATCGATTGATATGTGGCGATGTCGGATTCGGCAAAACCGAGGTAGCGCTGCGCGCAGCCTTTGTCGCTGTCGCCGACGGTAAGCAAGTCGCAATCTTGGTTCCCACCACGCTGCTGGCGGAACAACATTTCCAGAATTTCTCCGATCGCTTTGGCCTAATAGCCGATCAATGGCCAGTCAAAATCGCCGAATTATCGCGTTTTCGCTCCGCCAAGGAACAAACGCAAGCAATCGCCGGTTTGGCCAAAGGCGAAATCGACATTATCATTGGCACGCACAAGCTGATTCAGAAAGACGTCCACTTCAAAAACCTAGGGCTAGTGATTATCGACGAGGAACACCGTTTTGGCGTGCGGCAAAAGGAGCAGCTAAAAAAATTGCGTGCCGAAGTTGACGTACTAACGCTGACCGCCACGCCGATTCCACGCACCCTGGCGATGTCGCTAGAAGGGTTACGCGATTTCTCCATCATCGCCACTGCACCGCAGCGCCGTTTAGCAATTCGCACGTTTGTCAGCGGATTCTCGATGGGCATCATTCGCGAAGCGTGCTTGCGCGAACTGAAACGTGGCGGGCAAATTTATTTTCTACACAACGAGGTCAGCACGATTCAATTGATGTATGAGAAACTTTCCGGTTTGCTGCCCGAAGCGCGCATCCATATCGCCCACGGACAAATGCCGGAACGCGAACTGGAACATGTAATGCGCGATTTCTATCAGCAGCGCTTCAATATCCTGCTGTGCACCACCATTATTGAAACCGGTATCGACATTCCGAGCGCCAATACCATTGTCATCAACAATGCGCACAAATTCGGCCTGGCGCAACTGCATCAATTGCGCGGCCGTGTCGGGCGTTCTCACCATCAGGCCTATGCTTACTTGCTGACGCCGCCGGAAGAATCGCTTGGCGCGCAAGCCAAAAAGCGCCTGGAAGCAATTCAAGCGATGGAAGAATTAGGCTCCGGATTTTATCTGGCAATGCACGATCTGGAAATCCGTGGCGCCGGTGCGGTATTAAGCGAATCACAAAGCGGCGAAATGCAGGAAATCGGCTTCAGTCTTTACAGCACGATGCTGGATACTGCGATCCAATCCTTAAAGCAAGGCAAAGAGCCCGACATGCAGCATCCGCTAGGCGTGGCGACCGAAATCAATCTGCACGTGCCCGCACTGTTACCGGACGACTACTGTCACGACATTCACGAACGTCTGGTGCTGTACAAACGCATGGCCAACTGCGCCGACAACGAACAATTGGATGACATGCATCGCGAACTGATCGACCGCTTCGGACTGTTGCCCAGTCCGGCACGCACATTACTCGACTGTCACCACCTACGCATCGCCGCCAAGCCACTTGGAATCACTCGTATTGATGCGAGTGCAGAAAGCATTCAAATTCAGTTCATTCCGAATCCTCCGATCAATCCGGCGGAAATTATCAAACTGATCCAAAGCAGCCGTGAATATTCGCTATCCGGCCCGGATCGATTGAAAGTTCAAGTGCAAATTGCGGATGTTAGTAAGCGGGTGATACGGATTAAGGAATTGATACAGAAGTTGGGGTAAATATGTAATTCTGCTAAATTTTGGAATCAAATAAAAATAGAACCATCTATAATGCACTGAGTAGCAGTAATAATCATGATGTTAAATCTGCCTCTAAAAACAGAAGACAAAAGATAAAAATTTGACATGGATTTTCAATACCTAATACAGTCTAAACTGGCAGTTCACTTTCCACTAACCTAACCCAATAGGCAGCACCAAAGGGTAATATCTCGTCATTAAAATCGTAATTTGGATTATGCAACAAACAACTACCCTCCGAGCTACCGTTGCCAATCCAGATATAGCAGCCGGGTTTTTGCTCTAGCATAAACGCAAAATCCTCAGCACCCATGCTGGGGGTTGGTGCGGCATTGACGCCACTGGCACCAGCAATGGCGGTTGCAGCGCGGATCGCGCTGGCAGTCTCATCTGGACTGTTGACAGTAACCGGGTAGCCGGGGTTCTCAGGGTTAAAGTTAATGTCGGCGTGAATCCTAAAACTCTGCGCGACACTCTGGGCAAGATGGCTGATGCTTTGTTCCAGTTGCACACGCACGGAATTTTTAAAACAGCGAAACGTTCCGCGTACTACAGCAGAATCTGGCAGTGCATTCCAGGTATTACCGCCATGAATTTGCGTGACGCTGACCACAACGGCATCGGCCGGATTAATCTGACGGCTGACGATGGTTTGTAATTGAGTGACTAGATGCGCTGCAGCGACCAGCACATCGTCCCCCAAATGCGGCATTGCGGCATGAGTCGCTTGCCCTTTCAGATTAATTTCAAAGCAGTCAAACGAGGCCATCATGGGTCCGGATTTAACTGCGAAATGACCAACGGGAATATCCGGGAAATTATGCATGCCGAAAATCCGTTGCGCAGGGAATTGCTCAAACAAGCCTTCGTTGATCATTTGATGGGCGCCGGCCCGGCATTCTTCCGCCGGCTGAAAAATAAAATACACTGTCCCGTCAAAACGACCGTGGCTGGCAAGATAATGCGCTGCACCGAGTAACATGGCGCTATGCCCGTCATGACCGCAGGCATGCATTTTCCCGCTGTGGCGGGATGCGTGTTCAAACCTGTTTTGCTCTTGGATAAAAAGTGCATCCATATCAGCGCGCAGCGCGATGCTGTCGCTACTGCTGCCACGGCACAGAACTCCGACAATGCCGGTTTTGGCCAAACCTTGATGCACTTTGATACCAGCTTGCTGCAGTTGCTCGGCAATTAACCGGGCCGTTGCGGTTTCTTCAAATGCGGTTTCCGGATATTGGTGTATCTGTCTGCGCCAGCGGCGCATGTCGGCTTGTAACGCTAGAATTACCGGATCAATGTTCATAGTTAATTTGTGTCGACAGTCGCAGTAATACGCGAAGAGTCATACCGATCCGCAGTTTCACGATGAAATTGGGTAAGTCGCCTTTCTGATTGTTCATCACGTTGTTTTTCTAGCTGCAGTTTGGCGGGATTAATTTCCCATCGCTTGGAAGTAGGGATTTCCAGGAAATGCAGTATTTCTGAAATAATGAATTCAGGGTTTATTTGCAAATCTTCATAATAGATTCGATAAGGATTCAATTTAAGCTTATCAAAATAAAGTTCAAATTGTGACTGCGCAAACTGAATTTCAGAAATCACTTCTATGATTTGTGCGTTGCTGATGCTTGCAAGCTCTGTTTTTCCATTGACACCACTATTCCAGTTACTTTTCCATTGCCCTGTTTGTATTGCCACCAGAAATGAAAGCGCTTGCGCGGCAACATCTTTTCGTACGATGTAAATGAATTGAGGCTTGGAGATTATCTTGGGAATCACTTTTATACGGGATAAAAAATACAACTGATCCCAAGAAAGTTTGGTAGCAAACACTTCATTCAATGTGCTGTGGTTATTAGGTAAATTACGTATAAAGCCATCAAAAGAATTTAATTTGCATACAGCGCAATCTTCCAGAACTCGCTCTACATTGAAAAATTCATCGGCCAATCCCATTAATCCTGTGGCATAGAGCAATTCAGCCAACCAATTCGAACCACAACGGTTTGTAAAACAGAGTATTACTTGTTTTTGTGTATTAATCTTGATTGATAAATCTCTGAAAAGAAATTTATCAGCTTGACTAAAATATCTTAAAGTTTCAATTTCATGATGTTGAGCGATATATTCGATCGGAAATGGCCGCTCTCCTGGACGAATAAAATAATAAAGGGATTGTAAAAATGATAGCATCTTGCTTCGACTTATAGCACAGCACCATCAGCATTGCCAAGCTAGGCCGCTGATGGTCGGCTCTAAACGATCCAATTGCCAGAAAATTGACAAGTTATTGAAGAAAAGCACTTACAAAGAAATATTCGTGGAATACAAGAGTTATGGGCTATAGTCTTAATATCAGATCTGCTGGGAAAATTTAACGAAAATAGGAAGCTTTACTATGCCGCAAATATGGACTCTATTTTTGCTTATGTCATTTCTTCTTGTTAATTTAGTTAACGCCACTGAACAAACTCCACCAAAGGCAGCCTCCATTGCCAAGGAAAAAGCAGAAATGCTTGAAAAGAAGGTATCTGACAATGATAGCGAAACACCGCCCAAGCCGGCTGAAACCATTACTAAACACCAAGCGCGAGCGGTCGACCCCAGCGGCGAAGAACCTTTGGAAGATGTAATAACCTGCTTGGCACGCAGTATCTATTGGGAAGCGAATCGCACCGATGATGCAGAGATGGAAGCCATCGCCAGTGTAGTTATGAACCGACTGGGTCATGAAGGCTTTCCCAGCACTATCTGTGAAATCGTGAAACAAGGTCAAGAACAGGGTTCCTGCCAGTTTTCATGGTGGTGCGATGGTCGCTTGGATGATGCACAGGAAGAAGAGTCTTATTCACGTGCGAAGGAAATTGCCCGTATAGCTCTCAACCAGCAACTCCAGGATCCGACAGATGGCGCCATGTACTTTCATAACCGAAAAGTGACTCCAGATTGGTCTAGCGAATATATTAGAACCGCCAAGATCGGCGAGCATATCTTCTATAAACCGGCCGATGGCAAGGCCAAGCAGGAGTAGTCAGTTGATTATTCAAGAACCCTGCCACACGCTGCGGTACATTTCTACTCTGAACAACGCAAGTTGATAATTCCTGCGAATTACGCACCTAATGCGCGCAATAGATTTAGCAAATTTATTCTTTGCAAGCACAATGCTGGCTCTCAATAAGGAATCGAGAGCCAGCACCAAGCTAAAAACATAACTAAGGAAACGAAGGCACCCTCGGTTCGATTTGTTCGACTTCGACCTGCGGCAAATGTTGTTTAACTCGATCTTCAACTTCATTCACTCGGTCAGTAGGCACATCAACCAGAACCAGTAATTTACCAGCCTCAATCTCATCCTCAAATTCCTTGGTTTGTCGATTGCCAACACTCATGCCAACCATACCGTCAACCCATGAACCCACTCCTGCACCCACCAGCGTGGTCGCCAATAAAACACCTCCAGCGATGACCGTTGATGCTGGTGGCAAGCAACTGCAACCAGCCCAGCAAGCAAACCTGTTGCACCACCTACTGCGACCCCTTGCTCTACGGCAGGAATAAAATCAGTTTTTTGCAATAGATTAGCTTCCGGCAAATCCTCAAGCGGTATACCACGTTTAGCAAGCACATGGATATGCTTCTCATCAATTTTTTCTAGAAGTAAATCCTCGACAATTTTTTGGTAGTATCCATATCTGGAACTAGAAAGTATATACGTCGTATAATTCCCTCCTCAGAGATTATAAATTTAAAAAGAAAACGCAAAAATGCTCTTCTTTTCGGACTTGAAGAATTCCTTTCAGTTAAAACCCAGTATAGTTTGTATTGTCCCCTCTTCTAGTTCTGATTTAATCGCATCAGGCTTTATTTAACTATACATTTTTAATGTATGTGCATATTGATTTTTCCCAAGCTTATTACTAACAATAAGCCGATAAATTCTTACAAATAGCCAATTTAAGTATAGAATAAAGCCATCAACCATCATTTGGAAATTGATATAAAGTATGCTGCAACAACATCTTTTTAACAATTCTCCAGCAATAAGCGTTGTTGCTTATTCATTAATGTTGATTAGGGTGCTAATGTTTAATTTTTGGAGGTTATATGAAAAGAGTATTCTTATTTCTGGCATTGATGCTAAGTTCCTATAGTTATGCCCAAAGTGGACATGATCATCAAGGAAATATGCAAAAGGGAGGAGGCCACCATGATGAAATGCACGGTGATGGTCATCACGGAATGGGCGGGATGATGCATGGCGGCCATCACAAACTTGATAGAACCACACTAAAACACTTTTTCGAACCGCTACCCGCATCAATTATCGACGAAAAAAAGAATGCCACATTAATTGCGCTGGGCAAAAAGCTTTATTTAGACCCACGGCTTTCAGCAAATGACACGATCTCCTGCAATTCCTGCCATCAGCTAGATAACTTTGGTGTTGATAGTCAACCCACATCGCCAGGTCATGAGGGAAAACGCGGCGGTAGAAATTCTCCAACCACGTTTAACGCCGCACTTCATATTGCCCAATTCTGGGATGGGCGTGCTAAAGACGTTGAAGAACAAGCGCTCGGTCCAATTCTGAACCCGATCGAAATGGGTATGCCAAAAGATGTTGATGTAGTCGACAAACTGAAAAAGATAGACGAATATAAGACTATGTTTGCGCAAGCCTTTAAAGATGAAAAAGATCCAATCCTGTATGTAAATATCGGCAAGGCAATTGGCGCATTCGAGCGCACGCTCTTAACACCTTCGCGCTTTGATGATTTCCTCAAAGGCGATGAAAATGCATTGAATGACACTGAGAAAAGAGGTTTACAGAAATTCATCAATATGGGATGTGCAAATTGCCACAACGGCGTAGCAATTGGTGGAAATTCATACAAAAAAATTGGTCTTGTCGTACCCTATGAAACCAAAGATTTAGGAAGATTTGAAATAACCGGACTTGAAACCGATAAAAAGGTATTTAAAGTACCCAGTCTAAGAAATATTGTCAAAACTGGCCCTTATTTTCACGATGGCTCGGTTGCAACTTTGGAAGAAGCAATCGAAGAAATGGCAGAACATCAGCTTGGACAAAAGGTAGGACCAGGATTTGTGAGTGACGTTAAAGCTTTCCTGGGATCCTTAACTAGTAAAGAAAAAAAATAAAATTAGATTTTCAATGACTCAAATATAAAATGAGCAGTAAATAATCACTAATTTAATCCACTTGATTATTCGATTGGAGCAAATGGACAAACTAAAAGGGAGCCGCGGCTCCCTTTCTTTTAGAAACGGAACTGAATACCAATTATCTATTAAGCTCAATATCTTTTCTGTAACGTGCCATAAAACCCAATAAACCTAAACCAATCAGAATCATTGCATAAATTCCCGGTTCAGGCACAACACTGGCAAATGAAATCATATCCAATGAGCCGCCATAGCTATCACTCTTTCCAATGGCACTGAATTTAAGCAAGCCATTGCCGTCAAAATTGAATATCGTTGAATAATTTTGCCAGTTATGATGACTGCTTCCACTGACACCATTTAATACCGTTACAGGCGCTGAACCATCCAGCGTGAATGACAAATCATTGGTGTTGCCAGTACCAGGGCGAGCTGAGTACCAGAAACTGAGCTGGTATAGCCCCGGCGTCCCAATTAACACCTGCGATATCGAACTATTAGAATAAGTATCCAGTTCAATAAAATTCACACCTTCAAAAGCAGTTCCAGCAACGTTATTGCGCAACTCGACGTTAGGAGCCCCGTTCCATCCGATCAAGTTTTTATAGATATTCCATGTTCCATTGGACTGAAAATCCGCTTCGAAGCTACCATTTGTCACAAGCTCTACAGCTGCTGAAGCAAGCATCGGGGTTACGAGAAAGGCACCTACTACATATTTATAAAATCTTTTCATACAATCACCTGTCAAAGAAGAAAAATATAACCTGCTTCTTAACAACGAATGGCTATGCAAAAGCTTTAGGGAAACACTGATTAATTCACCGCACACCAAGGGCTAATCGAGCGGTTTTG
>NZ_CADEGP010000003.1 GCF_902826915.1 uncultured Nitrosomonas sp.
CCCCTGGTCAATTTTCAACCGTAATGGGTGGTCAATTTTAAGCCGGTATCAACATGCATACCCCTTAAACAGAGGATATAAATGCCACTCCTAGATATGCGCGATATGTTGCATCATGCTTATCAGAATAACTACGCAATTGGTGGTTTTGGATTGGCAAACCTGGATTTCTTGGAAGCCATTATCGCGGCAGCCGAGTTGTGCCGCTCACCTATCACTCTCAATCTTTTCCGATCCGCTTCTCGGCCAACATGACTTCAGATTAATCCTACCGACAATTGAACGTGCAGCACATCAGGCTAAAGTTCCGGTTGCAATCCACTTTAATCACGCAAAACAGCACGAATCCATCGTCCAAACATGTCAATTATCTCTTAAATTCTCCTGCCTAAAATTTAGGCAGGATACGTGAATTACCTGGTCAATTTTCAACCGGCGTCAACATACTGCACTCTATTCGTGTCACGTTACAAATAATGTATCAGGCATTAAATTTTCTCGACATTTCATAATATTAGTAAATTTTAGAGTTGCCACCCGAGTTTAATGCGGAAATGCCTAGCCCAATATTGCTAGCAAAATTTTATCTCCAACATATTTGACCTGGATCAATACTCTCGTTATTAGAACTCCAGTTTATGAAATATTGGTCGTTCTATTGATCGCAAAATTTTATAAATTCAGGAAGGATAATCGCTAGTTATGAGAGTAAATTTACCCGTTTCAAATACAGAATATCCTATTGGTGAGGATACACTCATCTTGTCTACGACAGATACGAAGGGACGTATTACGTATGTAAACCAGACTTTCATTGAAGTTAGTGGATTTACCGAAGATGAACTGATAGGTAAGGCACATAATATAGTACGTCACCCTGATATGCCACCACAGGCATTTGAAGATTTATGGAAAACACTTCAAGCTGGCAAACCATGGACTGGTTTAGTTAAAAATCGTCGCAAGAATGGAGATTTCTACTGGGTTCTGGGTAATGCTACACCACTCATCGAGAATGGATCTATTATTGGTTATTTGTCTGTAAGAACAAAGCCATCACATCAGGTAATTGAAACAGTAGCACCGATATATCATCAATTTATTAATGGAACAGCTAGAAATCTTACAATAGAGAATGGCAGTGTCGTTCGTACCGATTTTATTGGCAAGGTCAGCGCATTTCTTAAGATGACATTGGGAAAACGTATCGCACTTTATTTGTCTATACCAACACTATTATTGTTGAGTGCTGTAGGCGCCAGCTGGTGGGAATTAACGCAAATGGAATCAACCTTGCCGTTAGTTAGTTTTATTCCAGTAGCTGCTATCAGCGGTGCTCTGCTAATGTTTTTGGCTGGATTCCTCATAAGGCAGAATACGCTAAAACCTCTGAACAAGGCTGTTGAAATAGCCAATACTCTTGCTGCTGGGGATTTACAAACCAAGATTACAAATGAGTATTCCGATGAGTTTGGTGCCTTGATTAAATCGCTTACTCAAATGGGAATTAATCTCAGAGCAACAGTTTCAGATGTCCGTAGCAGCGCTGAATCAGTACGTCAGGCATCCAGTGAAATAGCCAGTGGTAACCTGAATTTATCACAACGCACAGAAGAACAAGCTTCATCGCTTGAAGAAACAGCCTCTAGTATGGAGGAGCTTACTTCTACCGTAATACAAAATGCTGATAATGCCAAGCAAGCCGATAATCTCTCAACAAATGCAAGTAATATTGCGCTTCGGGGAGGAGAGTTAATGAATGACGTGGTTAGCACCATGTCTTTGATCAGTGATAGTTCCAATAAAATCGCAAGCATTATAAGCGTAATTGATGCGATTGCTTTTCAGACCAATATCCTTGCTTTAAATGCTGCTGTAGAAGCCGCTCGTGCTGGAGAACAAGGCCGAGGATTTGCTGTGGTTGCCACAGAAGTTCGAAATCTTGCTCAACGAAGCGCGGCAGCTGCTAAAGAAATAAAAAACCTGATAGATCACTCGGTAGAAAAAGTAGAAAATGGAACCAAATTGGTAAGTGAAGCAGGCAAGACTATGGAAGAGATTGTTACCTCTATTAAACATGTTGCTGAAATTATGTCGGAAATCACGGCGGCTTCACAAGAGCAAAGCTCAGGTATCGCACAGGTCAATCAAGCAGTTGCACAAATGGACGAAGTTACGCAACAAAATGCTGCGCTGGTAGAAGAGGCTGCAGCATCTGCGGAATCTCTGGAAAATCAAGCTAAAGATCTGGCTGGAGCAATTTCTATATTTAAAGTGGGCCAGATTGCAGGCAATACGGCGACAATTCAAAAACTCACTGCCAATAAATCAAATTTACGAAAAAACAAGGTTATTTCAGTAGTGAGAAAAACCAAAAAGGTTGTTAATAGTGATAGGGAGAGTTGGAATGCGTTTTAAGGAAAATAATAATGCTTCAGCACAAATAGTCACGCTATTCCTACTACAAAATATAGCAGAGTAGTCTATTTCGTTGCTTTGTTCAAAGCACTACCACGTGGCTGTTTTCAGCAGTGGCTTATTTAATCACTCTTTTCCCAACGTGCTCTTCACAAAGTTCTATCATAAAGATCCCTCGCCGTAAGGAGCGGGGGATCAATTATTTTTTCAATGTACTGCTTTTGAGTCAATTTGCATGCTTCAAGATCAGGAGTATAAAGTCCATTTAATCTGCTTGTCTTCTTAAAAAAGCAGGGATATCCATCGGATCTACGCCGGATTGGCGCATGGCTGCCACTGTAGCATTGCTTCTTCTGCCTGTGCGCATCACTGCGGGTTCTTCAGTAGAAAAAATTGAGTCTCTGTCATCGGTTCCAGTGCGAGAATGGATAACGGTTAAAGGAGAGTTTTGGTTCTGGCTAACAAGACTACCCAATCCGGTAGCAACCATCGTCACACGCAAATTATCAGTCATATTTTCATCGATGACTGTTCCTACAATAATTGTCGCGTCTTCAGCGGTTAAATCTTTAATTGTATTCATCACTTCATGCACTTCGCGCATTTTCAGTGACTGACTGGCTGTTATGTTTACCAAAATACCGCGCGCCCCTGACAAGGAAATATCTTCAAGTAATGGACTGGAAACGGCACGCTCTGCAGCGACTCGTGCGCGATCAACACCCGTTGCTATTGCCGAGCCCATCATGGCCATACCCATTTCAGACATGACTGTTCTGACGTCGGCAAAGTCAACGTTTACTAAGCCCGGACAATTAATGACTTCAGCGATTCCGGCTACGGCGCCGTGAAGCACATCGTTGGCTGCCTTGAATGCATCCAGCATGGAGATGTCATTGCCCAGCACCATCATGAGTTTGTCGTTTGGAATTACAATTAATGAATCAACATGCTGTGACAGCTCATCCATGCCCGCCTTAGCTGCAACCAGACGTTTTCCTTCAAATGAAAAGGGTTTACTGACAACCGCTACAGTTAAAATACCCATTTCTTTAGCAACTTGTGCCACAACCGGCGCGGCACCCGTACCCGTGCCGCCGCCCATGCCTGCAGTAATAAACAGCATATCTGCGCCTTGTATCAGCTCAGCAATACGATCACGATCTTCAAGTGCTGCTTCGCGTCCTATTTCAGGATTCGCGCCTGCACCCAGTCCTTTGGTAATTCCTGTGCCTAATTGTAATATCGTTGGTGCTTTATTAGTTTTCAATGCCTGTGCATCAGTATTCATACTGATAAACTCAACGCCTTGCATGCCATTTTGGATCATATGATCCACAGCATTGCTGCCGCAGCCGCCAACACCAACGACTTTAATGATCGCCTCTTGAGTATCGTTATTCATGATTTCGAACATATTGTTTCTCCTATAGTACATTGAAATTAAAGCTACTTGACTGCTAATACAACTCTTACATTTTCTAACTAAAAGTTTCTTTGGAACCACCCCTTCATTCGGGAGAAAATCTGCTTGGCAGAACCTCCTTGTAATCTTGAACTATGTTGATGCTGCATCTGCTGCATACCCGCCAGAATTAAACCGATCCCTGTCGAATATCGAGGTGTATGGATAACTTCTCTTAAATTGCCATGATAATTGGGCAAGCCTTGCCGCACGGGCATATGGAATATTTCTTCACCCAACTCCACCATCCCGCGCAACGAAGCGGATCCTCCGGTTATTACGATGCCCGATGAAAGCAGTTCTTCAAACCCGCTCCGGCGTAGTTCAGCTTGTACTAAGGAATAAAGCTCCTCGGCGCGAGGCTCTATCACTTCTGCTAAAGTTTGTTTGGAGAGCTGGCGCGAACCACGATTACCCACATCTGGAACTTCAACCATTTCTTTGGTATCTGCAAGACTCCTCAATGCGCAGCCGTAGCGACATTTGATATCCTCCGCACTCTTGGTCGGCGTGCGTAATGCCATCGCTATATCATTCGTTATTTGATCGCCTGCAATTGGAATAACCGCAGTATGTCTAATCGCTCCATGCGTAAATACCGCAATGTCCGTTGTTCCACCGCCAATGTCGACCAAGCATACACCCAGATCTTTTTCATCCTCAGATAACACGGCCATTGCTGATGCCAATGGTTGCAATATCAGATCGCGTACCTCTAAACCGCACCGATGTACACATTTGACGATATTCTGAGCAGCCGAAACCGCGCCTGTCACGATATGTACTTTCACTTCCAGGCGTATGCCGCTCATACCTACCGGTTCGCGCACATCCTCCTGACCATCGATAATGAATTCCTGATTCAGGACATGTAGGATTTGCTGGTCGGCGGGTATATTGACAGCTTTTGCCGCCTCCATCACCCGCTCTACGTCTTTTTCAGTGACTTCCTTGTCCTTGATAGGCACCATGCCATTTGAATTAAAACCCTTAATGTGGCTACCGGCTATCCCGGTATATACTTCATGAATTTTACAGTCCGCCATTAATTCTGCTTCTTCCAGCGCGCGCTGAATTGCATTGACGGTTGTCTCTATATTGGCGACAACGCCTTTCTTTAACCCACGTGAGGGATGGCTGCCTAATCCAATAATCTCGACTCCTCCCTCAGGAGTTACTTCTGCGACAATAGCCACAATTTTTGATGTGCCAATATCAAGTCCGACGATCAGATTTCTATTGTCTCTCGTTTTATTCATCTAAGTTCCATCTCACGTTTCTCTCTTAGCAGCGGATTTATGAGGTTCCCCTCGTTGCATCGTTTCGGGCATACGGATAGCAAAACCATTGGGGTAGCGCAAATCAACATATGCCAGTGGTTCCTGTTGATTTAGCCGAGCAATGCTGTGGTTGTACACTGAAACATAACGAGTCAACCTCTCTTCTATCTCATTTCGCCCCAATTCCAACACCGTCCCCGTATTCAACTGAATGCGCCACGCGTAACGCTGCGTCAACATGACTTGTGCAATGTGTTGTCGCAGCGGCGCTAATATCTGATTAAAACGTCTATATTGCTGCGTTACCTCATGAGCACTGGCTTCATTTGGGCCAATAAAAACTGGCAAATCAACATCAGTGGTAACCCGAAATACCTCGCCATGTGTGTTCACCAGTGCATGACTTCCCCAATAGGCTAATGCTTGGTGCTCTTCTAGCGTTACATTTAATCCGTGAGGCCATCCCCGATTTACTCGTGCATCCCGTACCCATGGCAATTTTACAAAAGCTTCGCGCACTGCAGTTAAATTAACTGAAATAAAATTTCCTTCAATTTCATTTTTCACGAGATTTTCTATCTGTGCGTGAGTAATATATTGTAATTGCCTATTGTTTCTTTCTGCTTCCTGAGCAACCTGTACATTAATTTCTTTTATCGGGAACAGCGGTGGCCTGATTAACTGCAAACTAATTCCATACAAAAATACCATTGCTACCAAAGCCAACAATAGCTTGGCTAATAAATCTAGCGCATGATGATTATTCCACATGGGTTAAATCCAATATTCTTATCACGAGGTCTTCAAACGAAATTCCCGCGGTTCTAGCTGCCATAGGAACCAGACTATGGCTGGTCATACCTGGAGACGTATTTGCTTCGAGAAAATAAAACTGCCCGGTTTGCGTCAAGATTAAATCAACTCTACCCCAACCTTGGCAGCCCAGTACCTTATAAGCCCGCAAGGCTTGTGTCTGAATTTCGGTTTCCAACTCAGCCGGCAAACCACTGGGACAGTAATATTGGGTGTCGTTTGATACGTACTTTGCCTGATAATCATAAAGCTCGCCCGTTATTTCTATTCTCACTATTGGCAGGGGCGTTTCGCCCAGAATGGCAACGGTTAATTCCTTTCCTACGATGAATTCTTCGGCAAGCACTAAATCATCATACCGTGCTGCTAATTGGTAAGCAGGCAGCAGATCATTCTTGTGATTCACCTTACTCAAACCAATTGTCGAGCCCTCTCGCACTGGCTTCACGATGAGCGGCAATCCCAGTGACTCGGAAACTTGGTCAAAATTACTGTCGGCTTGTAATAGTACGTACCGCGGTGACTGGATGCCGACCGCCTGCCATAATAATTTAGTACGCCATTTGTCCATTGCCAGGGCACTGCTCATGACCCCACTGCCAGTATAAGGTAATCTCATCCACTCCAGCACACCTTGAATAGTCCCATCCTCGCCAAAACGTCCGTGCAGCGCGATAAATGCACGATTAAAGCCTTGCCGTAACAGATCTTCAAGTACTTGCTTCGCCGGATCAAATGAATATGCAGTCACGCCGCTTCGAATTAGCGCATCTAGAACGGCTTGCCCACTTTGCAAAGAAATCTCACGCTCTGCGGATCGGCCGCCAAGCAGAACAGCTACTTTGCCAAAGTTGTGCGTTATCACTATGTAAGTCTCCTGACATCGCCAATGATCCGGACTTCCTGGATCAACGTGATGCCCGTTGCTTTTTTAATTCTGCTTTGCACCATTAAGATCAAGGCTTCAATATCCGCTGCGGTTGCATTGCCCAAGTTAACGATAAAATTAGCATGTTGAGGTGATACCATCGCACCACCAATACAACATCCTTTCAATCCATTCGCTTCGATTAGATGCGCCGCATGGTCTCCCGGCGGATTGCGAAATACCGAGCCTGCATTGGGTTGGTTGAGCGGTTGACTTGCAGCGCGTTGTGCCAGCAGTTGCTTGATTCGTTGTTGCGATTCTGTCTGTTCTCCCTGCGGTAATCGAATGTATCCACCCGCAAACCATTCCATTTCTTTCACCTCAAACGATTGAGGTTGTAGTTTTACACTGCGATAACCAATTACGTACTCATCGGGCGTGCGGAAAAGAATCTGTCCTTTACGAGTGACAACTTGTACTCGCTCAATGAATTCCCAGGTCTCTGATCCATAGCACCCGGCATTCATGGCCAACGCTCCACCCATCGTGCCTGGTATCCCGGCCAGAAACTCCGCGCCGGCTAAATGATGCTTAGCAGCAAACCGCGCCACTTTTGCGCAGGCCACACCAGCACCTGCGTAAATGAGTCCATCGGATTGATTGTGCTCAATCAACTGTAAATCATTTAATTGAGCATGTAGTGCTATGACGATACCTTGTATTCCACCATCTCTCACCAGCAAGTTGCTGCCCAATCCAGTCACATAAATAGGCTCATGTGGAAATTGTCGTAGGCAATTCGCAAAATCCTCCAAGTCTACAGGCACATAGTAACGTTGTGCATTGCCGCCTGTGCGCCACGAAGTATGTCGGCTCATGGGCTCATCGACACGCATTTCTCCACGACCTGTCACAAAAATATCCATTTCAACAGGTACAAGGCCGGTTGCCGACGCGCTTATTCTTGCGTTTTCTGTCAAGCCGATCATTACTCATCGGTCCTCAATAATCATTACCATTGACTACTATTAATTTGCTTTTCATTTGTGCAATATGTGGAGCAACTTTTGCCACTGAACCTGCTCCCATGACCAAGACAATGTCGTCATTTTGCACAACATCGAGTATGGCGATTGATAAATCATCAACTTCTTCAATATAAATGGGTTCCACTTTTCCCAGTACCCGGATTGAACGAGCCAATGATTTACTGTCCGCAGCAACAATAGGATCCTCACCCGCGGGATACACTTCTGTTAATAGCAGTACATCAGCCTGTGACAAAACTCTAGTAAAATCCTCAAATACATCTCGAGTCCGCGTGTAGCGATGCGGTTGAAACGCAATGACTAAACGTCTGTTTGGAAAAGCACCTCGCGCTGCTTTCATAGTTGCTTCTATTTCAGCTGGATGATGACCATAATCATCAATCAATGTAAAACTCTTTTGCATTGATAACCTGATTTCTCCAAACTGTTGAAAGCGTCTTTCCACACCTTTGAATTCCGCTAGTGCTTTGACTATGGCAGCATCGGGCACACAAATTTCATTGGCGACCGCAATTGCTGCCAAAGCGTTTTGTATATTGTGCAATCCGGGTAGATTCAACGTGATATCCAGTCTGCGGGCCGAGCCATTTACGCCGATTACCGCAGTAAATTTCATTTGATGATTGCTATGCTGAATATTGGTAGCACAAACTTGTGCATCTTCGGACAAACCGTAGGTGGTAATAGGCTTTGTGATCAAAGGCATTACCTCGCGTATATTGGCATCATCGATGCAAACCACGGCCATCCCATAAAAAGGCAAGTGCTGCAGGAATTCTACAAATGTTTGTTTTAGTCTATTAAAATCATATCCATAAGTTTCCATATGGTCTGCATCGATATTTGTCACGACCGCAAGCACCGGTTGTAGATACAAAAATGAAGCATCGGATTCATCCGCTTCGACAACAATGAATTCGCCGCTGCCCAATTTGGCATGACAACCTGCCGCTTCGAGTTTTCCGCCGATAACAAATGTGGGATCCATATCAGCCGCGGCAAGAATACTTGCGATTAAGCTGGTCGCGGTAGTTTTCCCATGGGCGCCTGCAATCGCGATACCGGTGCGTAATCTCAGTAACTCTGCCAGCATTAAGGCACGTGGAACCACTGGGATATTTTTGTTTTTGGCTGCGATCACTTCAGGATTGTCGGATTTGACTGCAGTTGAAGTAACGACAACATTTGCACCTTTAATTTGTTCACTCGCATGGCCTACATAAATCTTTATGCCGAGATTGGCCAAGCGCTGAGTAACTAAATTATCCATCAAATCGGAACCGCTGACTTGATATTTCATATTGACGAATACTTCGGCAATCCCGCTCATGCCCGCACCGCCAATACCGACAAAATGAATATGTTTGACTTTATGCCTCATTCAATGCCTCGCTTAATTCAATACATGCTTCAGCTACTACTTTAGTTGCCTCCGGTTTTGCTCGGCTGCGCGCTGCTATTGCCATCTCGAGCAATTTCTCGCGTGATAAACCCACCAACAAATCTGCTAATTTCTTCGCGCTCAAGTCGTGCTGATGAATTAATACGGCAGCCCCGTGATCAGAAAGGAATCGAGCGTTATGGGTTTGATGATCATCTACTGCGTGAGGATATGGCACTAAAATGCTGGCCACGCCTGCTATACTTAATTCTGCAACGGTCAATGCACCAGCACGACACAATACTAAATCACACGTCGCATAACGATTAGCGATGTCATCAATAAACGCAATTACTTCAGCATCCATCTGTAGATCGTCATACACTTGCTTAACCGAATTCAACTGCGTTATGCCAGCTTGATGCACTACCCGCGGGCGAAGATTTTCAGGTATTAATTTCAGTGCTTCTGGCACAATGATGTTTAATGTTTGTGCACCCAAGCTACCGCCCACAACCAACAAATTAAATTTTCCTTTACGACCTGGGAATCTTTTTTCAGGAGCTTCTATCAGCATAATTTCAGAACGCACTGGATTACCTGAATAAATAGATTTTTCTTTGTTATTTAGAATTGCATCCGGAAATCCCAGAAAAACCCTATCCGCCAGTTTTGCCAGGATTCTATTAGTCAGCCCGGGTATCGAATTTTGCTCATGAATGATTAACGGTTTATTCAGTAGCGATGCCATCATGCCACCCGGAAAAGCGGGATACCCTCCCATCCCTAGAATCACATTAGGCTTCACGCTTCTAATAATTCTGATACTTTGCAGAAATGCCTTTACTAAACGCAGCGGCAGCATTAACCAAGTAACTAAGCGTTTACCACGCAGCCCTGAAAAGCTGATCACCTCAGTTTCATAGCCGTGCTGTGGCACCAGCTTTAATTCCATGCCCGATTCGGTTCCAAGCCATACCACGCGCCATCCCAGTTGCTTAAGATAATCAGCGACGGCCAGTCCCGGGAAAACATGCCCCCCCGTGCCGCCCGCCATGATTAGGATGGTCTGCTTACTCATGCGGTAAGTCCTCGCAGGCGCCGACGATTCTCCCAATCAATCCGCAATAAGACTGCCAAAGCAAGGCAACTCGCGGTGATGCTACTGCCGCCATAACTCAGCAGGGGCAGCGTTAATCCTTTTGTAGGTAAAACACCCATATTCACGCCCATATTGATCAGTACCTGAACGCCAATCCAGACACCGATCCCCTGTGCCACCAGGGCTGAAAAGGGATTTTCCAGTTTTGCTGCCAGTCGACCAATAACAAATGCGCGTGTGATAAGCCACATAAATAAAATGATCACTACAGCAACGCCAGCAAACCCAAGCTCTTCTGCCAGCACGGAAAGCAAAAAATCTGTATGTGCTTCGGGTAAATAGAACAGCTTTTCTACACTGCCGCCTAAGCCGACACCAAGCCACTCACCGCGTCCGAATGCGATCAATGCATGGCTTAACTGATACCCTTTGTCATATGGATCAGCCCAAGGATCCATAAATGCAACAATTCGGCCTAATCGATATTCTGATCTAATAACTAACTGGTATAACCCAATTGCCAGGATACCAATGAGTCCGATAAAAATTTTTAAACTAGCCCCTCCCAGAAACAGGATTGACATGACTAAAGCAGATACTACAAAAAATGCTCCAAAATCCGGTTCCAATAACAATAGAACCCCTACTATGGATAATACAATGGTTATAGGGAAAAATCCTTTTAGCAGAGAATTCAAATCAGCTGCTTTACGATTCACATAATCAGCGGCATACAATACCATGAAGAATTTTATGTATTCAGAGGGTTGAATATTTACCACGTAGAGTGATATCCAGCGCTGGCTGCCATTGACTTCATGGCCAATACCGGGCACCAGAACCAGTATCAGCAATAAAACGCCGATCATGAACAGGTATGCAACATATTTCTGCCATACCTGCATAGGCACTTGAAAAGCAATTAGTCCCATGATCAATCCCAGACCCAGATAAGCACTGTGTCGCCACAAATAGTAACCAGCGCGATCAGGGCCAAACTGAGCCTCTGCAATTGCAATCGAAGCAGAATAAACCATGACTAAGCCAATACTCAGCAGTAGCAGGGCAGACCACACTAAAGTCCGATCAAAATCGGCCATGACTCTCGGTTTTTGATTGATTGCCTGATAAATCATCATGACTTAATGTTTCTTCTGTCCAAAATTAAAAAACTTATTCTCAATATCCTTAACAGCAGCCACGAATATCTCGGCACGATGAATATAATTTCTAAACATGTCAAAACTGGCACACGCTGGTGAAAGCAACACCACGTCACCCATTTGTGCTAACAGAAAGCTTTTCTGCATGGCTTCTTCCATGGTGGCTGCATAATGCAAAGGAATACTGCAATCTTTCAATTCGTTGGCAATGATTCCTGCATCGCGTCCAATTAACACCACCGCACGGGCATTCTCAGCAACTGCCCGCCTTAGATGTGAAAAATCCTGCCCCTTTCCATCACCCCCTGCAATCAAAATAACATTCTGTTTCATCCCATTTAATGCTGCGATCGTTGCGCCTACATTAGTACTCTTGGAGTCGTCGAAGAAGGTAACGCCGTTAAAAGCTGCCACCTTTTCCATCCGGTGCGGTAAGCCGCGAAATTCCCGTAATGCCGATAACAGAGGATCGATGGCGATACCCAATGCACGGCACATAGCTAACGCTGCCAGTGCATTAACAGCATTGTGCAGTCCATTAACTACAAGTTCAGAGGTTTTCATTAAGCGGTTATCGCCTTCCACTAACCATCGATCGTCACCCTCATGCAAAATACCGAAATCGGCAAGAGTGGAGGGCGCATCCCAGCCAAATGTAATTTGTTTTCTATCAGCCAAGGCCATTTCACTGATTCTGGAATCATTTCGATTCAAAATTTGTTTACATACACTGCCTTGCTCATGCTGAAAAATTTTTGTTTTTGCAGTGACATAATCTTGCATGCAAGTATAGCGATCCAAATGATCCTCACTCAGATTCAGTACTGTCGCTACATCGGCGTTCAAATTGTGAGTTGTTTCCAATTGAAAGCTGGAAGTTTCCAATACCCATGCCTGCGGCCAATTTCCGGCATCCATTTGCTCCATTAGCGCATTCAGAGCTGCGGGACCGATGTTGCCGGCTACTGCTACATTCCAACCGCACTTTCTCAACATAGCTCCGACCATTGACGTTACGGTTGTCTTTCCATTCGATCCAGTGATCGCAAAAACCTTAGGTTTTGGTAAATGATGCTGCTCAAGCGCCCAAGAAAAAAGTACCAGATCTCCAATGACGGGTATACCCAGTCGAATAGCCTGCTGCACGCAAGGATCTGCTACTGGAACGCCCGGACTTATCGCAATCATTTCTATGCCATCTAAAATTTTGGCTTCAAATTTCCCCATGTAAGCTTGTACTTCAGAAAATTTTTCCATCATCTCTTTCCAAGCTGGCGGCTCCTGTCGACTGTCGGCAGCGCGAACTTTTGCGCCTTGGCGAACAAGCCATTTCACCATGGATAAGCCTGTCTCACCCATTCCCAATACCAGCACTGCTTTATCTTGCAAATTCATCTTAACTTTAATGTTGATAATCCAATTAAAACCAGGATAAAGGTAATAATCCAGAATCTGACGACCACCTGATTTTCTTTCCAGCCTTTTAATTCATAGTGATGATGCAACGGTGCCATGCGAAAAACTCGCTTTCCCAGTAACTTGAAAGAGGCTACTTGCAGCATAACGGATAAGGCCTCCATCACAAAAATGCCGCCCATTATGATCAGCACAATTTCCTGACGCACAATCACAGTAACGACTCCCAACGCTGCACCCAATGCCAGTGCGCCTACATCACCCATAAATACTTCAGCGGGATATGCGTTAAACCACAGGAAGGCCAAGCCTGCGCCCGACATAGCACCACAAAAAACAGCCAACTCTCCTGCATTGGGGATATAGGGAATTCCAAGATATTTTGCAAAAACGATATGCCCTGCCGCATAAGCAAAAATTGCGAGCGCACTACTGATCATCACTGTAGGCATGATCGCCAGGCCATCCAAGCCATCGGTTAGGTTCACCGCATTGCTGGTACCGACGACGACAAAGTAGGTCAAAACTACAAAACCCACAAACCCCAATGGAATCGCAACTTCCTTAAAGAATGGCACAATCATGTCGGTTTGTGCTGAAACTTCCGCGGTTGATGCCAAATAGATTGCAACAACAAAAGCAATGACCGATTGCCAAAAGAATTTGGCTTTTGCTGAAAGCCCTTTAGGATTACGATGAACCACTTTACGATAATCATCGATCCAGCCAATTACCCCAAATCCTAGCGTCGTCAGCAGCACCACCCAGATATAGCGATTGCCCAAATCGGCCCACAGCAGAGTAGTCAGTATGATTGACATCAGGATTAAGGCGCCACCCATTGTCGGCGTACCCATTTTTACCAAATGAGTTTGTGGACCATCCTCTCGAACCGATTGCCCGATTTTATAGGCAGTCAATTTTCGTATCATTAGGGGGCCAATAATGAAAGAAATTACCAATGCGGTAAGCGTCGCCATAACGGCACGCAAAGTGATATAGCTGAATACATTAAAAGCGCGTATATCTTGTGCCAACCATTGAGAGAGCGTTAGCAACATGAGAATTCCTCGGGTTGTTCCAGCCGCTTCACTACACGTTCCATTTGCATGAAGCGCGATCCTTTCACCAGCAAAGTGACATCATCGGCAAGCAAGCTTTTCGTGACATTCAGCAACTCATCGATGGAATTGAAGTGTTGCGCGCCTTGGCCAAATTCTTCTGCAGCGTAAGCACTTAATTCGCCCAAAGTAAATAATTGATCCAGTCCCGCTTTACGCGCATCTCTACCGATTGTGCGATGTAAATCAATCGCTAATTTACCTAATTCGCCCATGTCTCCCAATACCAGTATTTTCTTCCCTTCAACCGCAGCCAACACGGCTAAAGCAGCTCGAACCGATTCTGGATTTGCGTTGTAAGTATCATCGATGAGCAGCGCATGATGTAACCCGCATTTTTTTTGTAACCGTCCTTGTATGCATTGGAAGCACTCGAGGCCAGCTGCAATCCATTCTTTTCTGATGCCAAGAGTCCAGGCGACAGCCGCCGCAGCCAAGGCGTTATAAATGTTGTGCACTCCTGGTGCCTGTAGCTTCACTTCAACGGTACCATCAGGCAATTTCAATTGAATCTTATTGGCCAATCGATCCAGCTGGAACACAGCATTTATCCGTGCATTTTCTGTTAAACCAAAATCTATAATTTCTCTTGCACCGACACATTCACGCCATAATGACGCATACGGGTCATCTGCATTGAAAATCGCCGTTCCGGACTGATCTAAACCGATGAAAATTTCTGCTTTAGCACGCGCTACAGCTTCGACCGAACCCAATCCTTCAATATGCGCAGCCCCTGCATTAGTGATTACTGCAATATTTGGCCTGGCTAATTGAGTTAGATAAGCAATTTCTCCGACATGATTCATGCCCATTTCAATCACCGCATACTGATGCTGCTGCCGTAAGCGCAATAACATCTGCGGTACGCCGATATCATTATTCAGATTACCTTCGGTAGCCAATACACATTCTGCCGGTTCTTTGATTGCTGCATCACTGCTTGCTGCTACACGTAATATGGCCGCAATCATTTCCTTAGTTGTTGTTTTACCATTACTACCAGTAACACCAATCACAGGTATCGAAAAACGATTGCGCCAGTACGCCGCCAGCTCTCCTAAGCCCAATCGCGTATCCTTAACTCGAATCACGGGGAAATTATCCGATAAATCAACACGCTCAGCATTTTGTTGAAGCATTGTTGCCACCGCGCCTTTTTCCTTGGCATTGGATATAAATTTACCGCCATCAAATCTGTCGCCAATTAAAGCCACAAATAGCTCACCTTGCTTAAGCGTCCGGCTATCAGTGCTGACCCCGTTAAAATACACATCCGGTCCGCTCCAATCAGCATGTAGTATTTGTGCGGCTTCCTGCACCATCATCATTGCTGCACCCTTACTTTCAAAGGCAATTCCTTCAAAACCTGCTGTACAATCTCAGCATCGCTAAAAGAAATTTTTTGTCCTTTCACTTCCTGAAATTTTTCATGGCCCTTACCTGCAATCAACACAATATCGCCACACTGCGCATTAGCGATTGCTTGGTAAATTGCCAGCGCTCGATCAACTTCTATTTGGTAATTTTCTTCAACTGTGCCTGCGACAATATCTTTAATAATGTGCAAAGAGTCTTCTGAACGTGGATTGTCACTGGTGAAAATAACCTCATCGGCCAAACGTGTCGCAACTTCTCCAACCATCGCGCGCTTTCCTTTGTCCCGATCGCCACCGCAACCAACAACACAAAATAATCGCGCATCTCGACCCTCGATACGGAGAAGCTCACGCAACGTACACAGTACCTTCTCCAAGGCATCCGGAGTATGTGCGTAATCAACGATAATAGTTGGTTGATCATGTTCGTGGTATTTTTCCATCCTTCCGGGAATGGATTGCACACTTTGCAGTGAACGAACCGCGTCCGGCAACCGAATGCCACTGGCTAACAGAGCTGCAGCGACTGCCAGCAAGTTGGATGCATTGAATTTACCCAGTAAAGCGACTCTTAAATGTTCGTGGCTATCCTCAAATTCAATATCAAACTCCATACCATGAATATCAAATTTTAGATTTGAGCCGTGAACCATTTTAAAGTGCTTTGAATCGTGTTCTTCAGGGTGACGAAATCCATAACCAATTATTCGGGTGGATTTATTGATAAGTTGTCGCGACAACTCGACGCCGAGCACGTCATCCATATTAACCACGGCGTATTTTAATCCCGGCCAAAAAAACAGGCTTGATTTGGCTGCCGCATACGCATCCATATTTTGGTGATAATCCAAATGATCTCGGGACAAGTTGGTAAGCACGGCCACAGAAAAGGTTGTGCCGATGGCTCTTCCTTGCGCCAAACCATGTGAAGACACTTCCATGACAACGCTCTTAGCGCCTTCATCGACGAATTTCTTCAATGAACGCTGCAATACCGTGGCATCAGGCGTTGTGTTTTCTGAAACTTGTAGATCTCTGATAAAACCGCTTCCTAGTGTTCCCTGCACAGCCGTTTTATAACCCAAATTTGCCATGGCTTGGGCGTACCAGTGACTACAGGATGTCTTGCCGTTGGTACCGGTAATTCCTACCACCCATAATTTTTGTGAAGGGTGATCATAAACATAACTGGCAATCAACCCCGCTTTCATTTTGAGATCATCTACCGCTAATGCAGGGATATGCCATTCAGATTTCCATGCAAAATTCTGTGGATCCCACAGAATCGTGTTGGCACCCGCAGCGATTGCTTGTGGAATAAACTTGCGTCCATCAGTCGTATCCCCTGGATAAGCCAGAAAAGTATCGCCTGGTTTTATCAGTCGACTATCCGCCACCAGATTCTCAATTGCAACGCCTAAATCCTCTAGCAGATGCAGATCAAATCCTTTTGATCTTTTCTTTTTTGCGGTCATCAGGCTCACCCTTCATCCCCCATTTCTGGTGTTGCGGTAAAGGTAATGACATTATTGGCCGGGGCATCGGGTGGAATATTCAAAATGTGCAAAGCGCCAGACATGACTTTGCTGAAGACAGGAGCGGCGACTGCACCGCCGAAATATTTTCCTGCTGATGGTTCATCAATCATCACAGCAATGATAAAGCGCGGATTCGATGTCGGCGCATATCCCACGAATGTTGAGATATAGCTTTTGCTAGCATACTGTCCGTCGATCAGTTTATGCGCCGTCCCTGTTTTCCCAGCAACACGGTAACCACTAATTTGCGCCAGTGGCGCCGTCCCTCCGGGTTGGGTCGCCATCTCCAACATGCGACTCATTGCCCGCGCAGTATTGTGTGAAATTACACGCTGCCCCATGACGGGCATATTTTGTTTCAGCAAAGAAATAGGTTTTAATTCACCGCCGCTGGTAAAGATCGTATAAGCACGCGCCAACTGGATTAAACTGGTGGATATACCGTGCCCATAGGACATGGTTGCTTGCTCGATAGGCCGCCATCTATTATAAGGTCGCAGTATTCCGCTGGCTTCGCCGGGAAAACCTGAATTGGTCAGCGCGCCGAATCCTGAACGATTAAACATTTCCCACATCGTTTGTGGTTCCATTGCTAGCGCAATTTTTGCCGTACCTACATTACTCGATTGTTGAATGACCTCGGCAACGGTCAATTCTCCTTTGTTGCTAACGTCTCGTATGGTTTTTCTTCCCACTTGCCACGATCCAGGCGCAGTCTGCAGGATTGTGTTTGAATTCACTTTTCCGACTTCCAGCGCAATGGCCACTGTAAATGGTTTCAACGTCGAGCCGGGTTCGAAAGTGTCAATCAATGCCCGATTGCGAAGTCTTTCATTATTAATGGTAGATCTTCTGTTTGGGTTATAGGCAGGCCAATTGGTAAGTGCCAATATTTCTCCTGTTTGCGCATCCAGAACTACGATACTGCCTGCTTTTGCTCTATTAGCCAGTACCGCTTGCTTCAATTCCGCATGCGCACGATACTGAATTCTTCTATCAATCGACAAAACCAAATCCTGTCCCGGCCTAGGAGAAAGAATGCTTGCGACATCTTCATCAATAATCTGGCCTTTGTTGTCCTTGGTCACCCGGCGGCGACCCAGTTCCCCGGCAAGTGTTTCATCCCAACCACGCTCAACACCTTCCTGGCCTTCGTCATTGATATCGGTGAAACCTAACACATGCGCAGCAAACTCGCCTTCTGGGTAATATCGCTTGGATTCACTGGTTAAATAGATACCCTTGATCTTTAGATCCATGATCTTTTCAGCGATATCCGGCACGATCTGTCGCTTTAGATAAACAAAGCGCCTATTTTCCTTGGTAAGAAGCGCATTGATATCGGTACTATTCATCTCCAGCAAGTTAGCCAATTGCTGCAGCTTTTCAGGTTTAATGTCCACCACTTTCGGATCAGCAAATATGGATGCGACCGGTGAACTGATCGCCATGATATGGCCATTCCGATCGGTGATCATCCCCCGATCTGCATTCATTTCCAATACTCGGCTGTAGCGGGATTCCCCTTTCTTTTGCAAGAAGTCGTTGTGCATTCCTTGGAGATAGGCGGCACGCACCGCTAAACTGATTAAACCCAGCGCCAACATGCCAAATAGCAGCATGGAACGCCATGCCGATAGCTTGAGTTGCGGTAGCACCGGCTTAATCATGGTTTTGCGCTCTCCGCATTCATTTCATTCTCTGCTGTATTGATGGATACAATTTGTATGCTAGAAGCGGCTGGCACCATCATGTTCAAGTGTTCCATTGCAATCCGCTCTATGCGTCCATGCATAATCAAAGTGCTCTGCTCCAATTGCAGTCTTCCCCATTCCACTTCCAATTTCTGTTCTATGCTTTTTTCTTTCTCCAATGCCATGAAAAGTTTCCGCACTGTATGCTGCGAGGTCACCACGCCCAATGCGCTTACAATTATTACCAGAACAATGAAGATATTCAATTTGAACACTCTATTTACCTGTTGTTTAATTGTATTCTTTCACCCACACGCATCACTGCGCTCCTTGATCGGACATTCTCGGCCACCTCAAGCTCATCTGAACGAATTGCCCGACCTACCAACCGCAATGTTTGCTTACTGAATCGTTGCAATTCTTTTTCCCGCATCGGCACTCCGCGTGGCAACTCGTCAGTGTTGGCTGCTGCCCGGATAAATTGCTTCACCATCCGATCCTCCAGGGAATGAAAACTAATCACTACCAATCGTCCACCCGGCCTCAATAAATCCACGCATTGCGGCAAGACTAGCGCCAATTCCTCAAGCTCCTGATTGAGATAAATCCGTATCGCCTGGAAAGTACGTGTCGCCGGATGGCGTTTTTTTTCTCGCTGCCGCGCACGAACGACTGCTGCGACAATCTCAGCAAGTTGTAACGTGGTAATAATAGGCTGCTGCGTTCTTGCCGCAATAATCGCTCGTGCAATCTGTCTAGCAAACCGTTCTTCTCCATACTCTTTAATCACCCATTCCAATTGATTTTCCGCTACGGTTGCCAACCACTCTGCTGCAGTCTGTCCACTGCTAGTATCCATGCGCATATCGAGCGGTCCCGCTGACCGGAAGCTGAATCCGCGCGAAATTTCTTCCAGCTGCGGTGACGACACACCTAAATCCAGCAACACGCCATCGATCTGCGAAATCTCCATAGTCTGCAGAATCTCCTGCATTCTGGAGAAACTACTATGGCGAATACAAAATCGTTTGTCCGCAATTGCTTCACCTGACAATACTGCGGAGGGATCTCTATCTAGAGCAATGAGCCGACCACGTTCGCCCAATTTCGACAAGATCAATCGACTATGCCCACCGCGCCCGAACGTTGCATCCACATAGATCCCATCCGGTTCTAACGCCAATGCATCAACGGCTGCGTGCAACAACACCGGGATATGCATTTATTCCCTTTATCCCATCAATTACAGCGAGAATCCTTCCAGTTCAGGCGGCATATCGCCATCCTTAAATGCCAACGCAATTTCGATTTGTAAATTCCATTGTATTTCGTTCCACAGTTCAAACTTCGTGCCTTGTCCAACCAAAACCACATCTTTGGACAGATCGGCAAACTGACGTAGCGACGGAGATAGCAAAATGCGGCCGGCAGCATCCATCTCGACATCGCTGGCGCTACCCACCATCAATCTCTGCAAATTACGAGACGCAGGACTAAAACTGGAAAGACTATTGAGTTTTTGTTCTATTGGTTCCCAGGCTGGATAAGGATAAATTAATAAACACTTTGAAGGATCAACAGTTACAATCAAGTGTCCTGAGCAGGTAGACGTCAGTTCGTCACGGTATCTTGCGGGTATTGCAAGCCTACCTTTTGCATCCAGACTGAGCTGCGTGACGCCACGAAACATGCTGTCTCCTCATATAACGGGGAAAATTTATCGAGGTGCATCAAATTTCCCACATTTCCCCATATTTCCCCACCACTTCCCACTTTAATCAATAAATTCTAGATAGTCAAGTAAGAAATTGGGTTTTTATAGTTATATGACAAAGACTTAAATGTGACGCCAGTTACAGCAGAATAGGTAGTAAATTATTCAAATAAATAAGATAGATAGAAGAAAAACCAGAAGTACATTATCAATTTTACTGCGATAATGATCTCAATGAAGTTGTATTAGCACGTAAAAATACGTATTCGTTTCAATTAATTTCCCCACCTTATTACAAATATGACACCCGAGTACTGGACACAAGCAACACAGGAATTAGCCGCCTGCGATCGAGTCATGCTGCAATTGATTCAGCAGTTTGAGGGCAGCACGCTGACTTCGCGCGGCTGTGCTTTCACCACACTGGCGCGCTCTATCGTCGGACAGCAGATTTCCGTCAAAGCCGCCGAAAGTGTCTGGCAAAAAGTCATCCGTGCAATTCCTGACATCGAGCCGCACACGGTCGCTGCAAAAGAACCGGATTTATTACGAGCCTGCGGACTTTCCGCAAGGAAAATAACTTATCTGCAGGATTTATCACGGAATTTTATGGAAGGAAATTTGAACGAAACCGGTTGGAGCAACATGGACGATGAAACCATCATCACGCAATTGAGCCAAGTAAAAGGCATTGGACGTTGGACTGCGGAAATGTTCCTGATTTTTCACTTGCAGCGCCCGGATGTGCTGCCGCTCGATGACATTGGTCTGCAACGCGCGATCAGTTTGCATTACTTAGATAAACAAAGCGTCGACAAAAAAACCATGATCAAACTCGCCCAGCCCTGGCAACCTTGGCGCTCGGTCGCAACCTGGTACTTGTGGCGCAGTTTGGATCCGTTGCCGGTCGAATATTAAGGCACATGTGAACAACCATCCAACTGACATTTCGAGCGTGGTGAGAAATCTATCCTGCTGCTTCCAAGGAATTCCTTATGCGGTCTCTTTAGCAAGACCATGAACTTTTTATGATACGCAACAATTATTTCCCGATCATTTTCTAGCGATTGCAATCCAGTTTAATGAACCGGGCAAGAAATTCACAAAACCACAAGACCTCAGGTCTTCTTCAGCCCGATGTGATCGATGATTTTCCAAAGGGTTGGCAAGCACAAGATCGTAAGCATCATCCGCCAAAGTTGGAAGCAAGGTTAAGGCATTGCCGATCATCAAATTGTCATAGGCATATTCGTGCACAACAAAAAACCATACTGACCCATACTAACGCCCACATCAAGAATGGACTGAGGATTTTGTTGCTCAGCAGACAATAATGGCGCTGAATTGACTGCTGTTGCTAAATGGCATATCGGCTTCTTATTTGAAAAGCCGCTAGATTAACAAATTCTTTCTGCCAGGATCATTTGTTTGAAAAACGCGCCACGGATCTTAGGCGGCTGGTCTAACGGCACGGTATAGCGCAATCGTGCCCGCAACGGTGCGATGATGCGTAATTGCTGCAACCGGATGAAATCCGGCATTTGCCATAAAAACTGGCAATAGCCCCCGAACGTTATCGTGTATCTCTTCGAACCAGCGCATTAGCCAGGAAATCAACCCCATGCCGAAATCATGCGGCTCGCCAAAATCCACCACATGCAGCATGCCGCCGGGTTTTAGTACGCGCAATGCCTCCCGCAGCATAAGTTGCTTGTCTTGCCGCGTCAAATGGTGCAGCAACAGGCTGGCGCACACATGGTCAAAGCTTTGGTCCGGGTAAGGCAAACTGGTGGCTGCGCCCTGCTGCCACAGAATGTTTTGCCCGGCCCTTTTGGCTTTTCGTTGTGCAATCTGCAAGATTCCAACATCAATATCCAATCCATGAATAGCAACGCTCGGGTGAGCCTGTTTAATCAATAATGTGAGCGTTCCCGTACCGCAACCGACATCCAGCACGGTTTGTTCAGACTGGATATGGGCCTGTGCAATCAAGTTTGCATGAATTCCCGATTCCGGGAAAAACCATCGCATCATGGGATCGTACCAGCGCGTCAGCCAGTGATAATGCAAGGCCGGGATGTAACCAGAGTGCTTTTTCATGATGATAAATTTTTCATCTTTACTTTTTTATCCTAAAAATTGCATAAAGGGAATCAGCTTCCATCCCGAGCATGCACTGTCCACGCTACCAACATCTGATCGGAAATCCATAGTGATAGCCAATTTAAAACTGATATGCTTTAATCCTCAGCCTACTATTTCAGATTCCTAGTCTTGCTAGCTTAGCAATAAATATCATTGAACAAAAATAAAACAACCATCCGACAAGCATGAGCGACAAAAAAAGCCTTTCAGAACGCGATATCTGCACCCAATACATCACGCCCGCCATTATCAGGGCCGGCTGGGATTTGCACAGCCAGATCCGGGAGGAAGTCAGTTTCACCAAAGGACGTATCATCGTGCGCGGCAAGTTGCATGCGCGGGGAGAGCAGAAACGCGCCGACTATATTCTGTACTATAAACCCAGTATTCCACTGGCTGTGATTGAGGCCAAGGAAAACAGTTGCAGCGTAGGGGCCGGTATGCAGCAAGCGTTAAATTATGCTGACACGCTGGGCGTACCTCTTGTATTCAGCTCCAATGGCGATGGTTTCCTGCTGCATGATCGCACCGGACTAGCCACTCAGATCGAGCAAGTGCTGACGCTGGATGAGTTTCCATCCCCGGCACAACTGTGGCAGCGCTATTGCCAGTGGAAAGGACTGGGAACAGCCGAGGCGCGCCATACGGTCGAAATGTCTTATTTTGATGATGGCACCGTCCGTGCCCCACGTTATTACCAGGCCAATGCCATCAACCACGCCGTGGAAGCAGTGGCAAAAGGCCAGCAACGCATTTTATTGGTCATGGCCACCGGCACGGGCAAAACGTACACGGCATTTCAGATCATCTGGCGGCTGTGGAAATCCGGCACGAAAAAACGCATCCTGTTTCTCGCCGACCGCAATATTCTGGTCGATCAAACCAAGAATAACGATTTCAAACCATTTGGCGCAGCGATGACCAAGATCAGCAGACGCCAGATCGACAAAAGCTATGAAATTTACCTGTCGCTTTATCAAGCTGTGACCGGCAGCGAAGAAGAACAAAACATCTACAAGCAATTCTCGCCGGATTTCTTCGACCTGATTGTGATTGACGAGTGCCATCGCGGCAGCGCCGCGGAAGATCCCGCCTGGCGCGAGATTCTGGATTACTTTTCCTCCGCGGCGCATATCGGTTTAACCGCTACGCCGAAAGAAACCCGCGAGGTTTCCAGCATTCATTACTTTGGCGATCCGGTCTATAGCTACACGCTGAAACAAGGCATTGAGGATGGTTTTCTGGCGCCCTACAAAGTCGTGCGCATTGATATCGACAAAGACCTGCAAGGCTGGCGCCCCAGCAAAGGCCAAACCGACAAGCATGGCGAGACGATTGGAGACCGCATCTACAACCTGAACGACATGGATCGCACACTGGTGCTGGAACAGCGCACCGAACTGGTAGCGTGGAAAATCACCGAATTTCTGACGGCAATCGATCCTTACGCCAAGACCATTGTATTCTGTGACGACATCGACCACGCCGAGCGCATGCGCCAGGCTCTGGTGAATCTCAATCCCGAGCAGGTCAGGAAAAACCGCAAATACGTCATGCGCATTACCGGCGATGATATCGAAGGCAAGGCCGAATTGGACAATTTTATCAACCCGGAAGAGCGTTATCCGGTGATCGCCACCACTTCCAAGCTGATGACCACCGGCGTCGACGCGCAAACCTGCAAACTGGTGGTGCTGGATCAGCACATCAAATCGATGACCGAATTCAAGCAAATCATCGGGCGCGGCACCCGCATTAACGAAGATTATGGCAAGTTCTGGTTCACCATCATGGACTTCAAGAAAGCAACCGAGCTATTTGCCGACAAGGATTTTGACGGTGAACCGGTGATGATTTATCAACCGGGAATCAATGAATCCCCCGTGCCACCCGATCAGGAATACGGCATGCCATTTGATGAATCAGGCACACCCCTTCCCCCCTTAGAAAAAGGGGGGAAGGGGGGATTCAAAATGGAAGATTAAGGATTATGCAACCCTACAAATCAACCCTAAAACCTTTCGCGCGCAACCTCCGCAACAACATGACCGACGCCGAACAATTGCTCTGGTCAAAATTACGCCGCAAGCAAATTCTGGGCGTGCAATTCTATCGCCAGAAGCCCCTGGCCAACTACATCGTCGATTTCTATTGCGCAGCAGCTAATCTCGTTATCGAACTGGACGGCTCGCAGCATTTTGAACCGGACCACCAAGCCAGCGATGCGGAGCGAGATCGTGCGCTGGAATCCATCGGTTTGATAGTATTGCGCTTTGATAACCGGCAAGTTATGCAGGAATTGGATGCGGTGATGCAGGTGATTTTTGAGGCGATGGAGAAGAAAATCCCCCCTAGCCCCCCTTTCTCAAAGGGGGGTGGAGTATGAGCGCTGAAACTCCGGGAATTGCTTCTGACAAAAATCGGGACACTAAAACACCCCCCACGCGCCCCTCAACCACCATCCCCCCCCTTAGAAAAAGGGGGGCTAGGGGGGATTAGGGGGATTCACCACCTCGACATCTGGGCCAGCGCCGAAACAGAAAAGAAATCTGGCCGTGGCCGCAGCGGCGGAAATGGCATCAGCGTGTACGGCATCCGGAAATTGCGCGAGCTGATTCTGGAACTAGCCGTTCGCGGCCAATTGGTGCCGCAAGATCCAAATGATGAACCGGCTGGTGAATTGCTCAAGCGCATACACGCGGAAAAGACTAGGTTGATCGCTGAGGGGAAAATCAAAAAAGATAAGCCATTGCCGCCGATAAGCAATGAGGAAAAGCTGTTTGAATTGCCGCAGGGGTGGGAGTGGGTGCAGTTTGGTGATCTTGTTTTAAGCATCCTGAGTGGTGGAACGCCAAGTAAAAATAAACTTGAATTCTGGAATGGTGATATTCCCTGGGCGAGTGTAAAGGATTTGAATGTCGAGAAGTTTCTTAAAAAAACGCAAGATCACATAACACCAGAAGGCCTTGAGTCTGGTAGTAAACTTGCAAATAAAGGGGATTTGTTAATTTGTACCCGAATGGGTTTGGGCAAGATAGCAATTGCCGCAATTGATGTAGCAATAAATCAAGACCTGAAAGCACTAAAAATTACTTCGTTTCTTAATGTTGACTATTTCATCAATTTTTACAATACGCTAAATATTATTGGTAGTGGAATGACAGTTTCCGGTATCAGGCAAGATGAATTGTTGGGTTATTTTGTACCAATGCCACCTCTCTCCGAACAACACCGCATCGTCGCCAAAGTCGATGAGCTGATGGCGTTATGTGATCAACTGGGAACGCAGCACAACAACGCTGCCGAAGCCCACAAGAAACTGGTGAATCACCTGCTCGGCACATTGACCCAATCGCACAGCGCAGATGACTTCAGCGCCAACTGGCAACGCATTGCTGTGCATTTCGAGTCGCTGTTCATCACCGAAACCAGCATCGACGCGCTCAAACAAACCCTGCTGCAACTGGCGGTAATGGGCAAACTCGTTCCGCAAGATCCGAACGATGAACCCGCCAGCGAATTGCTCAAGCGCATCCAAGCGGAAAAAGCCAGGTTGATCGCTGAGAGGAAGATCAAGAAAGGCAAATCCCCCCTACCCCCCCTTTTACCAAGGGGGGAAACAGGCTCAGTTGCAGCAACATCAATCAATCCCACTACGACTACACTTTCTAACCCCCCTCTTTCTAATTCCACCCTTAACCCTATCCCTAATCCTAATCCTAATCCTAATCCTAATCCTAATCCTAATCCCCCCTTTGAAAAAGGGGGGCCGGGGGGGATTCAACGAGGAATTTCCGAGGAAGAAAAGCCGTTTGAATTGCCGATTGGATGGGAGATAATCAGACTTGGTGAATTGGTTAAAAAAAGTGGAGCAGGTTGGAGTCCAAACTGTGAAGATCACCCTCGTTACGAGAATGACTGGGGAGTATTAAAAGTTAGTGCAGTGTCTTGGGGAAAGTTTCTGCCGGATGAGAATAAGGCACTTCCAAAATTACTAGATGCTCGATTGGATTGCGTAGTTGAAACTGGCGATTTTCTTGTGTCTCGCGCCAATACCGCTGAGCTAGTGGCAAGAAGTGTTGTAGTAGAAGATTGTCCTCCGAATTTAATGCTATCAGATAAGATTGTTAGGCTACGGCTTTCATTGTTTTGTGATAGTCGATTTATCAATATCGCAAATTCAGCATCATTTGCTCGCAACTACTATTCACGATTTGCAGGTGGAACAAGTAGCTCAATGAAAAATGTTACAAGAGAGCAGATTTTAATTTGATAATTGCTTTGCCCCCTCTCCCCGAACAACACCGCATCGTCGCCAAAGTCGACGAACTCATGACCCTGTGCGATCAACTCAAATCCACCATCACACAAGCCCGTGGGTTGAAGCAAAAACTGGCCGATGTGATTGTCGAACAGGCAGTTTCATCCTGAGCCAATGTATGCGCAGCACTCAACTTGCCCTGTTCACACTCGCCAGCGGTCGATCCGGCACGAGTTATCTGGCTGATTTCTTCACCAAGAACATCACGCACTGCTACAGCACCCACGAGCCTTATTTCACGTTCGGCAATCCGACGCTGTTTGGCCAGCCCATCGCGTGGAATACGCAGCATAACGACGGCGCCCTATTGCCGGTGCTGGAGCGCAAATGCCGTTTTATCGCCAGCCGCAAAGAACCGTTTTATTTTGAATCCAATCATGCTTTCCTGAAAACGTTTAACCGCCATGCCGGAACGCTGCTGAACAATCCGGGTTTTATCCATCTGGTGCGCGATCCATTGCGGGTGGCGAAAAGCGAATATGTGCGCGAGCGGATGATACGCCAGCTGCGTGTTCCGTTTGCCGATTATACGGACGATACCGGCGAACGCTTGTTCCGCTGGGCATTGACCGGGCAAGAAGAGGTGTTCCGGCACTATCCGCCATCGCTCACCCGCTTGCAGTTTTATGCATTACAGTGGCTGGAGATCGAGCATCGGGCGATGCAATTGATTCAAGACCATCACTGGCAAGACCGGGTGTTTTTTATCGATGTCGATGTGGATTTGAAGCGGGAAGCGGTGTTAAAAGATATGATCCGATTTTTTGATTTGCCGCATCAACCGACCTTTAAAATGAACCTGCGCCGCAACCAAACCCCGTTTATCGGCCCGACCCTCGTCACGCAGCAGGATAAACAGGAATTCCAGGCAATTGCGCGCAATTTGCCCGAGCGTTATAAAACGCTGCTGCAGAATCAGCCCTATCGTGATTGCAGCTGGTTCACCGAAGTGAATCGGCTCATGACCAGTTAATACAGTCCGGTAGCACCTATTCTCACTACCGGACTGAAAAAAACCGGCTTCCTAGACTATTCCTTCAAAAGCCAGATATTCTGGTTAAAGGAGCCAAAAAAGAATGATTGATCAAAACCACTCATAATGACCATCGCTTTGCATACATTACAAACTGTTCCTGTAGCCGTATACAACATAGGTCCGTTAATAGCTTCTTTCCAGGTACTGCCGTTAAAGTATTCACCCGTTGTATTCTGGTTTGAACCAAATAAAACGTGATCCTTACCTTTGAAAAAAGCATGCGCAGAGCCTGCGCGAGAACGGTTCAGATTAGATACGAGCTGCCAAGTATCGGATACCGTATCGTAAACCTCGACAATGCTCTGCTCACAACCAAAAAATGAACAGGCAAAACCACCAGCAACCGTTACTGTACTACTACCCGGTGCCGAGGTTGCAGCGGCATAAGCAGTAGGCGTTCCTTTTCCCGCGCCGGATGACCATTGATTGTTTGCAGGATCATAGATATAAGTTGTATTTGTCGTTCCAAAAAAACCATTAAGACCGCCAAAAACATACAGTTTGCCATTTACGGCTACAACTGCAGACTGCATCAATGGTTCAGGCAGCGAAGCGCCCGCTTGCCAGGTTTTGCTGACTGTATCGAATATTTGCAGGCTATTGGAAATAATCCCCAAAGACGGATTATATCCCCCGACAACATAAACTTTGGAAGCAATAGCTGCAGAACCTGTGTTGCTCAGAGGTATTGGCATCGACCATTGAGAATTTATCGTTGAAGTAAACGTAGGCAGATTCACCGATTCAACAATACCGGTAATGCCCCAAGGCGCCTCTCCACCAACAATCCAATACTTACTGCCCACGCGGGCACCACTTGCCCAAGCACGCGGTATTATTGTTTGCCCAACCAGACTCGGTTTGAACGACACACTAAAGCATGCGCCACTATCGCTAATGTTGCTATCTGCTCTGATTACTTTCAGCTTTCCTATACCCAAGCTGTTTAGGCCTAACTTAGCCCTGATGGTTGTATTCGACCAGCTCAAGACTGTCAGGGATGTGCCATTAAAATCAACACTACCGGAAGTTGCGCCAAAATTATGACCCGTTATGGTAATGGTATCACCCGGCGCAGCTGAAGGAGGCGAAGTACTCCAGATTGTGGGTTCGTTCATGGCTTCTGGTTTTAGGGCTTTAAACAAGTTGGCCCGGCCCTGGCTTACGCTGCGTCTGCTCATTGCAGCAGGTTGATCGACGCTATTCATCAACGCACTTTTAACCGATCGCCAATTTTTACCAGGATTCTGGGACCAGATCATAGCAGCCATGCCGCTAATATGCGGCGTTGCCATTGACGTTCCCGAGAGGTAATTATAATTGTTATCGGGCATCGTGCTTAGAATATCTTCACCCGGCGCAAACACGTCAACACTACTACAGCCGTAATTGGAAAAGAAAGACGGATCGTCGTTCGAATTGGAAGCTCCCACCGAAATAACATTATCCACTTTATAACCGGCAGGATAGACAGTAATATTGTCGGTATCCATTCCTTCATTGCCCGCCGCCGCAATAAATAGCACTCCTAAACCTTTAGCCAGTGTAATGGTATCGAAAAGCGCTTGCGAATATTCACCGCCACCCCAGCTATTGCTCAGAATCATGCGAGGATAGTTATTATTTATTTTGGTAACCAATGCATAGTTAATAACTTCGATTGCACCTGATACGAAACCAAAACCGCCCGAACAAAGAAACTTGAGGGCCATAATATTGGTTTTCCAGGCTACTCCTGCTACACCGATTCCATTATTGCCCTTAGCGCCGATGGTTCCACTGACATGGGTACCGTGAAAATGATCGTCCATAGGGTCAGCATCGCCATTGCAAGTATCTATTCCGTGAACATCATCGATCCAGCCGTTTCCGTCATCGTCAATGCCATTTCCGGGAATTTCCTTTGGGTTTTTCCACATATTGGGAATTAAATCCGCATGCGTATAATCTACCCCGGTATCGACTACCCCTATAATGACTTTACTGGCATCTGTCCGGGTATTCCAAGCTTCCGGCGCATCAATGTCAGCATCCGGTATACCGAATGCCTGGCCGGTATTGTTTAATCCCCACAAATCGGAGAAATTGGGATCATTGGGTGTCGCAATCGCACGCACCTTGTAATCCGGTTCGGCATATTGCACATTATTATTGCGATATAGCATTTCAATTGCTTTGCCAACCGCCAGCGGTGTTTGAACAACATGCACACCCATATTGGCAAAGCTTTTTATAACTTTGCCCTGAACACTATTGAGTGCCGATAATTCACCTTGACTCAGACTCTCTACAGCATCGGTCGATACTTGAGAGGCATTGGCATTGACAGTCGTCTGGCTCTTGAATTTAACAAGAATTCTGTGCTCAGCAAACTCGATCTTGCTTTTTGTAGGAGCACCTGATGACTGATCTATGGCCTGAGCCGTGAAATTAGGTACACTGTTTTGCGATGGCAAAGATATACTTTGAGCATAAGTCAAAGCATGAATACTACCGACCAGCGTAATAAAAGCCAGCATTTTTATCAGATTCATAAAACTCCCTTCGAAAGATAGCATCGGTGCAAATAAGCCATTCAACTTGAATTACTTGCAATAAAATTAACAAAAGATACAAAAGCTTTTTTACAGCCAACAAGTAGTTGATGTCTCGATCCTTTCTCCCTTTATGCAGTTGATGAAATTAAGCTGAACGCATTTCGTTGCCGTTAATTTTTGGAGTTAGAAATGTAAAAACCATCTTTGTAGAATAAAATGATTTGACAATGAACTCACACTGCTGAGTCTCAATGGAACATACTCGCAGAACTTCGTAAGACTTTATATAATTTTGGGTAAACAAGATATTCTATTTAATAATTAACGCATTAACTAAATATTCTCATTATTGATGATAACTAAAGGTTGGCAATTCATAGAGAATTCGCAAAAATTATTCTTGTTTGCCTATAGTGGATATGAAAACATCTTTTCGTGTAGTTGAACTGTGATTTTTCTCACATGGTTGATCAAATAGTTCTATTTATCAATTTTTAACGAAGATCTTTTAAACAAAAACGTGAATACTGTTGCAAAAAAGTTGCTTATTCAGCTTGAACTAGACCTAATTTGGTAATCGGTTTAACCACATGAAGAACACTGACTGAAATATACAGCGTACTCAAAACGTAGCGTAATCCGTTAATTGGCATCTGCGCATATATCATTCGGTGCATTGCGCTACGCTTAATAACCTTCTATCTGCTTTTACACTCCGCACGCCGCAATGGAACTTCCTTGACCACCGCATACACTGCCGGAAAAATGATCAATGTCAGGATCATCGCGGAAACCATGCCCCCGACCATCGGCGCCGCGATGCGGCGCATCACTTCGGAGCCGGTGCCGGTGCTGAGCATGACCGGCAGCAGGCCGACCACGCTGCCGGCGATGGTCATCATCACCGGACGGATGCGGTAAACAGCACCTTGCACCACGGCGTCGTACAAATCGTTGAGGGTTATCTGTTCAGCAATCGCTTTACGTTGCCGGACAATGGTGGCGAACGCTTGATCGATGAAGGTCAGCATCACCATGCCGGATTCCGCGGCGATGCCGATCAGGCCGATGAAACCGACCGCGGCGGCAATGCTCAGGTTGTAATCGAGCCAGTACATCAGCCAGATGCCACCGACCAACGAGAACGGTATCGACAGCATCACGATCAGCGTTTCGGTCAAGCGGCCGAAATTCAGGTAAACCAGCAGAAACACCAGCGATAGGGTCAGCGGAATCACTAGTTTCAATTTTTCGGTGGCACGCTGCATGTATTCAAACTGACCGCTCCAGGTTGCATAGTATCCCGGCGGGAATTGTACCTGCTGTTGCACGGCTTGTTGCGCATCGGCGATATAACCGCCGATGTCACGGTCGCGGATGTCGATGAAGATGTAAGCCGAGAGCAGCGCGTTTTCGGTACGGATACTGGGCGGCCCTTGCACCAGCTTGACTTGCGCCAATTGACCCAATGGAATCATGGTGCCGCCCATCGCGGGCACCAGCACTTGCGTGGCAATGGCTTGCGGGTCGCTGCGCAGTTCGCGCGGATAGCGGATCGCCACGTCAAAGCGCTCGCGGCCTTCCACCGTGGTGGTAATCACTTCCCCGCCCAATGCCACGGAAATCACTTCGAGCAGATCACCCACCGCCAGGCCGTAGCGCGCCAATGCCAGCCGGTCCGGCTCGATATCCAGATAATAACCGCCGGTGATGCGCTCGGCGTAAGCGCTGGTAGTGCCGGGTACGGTTTTCACCACGGCTTCGATTTGCCGTGCGATGGCTTCGATTTCAGTTAAATCATTGCCGAATACCTTGATCCCGACCGGGGTGCGGATGCCGGTGGCGAGCATGTCGATGCGATTTTTGATCGGCATGGTCCAGGCATTCGCGACACCAGGGATTTGCAGCGCTTGATCGAGTTCAGCAATTAGTTGGTCGATGGTCATGCCGGGACGCCATTCACGCTCCGGTTTCAGATTGATGATGGTTTCAGTCATTTCCAGTGGCGCCGGATCGGTCGCTGTATCAGCGCGTCCCGCTTTGCCGAATACCGAGGCCACTTCCGGAAAATTCATGATGATTTTGTTTTGTGTCTGCATCGTTTCCGCCGCCTTGGTCACTGAAATGCCCGGCAACGTGACGGGCATGTACAGCAACGTACCCTCGTTTAATGTCGGCATGAATTCGGTGCCCAGCCGCATGGCCGGATAAACCGTCACAGCCAGCACGCCCAATGCAATCACCAGGATGGATTTTTTCCAGCGCATCACGCCAGCGACAACCGGTTGATAGCCGCGAATCATCAAGCGGCCCAGTAGATTGTCTTGCTCACGCGGAATGCGGCCACGGATCAACAGCAGTATCAGCACCGGAACCAGCGTAATCGATAGAACGGCTGCACCGGCCATGGCAAAGGTTTTGGTATACGCGAGCGGCTGGAACATGCGCCCTTCCTGCGCTTCCAGCGCGAACACCGGCAGAAACGACACCGTGATGATTAACAAGCTGAAAAACAATGACGGCCCGACTTCCTTGCACGCGGCGATAACCGCATCGGTGCGCGATTCTCCCGGTTTAAGCCGCGCCAGATGCTTATGCGCATTTTCCACCATGACAATGGCGGCGTCCGTCATTTCCGCAATCGCTAAGGCTATTCCGGCCAGGCTCATGATATTGGAGTTAATGCCTAGTTGCGCCATGGCAATAAACGCAATCAGCACGCCGATGGGCAACATGATGATCGCCACCAGCGCGCTGCGCACGTGCATCAGAAATACCGCGCACACCAATGCCACGATGATGATCTGCTCGATGAATACTTCCTGCAGTGTCGCAATGGCGCGGTGGATCAGTTCCGAACGGTTGTATACCGATTCGACCGAAACATCCTGCGGCAAACCGGATTTGATCTGGTCAATTTTTGCTTCGAGATCGTGAATGACATCCAGTGCATTCTCGCCATAACGTGCCACCGCGATGCCGGAAACCGCCTCCCCTTCACCGTTCAGCTCGGTGATGCCGCGCCGTTCGCTGGGTACCAGTTCCACGCGGGCAATATCCCGCAACAACACAGGCATGCCGACATGCGCCCGCACCACCAGATTCTCCAGATCGCTGATACTTTGCAGATAGCCCCGGCCACGCACCATGTATTCGGTTTCCGCCAATTCGATCACGCGCCCGCCGACATCGCGGTTGCTGGCGGCGATCACTTCAGTGATGCGTTTCAATGGGATATCATACGCTTGCAGGCGGCGCGGATCGACCGTGATCTGATAGGTTTTGACAAAGCCGCCGACACTGGCAATTTCGGATATGCCATGCGTGGTGGTGAGTTGATAGCGCAGAAACCAGTCCTGAATGGTGCGCAATTCGTCCAGCGTACGGTCTTTGGCAGTTACGATATACTGATAAATCCAACCGACGCCGGTGGCGTCCGGACCCAGCGCAGGGCGCACATCCTGCGGCAGTTGATTGGCTGCAAAACTCAAATACTCCAGCACGCGCGATCGCGCCCAGTAAATATCGGTGCCATCTTCAAAAATGACGTAAATGAACGAAACCCCAAAAGCCGATTGACCACGCACGACCTTTGCGCGTGGCACAGCCAGCATGGCGGTGGTGAGCGGATAAGTGACCTGATCCTCGACCACCTGTGGCGCCTGTCCAGGGTATTCGGTATAGATGATGACTTGCACATCGGACAAATCGGGAATCGCGTCAATCGGCATTTTCCATAGTGAGTAGATACCCCAACCGATGATGAACACGGTACTGAGCAATACCAGGAAAACATTACGGATCGACCATTCAATCACGTGCTTGAGCATGTCGATACCCTCCTAGTGATCGTGAAAAGTATCGGCTGGTTGAATGCGCACAATCACAAATTCACCAGCGGATTCCTCGGCGATTTCAAAAATGACTTTCTGCCCTGGCTTGAACGCTTGTAATAGCGCCGGTTCTTGAACGCGAAAATCCATTACCATAGCGGGCCACTGGAGGCTTGCTATCGGGCCGTGCGCAAGTGTGACCGTCGTATGCGCAAAATCAATCGCCTCAATGCTGCCTTCACCACGATATCGCACTTGTGAAGCAGACAAAACCGCTGAGCTGGATGCAATTTCCTGTTCACCGGACACTGGATAATACGAAGTATGGCCAAAACTGTTGAGCGCGCTTTTAAAGTTGCTTTCCGCGTCAATCAGAAAATTCGCCTTGACCACCACGGCCTCGCCAGCTCGAAGCCCACCCAGCACTTCGGCATAGCCATCGGCATGCATGCCCAGCTTTACCGTGCGCGGTTCATAGCGGCCGGCTCCCAAATCTACCAAGACCACGCGACGGGTTCCAGTATCCAGCACGGCCGAATCCGGTACGGTCAGCACTTTATTTTTACTATGAAACGATGCAAATTCGGCGCGTGCATACATGGCAGGCTTCAGTAGGCCATCAGGATTGGGCAGCACGATGCGTACGATGGCGGTGCGTGTCTCTGGCGTTACCGCCGGATAAATAAACGCCACTTCGCCGTTAAAAACCTTGTCGGGATAAGCATCCACGCGGATGGTCACGCGCTGGTCAGGATGAATCATGCTCAGATCCTGTTCGAATACATCGGCCAGCATCCACACGCTCGACAAATCGGCGATTTGGTACAGCGTTTCTCCCGGCATGAAACGTTGCCCTTCTATGGCTTTCTTTTCCAGCACCACGCCATCGGCTTGCGCACGCAATGTTAAGTACTGGCGGACTTCGCCGGTCTGCTGCAAACGTTGTAATTCAGTTTCCGCGACATCCCAGTTGCGCAGTTTTTGTAAGGCGCTGGTAACCAGCCGTTGCATTGCGGCGCGCACGTCCGGGTCACCGTCAGCGACCGATTGCAAGCCGCGCGCGGCAATCAAATATTCCTGCTGCGCGGCAATCAAATCAGGACTGTAGACATCCATCAGCGCATCGCCTTTTCTGACCGCTTGTCCCGTGGTATTAACGTATAACCGTTGTATCCAGCCCTCGAACTTGGTCACTACGGTGTATTGCTTGCGTTCATCGGTCTGCACTGTAGCCACCGCGCGCACAGTGCGTATCAGTTCGCGCAACTCCGCCTTTTCGGTGCGCACACCGAGTTTTTGTACTTTTTCAGTACTAATGGCCACAATGTTCTGATCCGATGGCTTTTCTTCGCCATCGTAAACCGGCAGATAATCCATTCCCATCGGATCTTTTTTGGGTACTGGAGAGGTATCGGGTAATCCCATTGGGTTGCGGTAATACAGAATCTTACGATCTCCTTTAGTTGCTACAGCTGCAGTTGTTGTTTCGGCAGTTTGTGATTGGGTATAACCCCACCAATAGCCTGCGGCCAGCATGGCTAATAGCGCGATTACGGATAAGACCTGCTTAATCATGGATGGCATGGGAAGCTCCTGGATAGTTATCAGTGCGCATGTTTCTTACCCACCAACCAATCAATCTCCGCCAGTGCTTTGTTGTAATTGGCAATTGCGGTGATGTGATTGGTTTCATAATCAAATACCGTCATCTGATTATCCAGCAGCGTCAGAAAATCAACCCGGCCTACCTGATAGGCAGCCAAAGCGGATTCAACCGTCAACCGTGCTTGCGGCAGAATGGTAGTGTGATAAAGTTTGACTGATTTCAGGCTTTGTTCGGCCATGGCAATTTGTTGCCGCAGTCTTGCTGTCACCTCGTTGCTTTGCGCCTGATACAGACTAGCTATCTGGTCACGTAGCGCTTGCGCTTCCAGGATACGCGGCTCGATTTTATTGCCGCGCCATACCGGCAGATTGACAGCCACCGTCATGCTGACCATATCGTCACGTCGGCTGCCATCCAGCATACTGTCGCGCTGGCCATACGAAAAACGCACATCGAGATCCGGGTAATAAGCTCGGCGCGCCAAATCAACGGATTTTTCATTGCGCGCAATCAGGCTTTGCAGTGCTAGCAGTTGCGGGCGCTGTGTCATGGCCTCTTGCTGCAGCACCTCTATAATCAAGGGCGTTTCCTGAAGGTGCAGCAGTGTTGGAACCAGCGCTTCGATCTGAGTGCTGCGTCCCAATGCGCGAATCAGTTCCGCTTCAAATACAGGCTGCTCACGCTCCAGTCCCAGCAATCGGTCCAGCATTCTTGAAACTTGTGTCTGCGCCTTCAGTACATCCGCCTGACTGCCTTGTCCTACTTGATAACGTTCTTCAGCAATGCGCAAAAAATATTCCAGCGTTTGCCGGTTTTTTTCAACCAATTGAATCATCTCGAACGTAAGGCCCAGACCAAAATAAGCCGTCTTCAGGTCGTGCACCACGCGGTTAATTGTTTCTTGATAGCCATATTCAATCGCCTGTGCATCCTTGCTGGCAACTTCCTTGCGCAAACCGCGTTTTCCCGGAAAAGGCAGACGCTGAGACAGGCCGATCATTTTCATCGTCATATCTTCACGGTTAAATGGCGACGACGCCAACGGCGCATTGATCACGCCTGCTTCGAGTATGGGATCATCCAGTGCCTCAGCCGGCACAATTCTTTGCTGTGCTGCTGTGCGTTCCTGTTGTGCCGCTCGGATTTCTGGATTGTTTTCCAGTGTTTCCCGAATCAGTCCGGGTAATAATGTGCTATTGCTCAAGTGCGATGTGGTTGCGGTTTTTTGCGCGACGGAGTGAGTAAACACGGTTGATCCGTTGTCGTTTGCTTTTCCCTCTGCCTGTGCGTGAGTTATTGCTGCAGTCACTGTCAACGCAATAACAATCATCCCAGCGCGATTCATGGTAGCCTCCAGATGAAGTTTTGATACTGTTGGTGCGTATGAATATCGAATAAAATTAACATTTAACCTCCTGGCAGGTAATTTCGTCTGTTCGATTGAAAATGAGCAGACACTGCAAATAGCTTGCGATATTGCACTTGCTACGCAATACGTATCAATGCACAGAAGCTATGCAAAAATCGCTCGTTTGCCGGAGCAACCGGCGGGATTACAGGAGATTGAGTAGTGGAGGGCGTTGTGGTTGTTCCGGATCAAACGACGTGAATCCGGAATTCAAAGAAATAACAGTAGAGGTGATTCCGATCAGCATCGGCACTGCATAACCCGACAGAATCGGCGTGCTGCTATAAACATTACAAGAAGTGTCGTCGCATGGCAGACTGGATAACACGTGATGAGTGGTGCCATCAGCCGTTTGCTTATGACAGCCGTCATGATGATGGCTGTCGATGGTTATCGCTGACTTGTCGGCTTGATTGTGAATATTTTTCTCCTGCACGCACACGGACAAAACAGCTGCTGCAGCACCTTGCAGAGGCAGCCACAGCATAAAAAAAACCAATAACCATTTGCAGTCGTATGCTTTCATGTTTTTATTATAAACAGTTTCCGAGTTTGGCAAAGAAAATCTTCAGTGCATTCCTGTCCCTATCAAAGCTGTTGATTGGATGCCGCCAATTGCTGATACTGCTGCTGATACCGATCGGCTTTCAGCTGATCCCCCGCAAGCTTTGCTGCCTGTGCTGCACGATAAATTCCATTGCGGCGATTGGGTGTGCGTATTAAAGAAGCTTCGAGTTCCTGCAGTGCTTCACTGGGCCGCTTCAGTTCAAGCAGCATTTCTCCCAGTAACTCTCTGGTGGGAACGATTGCACCTGGCGTGACATTGTCTTTTTCGGTTGAGTCTTCCAATTCAGCCGCAGCACGCATAAGTTTAACAGCATCTTCTGTTTCGCCTTTCGCGTGTGCTACCCATGCTGCAACTGTCAGACGCTGGATTTCGATTTGATCAGCGTTATAGTCTTTATTCGCAGTTCGATCGGCATCACGTAATGTTTCCAATCGCTGCAGACTGATTTGGGCGACAGCCATTTTTCCAGCTCTTGCCGCTCCCAAGCCACGAGCAAAGTGCGTGATGGCTTCGCACCAGCCAAATTGTTGCCACGGGAAATCGCTTGGGTCGACGTTGAGTTCAGCGGCCTCGTGCCATTGGGCACGTTCTATCGCATAGCGCGCTGGAATGGCTGCGTAGGCATAAGCAGTTGTGGTATTTTCCGGCTGCACTTTTTTAATCGATTGCAACTCTTGCAAGATTTTTTGAGCCTTTTCCGTCTCTCCGGTCTGGAGATAAGCGTAGATCGTGTAATCCATGAAGTGAAATTGCTGATCCCAGGTTGCGGTCAATGCGTTTTCTCGTGCATATTCTTTTGCTGCATGATGAGCTGCCAGGTTGGATTGTATTGCATCCTGCCAGTGGCCTAATCGAATGAAGATGTGCGATGGCATGTGCAACGCATGCGGCACTGCTGGTGCAATACGCGCATACGCCCGCGCTGCATTCAGTCCAAGCTCGGCCAGTTCGGGATAGTCGCTACTGTGGATAATGTAATGAATCACACCCGGATGATTCGGTTCATGCTCTAGTACCTTTTGCAGTAGATTCAATGCTTTTTTCTGATTGACAAAAGTCTTGTCACTGGGAGCAGCCGTAGAAATCAACGCCAAGGCATAAAACACGGTCGCTTCGCAATCATCCGGATTTTGCGTCATAACCCGCTTCATTGCGTTTTGATATGCCAGTTTCCTGGCACCGTAATTTGCTTTTTCGTCGACTTGATACAAAAGCTCAACGGCTTCAAGATAAGCAGCTTCCCTTTTCGTTTTAATCGCTTGCTTTCTTATTTGTTGTAATGCCTCTTGCCCTTTTTGCAATTCTGCTGCAACCGGAGGCGTTGCCCATAACTGATGATAAAGACTCATCGCAACGCCCCAGTAACCCATGACGCAGTCCGGATCAGTTGTGGTCACTTGACGAAATGCCTTTTCCGCCTCCTCATACCAGAATGAATGCAACATTGCCACGGCCTGATTAAATTGTGCTTGCGCCAACGATGTACATGAAACCGGGAAATTTACCTGGCCCAATTTCTCCTGATCGAAAGCGCCTGAATGATGATGACCCTCGTCCGCTTGTAGCGAACCAGCAAATAAAGTGACTGTGATGGTAATCATGGTTATGAATGTTTTCATGTAACACCTCTTTGTGAGGTCTCAATGTATTTAGGAAAATAGCATTCTGTCAATGGAAGGTTTGATCGAATATGTGGGCGTTTTGCACCAAATCACGAACCAATCGTTGCATTCCATATTTGAATCCGCGGTACAAAAAATACCACCATCAGAGTTTTGCTGTAATCTATAGTCTTGGAATTTAGCTCGATATAGGATTTTCGTTTGAAAACTTTCCAGTGTCATTGTGGAAATAATCTGCATTTTGAGAATAATCAGTGTTTCTCCTGCAGTCGGATGGTGGGTTATTTACCCGATGAAAGCCAACTCAGCGCTTTGGAGCCATCTGCTGATGGTAATTGGTTGGCTTTACTTAATAACCAAACCTACCGCTTGTGTAAGAATAATGTGGATTATAATGTTTGTAATTGGATGGTGTCAGTTGATAATCAACATCCCTTATGCGTTTCATGCCGTCTTAACCATATTATTCCAAATCTCAGTGAGGCGCAAAATCTTACCTTATGGTATCGCGTTGAACTTGCGAAGCGGCGCTTACTGTATACCTTGTATAGCCTGAAATTGCCGGTAGTAAGTCGAGAGCAAGATCCATCTAGAGGAATGGGTTTTGAATTCCTGCAGGATGAAGCTGTAGGAGGAGAATTCAGCAATGAATTGACGGTCGGTCATAGTATTGCAACAGGCCATAATTCAGGCATGATCACGATTAACCTGCTTGAAGCCGAACATGGTTCCCGCATAGAGATGCGGGACAAAATGAATGAGCGCTATCGTACTTTGTTGGGCCATTTCAGGCATGAATCCGGGCACTACTATTGGGATTTCCTGATAAAAGGAACAGACAGGATCAACAGTTTTCGTGAATTATTCGGTGATGAACGATTAGATTATCAACAATCGTTAAAATCTTACTATGACCAAGGCCCGCCAACATTTTGGCGGGATATTTGGATTAGTGCCTATGCCAGTACGCATGCTTGGGAAGACTGGGCGGAGACATGGGCGCATTATTTGCATATGGTGGATACGGTCGAAACCGCACATGATTTTGGATTTAGAATCCATGGACATGATGTTTCTCCACCTGTGATAATCGATAACACTCAAATGAGCAGCGGTTATTGTACCCCTGCTTCGTTTGATGAGCTGTTCGATGATTGGTGTCGTTTATCGGTTGCATTGAATGCGCTTAACCGCAGTATGGGCATGGACGATGCCTATCCCTTCGTGATTTCCAATACTTCGTTGAATAAACTTCGATACATTCACCAAGTCGTAACCGAGATCAGTCATTAATCACTTTTTACTTGTGCGTTTTCCCACTCAAAGCGGGGTAAGCGGGCGCAAGCCCTGCGCATCCCTTCATTCCATTGTTTCTGCATTGATTTGTACATTGGGGAGTTGAGTGTTAACTTTAAACGATTGGGTTCTTGAATAGTATCACTGGTGTGCATTGCCAGTTCGATGGGCGGGCCTACAGAGATATTGCTGCGGATAGTGGATTCCACAGATACCAACGCACAACGTGCAGCATCTTCGATTGAAGTGGTAGGCGTAATGATACGATCCAGAATCGGTTTGCCGTATTTATTCTCACCGATTTGCAGATAAGGGGTTTCCGGTGAGGCACTGATATAATTCCCCTGCGGATAAATCAAGAAAATCTCTGATGGTTGCCCAGCAATTTGCCCACCTAAAATAAAACTGGCCTCAGCGCCGCCATTAGCGCTTTTTTTCATTGCATCAGCATGTTGGCGTTGCTCTTTTTGGCTGAGCTGGCCAATATAATGTGCCACTTCATATAAATGAGGGCCTTTACGTAAATTCATTTTGGAATTTGGTTTTTCCAAATCAGTTCGAATGTTGTTGAGCACCGCTTGTGATGTAGCTAGGTTACCAGCCGTCAACACAACACAGATGCGCTCGTCAGGCCAGACAAACGTACTCATTTTGCTATAAGTCGTTACATAATCAACGCCAGCGTTAGTTCTTGAATCAGAGGCAAACACCAGTCCTTTATTAACACTGATTGCGAGGCAATAAGTCATATTTTTTATATAAAAAGAAATTACGGTTAATAAAAAACTCTCTACGACTAAGTTCCGCGTTGTTTACTAGAAAATTTCCACCTGCTTTGATAACAGCTTGAAAAGTAGCAAATCTGCGGGCTAAGTTACAATTGCTTGGCCTGAGGCCGAACATTATTCTAGATAATTTGTTTGTTACTGAGATCGAAGGGAAAATAATTTAATTTTCTAGAGTTCTATTATCTTTACTTCCGTTTCCAATCTTGAACTTACACTACCCCGATAGGAACCATACACGGGTAAAGTTTTCTTTGGATCTTTACTGGCAGCAACGGGTATATACGCTTCATTAGTAAAAATACCAGCGCTTGGGTCTACGCCGACCCATCCCGCTCCTGGCGCTATGAATTCCACCCAGGCATGTAGCTCATGTCCCTCCCCCAATTCAGGATTGAAGGCGTATCCGCTCACAAAGCGCGCGGGTATCCCCAAATATCTAAGCATGGTAATCATCATCCATGATAGGTCACGACACGATCCATTTTTTCTTTGAAAGCAATCGGAGGGGTCGTGTATGTCTTCAGCATATCTTACCGTATGATCCCAATGTTGATTGATCAATTGCAAAATTTCATTTACCGGTATCAGTAATTGATTAGGCGGCAACGACCTATAGGGTAACAACATGGCTTGCATTTCAGATGAAATAGATTGATTGATACTCAAATATCCAAAGTGTTCTTGGCTGTTCATTTCGAGGGCATTCATATCGATGAAGAAACCAAAAGGGTTAAATTGAGTAGAGTGCACCTTTATGGATGCGTTAATCTCAAGATGCTTCACAGTTTTATTAAACCAACATTGATATTGTAATGAATTCTCAATATTCAATAAGGGGAAGAGTCCGTCTGAGATGGGATCTACCTTGAGATCGAAGGCTTCAACTTGCAAGTAAGATCGATGTTGAGGGTAAAAATTAAGATAATGCGGTTCAAGAAAAACCGAATCATCATAGTAGTATCGAGTTATGTGGTGTATATGTAACCGCATGAAGTAACCTTTAACCCAGAGTTCTGGAAATTGCGAAGGCTTTGTTCAAGACTTCGTGGATATGACATTTGATCTGTTGGTGGTGGAAACTACCGATTAATCCACATTGACTAAAATCTTCCATCTTATCGTTACATGTTTTTGCAACGAATAGTGCATTGCTTGAAAATCTATTTTTTCAGTACCTTAAATTAGTGTATCTCGGTATTGCCGTGTGTACTTGATAGTTTACATCCTTAGCAAGGATGGTGTAGCACCAAAAGGAAAGCTGATTATAAGAGCAAACTTAAAAGAGGCCGGGCTTAATAGTCAACCGTAGCCACTGATAGAGGTTAAGGTGTTGGAGAAAACCGGAAGGTCATACCAGTAATTGAATGCTGAAGAAGTAATCGTTGATTGTTTTTACTAATTCCATTTTTCTGAATAAGCTGTACTCAGCTGCTGATTGTCGCATGGTGTTTAACAACATTGACCTTTGAATCAGAACTAAACAACAGCATATTGATGAGAAAGTAAGAAACTATAATTTTCATTAAAAGATGCTATGAATGAATCGGGATTGATAAACTCTCAGCGCTTATCGAGTGCCGGAGAATGTTTAATTATTAGAGAGTTACACTCTATTCTGAATGTCAAAATATATGGAAGAAAGAAAAATAGATAATGCGCGCATTTGTATTTTGCTTTAGATGCATGTTACTTTAAAACTATATATACGAAGAAATATTTTTTATTTTTTCGATTTTACATGATGAGAACATAATGACCATTCGTTGGGGAAGTTACAAGGTAAAAAATCTGTATGACGAAATGCTGCGGGCCAGTGGAAGACCGCGCCCTGCTGCGCAGACTTTATGTAGTTATTTACGTGCTTTAAAAGACGAAGATATTGAAGAACATAAATTAGCAGCAGAATCCGCCATCCATGTCATGGGCGTCACATTCACGGTTTATACGGAAGAGGAAGGCTCTATAGATCGTGCTTGGCCGTTTGATATCATTCCACGCATTATCGATAAAAAAGAATGGCAGCAAGTGGAAGCTGGCCTTAAACAACGTGTCCAGGCTTTGAATCTTTTTATTGATGATTTGTACCATAAACAAGACATTGTTAAGGATAATATTTTTCCTGCTGAATTGCTTAAAGATTCTAAAAACTTTCGCCCGGAATGTGTGGGCGTAAATCCACCCTTGAATATCTGGGCGCATATTTGCGGTTCAGATTTGGTGCGTGACAAAGACGGCACATTTTATGTGCTGGAGGACAATCTGCGTGTCCCTTCAGGCGTTTCGTACATGTTGGAAAATCGCCTGGTAATGAAGCGATTGTTTCCTGAAATGTTTGACCAATGCAATATCCTGCCTGTCGATGATTATCCCTCGCAGTTATATGACACATTAGCCGCTTTATCACCACGGCCCGGAGATCAGCCTGAAATTGCTGTACTGACACCAGGTATTTTCAACTCTGCTTATTTTGAACACGCCTATTTAGCGCAGCAAATGGGGGCAGAATTGGTCGAGGGCAGTGATCTGATTGTGGACAAGAATGACGTTGTGTACATGCGTACCATCGAAGGACTTACGCGGGTCGATGTGATCTATCGTCGCATTGATGACTTGTTCCTTGATCCGGAAGCGTTTCAGCCCGATTCCGTGTTGGGCGTGCCCGGAATCATGCGCGCCTGGAAAGCGGGTAAAGTTGCTTTAGCCAATGCACCCGGAGCCGGGGTGGCCGACGATAAGGTGGTCTACGCTTTTGTGCCAGATATGATTAAATATTATCTGGATCAAGACGCCATTTTGCCGAATGTGCCAACTTATAAATGCATCGATAAACAGGAACGCGAACATGTTGTTGAGCATATTCATGAAATGGTTGTTAAGCCAGCCAATGAATCGGGTGGTTATGGCATGCTCATCGGACCGCAAGCAAGCAAGGAAGAGCGTGAGAAATTTGTAAATCTGATCCGTCGAGATCCGCGCAATTATGTTGCACAACCGATGCTAACACTTTCTACCGCACCCACCTTGATAGGCAATCGCGTGGAGCCACGTCATCTGGATTTGCGTCCTTTTATTTTGAGTGGAAAGCAAACCATAGTCACAACCGGCGGCCTGACACGTGTGGCATTGCGCAAGGGTTCGACCATTGTTAATTCCTCGCAAGGTGGGGGTAGTAAAGATACCTGGATCGTTGATATGGAGGTAGTTTGACTATGCTTTCTCGCGTTGCTAACAAAATCTACTGGATGGCACGCTACCTAGAGCGTACAGAAAACACTGCGCGTTTGATTAACGTCAATACACACCTGTTGCTTGATTTGCCGAAACGAGTGAGATTGGGATGGGAGCCCATTGTCGATATTACAAGCCGTAAAGACTATTTTTACAGCCTATATGAAGAAGCGGATGAGCGCAGCGTGATACGCTTCATGGTCACCGATCTTCGCAATCCAGGCTCCATTCTCTGTGCGCTTAACATGGCGCGTGAGAATACTCGTAACATTCGTGACATTATTCCACGAGAGGTTTGGGAGCAAATGAATACACTTCATTTGACTGCAAAAACAAATGCAAGGAGTGTGCAGACACAGCGGCACCGCTATGATTACTTGCGTTCTATCATTCTGGGTGTACAAACCATTAGCGGAATGCTAGCCGGCACTATGACGCATGATGCAGGGTATGATTTCTTGCGTATGGGGCGTAACCTAGAGCGTGCTGATATGACAACACGTATTATTGATGTCCGCTCCGCTACACTACTGCCGGATATGTCGGAAGCCTTATCTCCATTTGAGAATTTGCAATGGGTCAGTGTGCTCAAATCACTCAGCGCTTACCAGATGTACCGTCGTGAAATGCGTTTGCGCATAAGTCGTTCGGATGTTCTAAAATTCTTATTGCAAGAGGAGCGCTTCCCACGTGCTTTTTATCACGCTATATGCCAAGTGCATAATTGTTTGGAGAGTTTGCCGCGCAACGAGAAAACGTTACTGTTAATCACCAAATTGCAACAAAAAGTGCAGCATTCCAAACTGGGAACATTTGATCAGGAGAAACTGCATGAATTTATTGATGAGCTCCAGCTTGGCGTGATTAAGATACACGACAGTATTGATAAAACCTATTTCTGATAGATTAGATGTATCGTCCAATTGGTGACAAGTTCAAGGCAAGTGTTTGCTTAACTTAGTGGTTTCGGCAAATACGCATCCAGAAAATACTGCCATGCTGTTCGATTGCTCCTGGAGGCCAGTTTGACCAAAGGGGCTTGAGAATGCCTGATAACTCAGGATCCACAGAAGCAAAAACGCTTGGTAGAATGACCTCCAGCCAAGAACAATCTCCCAGCAGATAACAAGCGAGCAAATATTGCTCTGACCAAAACCAGTTCACAGTACTTTCCGGGTAATCAAAAGGCAAGCAGATATCATGAATACCTACCCACACGTCGTGTGGCAGCTGCGGTAATATGTCGAGAAAAAATACAGTTGTGTCAGTATGCATAAAACAACGATGTGAGCCATCCATAAAGATGATGTCACCCGCTTTGATCTGATCAAATAGGGATAGATCCACTTCCTCCAGTGGTTTGCGGTGTATTTCATTACATAGGTTGTCACACATGGCTCGTGGAGCTGGATCGATTGAAATCAATCTTGTTGCTGGGCTATGTTCCCGCATGGCTTTCGCGATAAAGCGCGTAGAATTGCCTGACCCAATTTCCAGAAATGTCTTTGGTTTAAGGTTCGCAGTCATGCTATAGAGAGTTACACCGTCCATCCCTGGGATGAAGCCGTTGACCCAATAAGGATTCATCCCTTCGGGGTCATCACTGCATGCGATTGTTTTTAAATCATTGACATATTCCAGACATACCTGGAGTGTGGTTTCGTAGGTATGGCGATTTCTATTTAGCTTGGCTGCCAATAAGGGGTGAGGCTTGTCCAACAGGGGATATCTTGGAGGCCTTCCTACCGGATAATCAATGGTCAATTTGTTGGTAAGCATAGCTCAGCTAATTCAACGATATAAGCACTGATGGAGTCAGCGCTAGTGTGGACGGCATTTTACCGTTTACAAAACCAAACAACAAGGCAAATCATAACATCCTTACGGTTATTCCCAAAAATCAACCTCGGGTTCCGCCTGAATCCAGCGCAGAAGTTATCCATCTTAATGCACTATGGACTATTTGTTGTGTTACACCCTAAACCAGTCGGCAGCATGACATTGGATCTGGTTCGAGGGTCGGAGATATGTACAATAGCGCAAAGAAACTAACCAAGAAGCATTGTGCCCTCGTGTTTATCGATTAATAATCGATATACTCTCCGTAGGCTGGTGCACTTAGTCATTGAATTCGTACTACAGATCTCCAGAAAATTTTAGAAAAATGTTTTGTGCGCCACTTATTGTTAATATAACTGATGCAATTATGTGACAAGATATGGAAACTCAAGGAAACCATCTATGAGCGATAACAACCATAACAGCAATAACATTGGCGGACGCTCGACATCTGAATTGCTGGAAAACGTGGTCGTTGTGTATCGCAGCGACACTCTGAAAGTAGGGGAGATCAAGAACACCCTGCATGAACGCGGTTTTGGCGTTCTGCTGGCTATCGCCGCACTGCCGCTTTGTCTTCCCGTACCTGTGCCCCCGGGTTACACAACATTTTTTTCCATTCCGCTATTCATATTTTCGGTACAAATGATGCTTGGCATGCGGGCACCTTGGCTGCCGGTCTGGATCGAAAATAAAGAGATCAAACGTTCCACTATGGAAAAATTGATCGTCAAGGCTAACCCCTGGCTCAAAAAAATTGAAAAACGCTTGCAACCGCGGCTGACGTATATCAGCGTGCACACCTGGGAAAGAATTATTGGCATTTTTACATTCGTTTTTGCTTTATCCATAGCGCTCCCTATTCCTCTGACCAATTTTCCGCCTGGCTGGGGAATTCTGATTATGTCATTGGGTTTGCTCAGCAAGGATGGCATCACCATACTCATTGGCATGATCGTCGGTACGATAGGGGTTGGTATTACCATGATAATCCTCGCGCTGCTTTGGATGGGTATGTCTCTGCCAACATTTTATTAAGAGAAGTGGCGTCGCAAATTCGGACAGTCCGTTAAGTGGTAATCTTGCTCAACCCAAGCCGTGAAATTGACGGCAAACAAAGGAGATGAAACGATAAGGAATTTGCATCAAGGACAAAGACTGGATGTGCAAACAATACTCTGTCAAGCATTTGAAAGTCTGATGGAATCTGAGCGAGCAGTATTTCTGACTGAATCGCTGGATAATAAAGGCAATGGGTTTTACAGTCGCTTTATCAATCACCTGCAAGGGCGCTTTGAAATTAAGATTCCAAGAGGCCGGCGGAGCCAGTTTTATCCATTGACTATCAAACAACTGCGCGGTTTGGGATTCTTGAATTTTGCAAGGGTCTCGAATAGTAAATCACTGCAATAAATCGCATTTGCTGAATAGCGCCTCTAAAACTCGATCTGCACGCGCATAGCGAAAATATTGGCGTGCTTGTTCCGGGGTGAAGGTATTCGGGAAAAGTCCAGATCGGACTGCACCCGGATGTAATTTGCCATGACGCGCATATAGTCGGTCGGGTACCAGTTAACACCCAACGTCAGATTGTTTTCTTTATCGCCAAAGTGTTTTTGCCCGACAGAACTAAGTTCACCGTAGCGCACTCCCACTTCCCAAGCCCCTATACCGCTGTTCAGATTGAACTTGCTGTTTGGTTTGATACCATCGAAAGTACGGCTGATTCTACTGTAATGGCGCTTTTCTCCGGTCATAATCCAGCCAGCTTGGATATACCAGGAATCGAATTCCGGCGGCTTTAGCAATTGTTGCCTGTCGGTAAACGTTCGTAGATATTCAAATTGCATCGACGCGGAACCATGACTTGCCGCCAATTCAGTCACAAAAATCTGACTGAAATTACGCACACGGCCAATTGAGCTGAAGCGTGTAATTTCGGCGTCGAATACCTGATGGTCGTTGGTAAATGCCCTGATATTTTCTGCGGGTTCACGGTGCGATCCAGACAAACCGACATGCAAAATATTCTGTCGGGTCTGGAAAGGTGTATACACCACACGACCACTGACACCCCAACCATTTCCCTCATTGATGCCGTCCTGCAGTCGCTCGCCAAAAATGCCGGTGAAGACCGCCCATTTGCGGCCGTAGGTGTTTGCAGCCATTCCCAGATGCAGTGGTGGAATCAATGCTGTCATCTGTGCACGTTCCATGAACAGGGTATTCCTGGAGCTGGTCAGCCAATCCAGTCCGATCGGTTCCCGCATATTGCCCAGATAAATCCGGGTGCGGCGAATGCCAGAATATCTCAGGTAAAGATCCTGAAAACCACGTTCATCCAACGGATTCGCTGTAAAATCATAGGTGGCACGCACATCCCAGTCACGATAAAGCTGCATGCCGAATGTCAGTCGCCCACGGCGAATACCGGAATCAGTGGAGCTCAATGTCTCATTGGTGTTGAGCCAGATGCCATCCACTTGCGACACACCCTTTAGACTGGCTTTAAAATCCCTATCCTGCGTTCTATAAGTTAACCCCTTACCCATCCGAGCGCGAAACTGACCTTCATTGAAATCAATGGCAAATGATTTTTCTCCAGAACCGATAAAGAGAGCGACGGCGATGAAGAAACTAAAAATAAATTTCATGAATTTAATAGAATAAGCAGGTAAATTAAGTTGGCAATCTCATGAAGCAAGAAGCTTGGTTGCCTCATGAGCATTGACCCATCGCGCGCCGGCTTCGCCAAGATCGCGAAAACTGCCCGTAATCAGCAGCAATCCAGGGTTGCCGAGCGCTGCACGCAATAGTGATAGCGCTATCCGGTCAGCACGTGACAGGGTGCGACCGCCTTCGGGCAAACGTTGATCAAGCCCACCCAGCTTTGCCAGCAATTCTGCTAAACCGGCCTCTTCCAGCCTGGAAAGAATCGCAGCATCAGTTGGCCGCTCCGGCAACCCCAGTGTCAGCACTCTGCTCATCGTTCCTTTCAGGATGCACGGTGCTTCCGAAATACGCATGACACTTCGGCGCAAACTGCTAGATGCCAGGCGTTCGACTGGACGACCATTCAAATAAATTTTTCCTGACACAACGGATTCAAGCCCGGCAATCGCGCGAAAAAAGGCTTCGGTATCTGCACTGGGAGGTAACATACCGCATTCCCCGGGTTCTAGCGACAGCGTTAGCGGTTCTTCCTTTGCCACACATGCTTGCACCAAATCGAGCGTGACCGGCCCGACGGGCAATTTGACAGAGCTCTTCCTGCGAGCAGGCGCTACCGGACGAGCGAGTGCGGTGCGCAATTTGTCATGCGCAGCACGAAAGGCGCTGGCTCGGTCTGTCACACCCATCAGGTCTCGTAGCGGGCGGGCGGTCAAGCCCAACACCGCCAATCCCGCAGCAATGCTTCCAATCGTTAAGCCGGAAGCCGCTCCCCACCAGATCAGTAATGCGGCAGCTACACCGGTCAGTGCATCGGGGAACGCATGCAATGCCTCGCTACGGGTTATCCGCGTGACAGCTGCCTGTGTCAATTCCGCTGAACGTCGGGCGATTAGATTCGTTTCAGTATGACGTCGACCAAGCGCCGCTAATTCAGGTGCGATTGGCAAGCGCTCGGCAAGGTCAGCTGCCAGCAAGCCACGCTGCGCCCGTAGCCGCTGATGTGCCTGCAACAATCCTCTCGCCATCGTTGCCAGTGAGAGCAATGCCAGGCATGCCAGGCAAAGGCCGATGACACCAAATCCGGGATCGATCACTAACAGAATGATAACTGCTGCTGGCAGCATCACAACACCTTCGACCAGCAACGGAAGCCCGCGCGCCAGCCAATCCTTGAGAGCGGTCAAATCACCAACAAAGCGCAGAGAAACGTAGCCCGCACGCCGTGCAGCCAAGTCACGCGGCCACATTTGGCTAGCATGGTCAAACAACGCTATACGTACATCTCTGACATAGTTTTGACCAAGGGTTTCCCCATAGCGACGGAACAACACCCGCACCACCGCGATCACCAGTCCCGATCCGCCAAGTAACAGAAGCGCTATCAGCGGGAGTGATTCTGTTGCGTAACTATCTGATGTGACGCCAGCTTGCCAAGTGTCGTGTATCGCCATAAACAGCCAACGGGTGGAAAATACAGCGGCGGCCGTTGACAGCGCCTGGATTAGCGCCAACCCGATCAGGATTGCGATCAGATAACGGCGGCCCTGCGCCATGATACGAGGAGGGGTCACGCCGCCGACACCTCATATATTGCACCAAGCATTGCTGCTAGCTGACTCGCCTTGACTGGATCCAGAAGCTGATTTCGGGTAACTACTTCGATCCCTGTTGCAGCCTGCGCCTCAGCGCTAGCCATGGGTGAGCAACTCAGCATCCCCGTCAGGGCAACGGGTTTCAGACCCAGCCGCGCCAGTTCCGCCACCCCTCCTGCGGCTGCCAATGCATCACCACATGCAAACATCACTCCTGTAACGCGCTTGTGGAACACCTCATCGGCGATCAAGGCAGCAGTTTCTTTCTGGAAAAGCCCATCGGCAATTTCCATTACGGCAATTCCGGCTCCGCTCTGCTGTCCGTGCCATAACAGATCGTTAATTCCCCGTTTGATTCGCTCTAACGGCTCCAGATAGGTCGTAACCATTCCAGCATCGGTAAAATCAGCTACGACATGGGCACCGGCATCAACATAGTTGTTATAGTCACCAAAAGCGCCCGTACCTGTCGCCTTAATCGTAGCCACCCGATATCCTGCTCGCGTCAAACCATGTGACAAGGCAACTGTTGCCGTGGTTTTGCCAGAATTCATGGCGGTACCAAGCACAGCGATGACTGGAAGTGTGGATCGACCTGCCGCGCGCGGCAAGGCAAAATCGGCAACATTCAGTGCCTGTCCATCCACATTCATGATTCTCCCCAGCGGTTTTATACGCGTCGGAGCCTTGATACGTGCATTACGTCTCAGCATCCGACCGAGACACCCGCCACCTGCCAGCATATCGCAACCCTCGGGATCTATCTTGGCAATTCCTTCGAATTGATCCGATGCATAGCGCGCACCACAAGGCAGCACAACAAGATCACCTGGATATAACGTTGAAGGTCTGCCAGCTAATAATTGAATCCGTTGATGCTGGCCAATCGACAGGACTCGGCCGAGAATCAGATCACCGGGGTGCGTTACGGAAAAATCGGCATCCAGCGCTTGCGCTTGCGCATGATCCACTCGCCGCGTGGAAAAAGACCATTTTGCTTTTTTGAACATATCCTGAAGCTGAGTAGGCATGATGATGTCTCCATTTTTACTGAAAGAATTAGGTGTTATAAAAAATTTGTTGAGTGAGTCCACCCAGTACTGCGCACTGCGAAAACTCATGACCGCAACCGTCAAGCAGGATCAATCGCGCATTGGGCTTAATACCATGTGTCTTGGCAGCCTCGGTAAAATGTGCCACATAGCTTTTGGCACGCGCTAGACGATGTGGCCCCTGCACAGCATTGAGGCGGGGCTTGCTGCGTAATGTCGAATTCTGAATCGTATCAGCGGTGCCAACATAAACGCTCAATGGCAGGCGCAGATAATCAGTCAGCTGTGCTCTCATTCTTGCTAGCAAATCGTTTTCACTACTTTGCAGCGATCTTGCTGGTTGACCCAGACCCGCCGGATAGGAAAGTGTCATGTCCGGTAGACAGTACCAGCCAGAGGACGCTAAATGTAAGCATGACACCAGATTTGGATAAAGTAATGCAAACCTGTGGGCGAGCTGTGCGCCTCCGGAGAATCCGAATAATTCAAAGGATTCTGCTTCGATCGTGCCATTGCTGCGTAGCATAGTGATCAGCGTCAAAATCGCCTTGTCAGGTCTGACACGGCCAATGCGCTGAAAAATCGGCCATTGTGCACGAGAAAAACGTGGCACGATCAATACACGCCCGGTATCAATTGCAGATGCGGCAAATGCCGCGTAAATAGCATCAGCATTACGTGAAATGCCATGCAGCGCAATCAAAGGCGGCAAGGCCGGATTAACGAAACTCGGCACCAGCACTCGTGCCATAATCTTGGCGCCAGATGTAGTAGTCAACCACAGTTTTTCCTCGCGCTCCGCGCCCGTCGGGCTAAGGTACGTAAACTCTGGGATCAGATGCACTTTCTTGTCTGAAGAGTGGATGGTAAGCATGTTTGCCTTTGTAAAATTGATTTTTATTGCGCTAGCCGAGTTAGCTCCAGAATTCAATTTCCTTTATGAATGGTTCCGGTATTAACACAGCTGGCCACCTAAAAGCACTTATTCTGTGTGAAAATTTAATCACATAAGGCGCATAATACGTGGGAAAATATCCCATGTCAATATTATGAGGGAATATTTCCCACGCACACTAGGGATTATTAGAATTCAAAATTCTCGTTATTATTTTGTCAGTGAGTAATTTTTCATCTAATTGATTCAACGCTTTCGCCAGCATTTGTCACTACGTGGGAATTGCGTAATTTCATTGGATTTATGCCCACTTTAACCTGATCCAAGATCAGGCTGTATTACCACAAGGCTATATCACCACTATTGCTTTCTCTTGAATTCGAACTTAGAATTGACACTCGTTACGTGTTTTTATGTCATTTGCATATCAGCATCAGCGATTGCTGGTGTAGCCTTTAAAAAGCACAGTACGTCAATATGGAAACTAGGGTTCCGGCCAATGTAAGCAAGGTGACTGGTCCAAGAGTTTCCGGTCTCATGATAATGAGGCTCCACGGAGGGATAAAAGCCCGGGAGATCTGGTCATGTATCACTGATACATGGGTTTTTCGGTATTAATTCTCAATCAAGGAGACTTATTATGTTCAGAACTCCAAAACCAACTCGTGAGTTAGCAACGTCGGCGGTACATTCGATGCGTCCCAGCATGAACATCTGGCACAGCTTTACGCTGGGCTTTGCGGTGGTGTCCCCAATCGTGGGACTCTATGCCATCATCGGCGTACAAACTACTGTGACAGGTGGAGGTTGGTTTGCTGCACTGGTGATTTGTTTGTTGATGCAATTGCTGGTGGCAACCGTTTATGCGGAATTGTCATCGCAATTTCCGATTGCCGGCGGTGCGTACAAATGGGCAAGGCAGCTTTATGGCGCCACTGCGGGTCATTATGCCGGGGTCATTTATGTCAGTTCCACTATTGCTATGCTGACCACTACAGCATATGCAGGCGGCATTTGGTTTGCCGGTTTTTTCGGATCAGAAGGCGAAAGTGGTGGTGAGAAAGTTCTATGGGCAATAATTTTTCTGGCCTTATGTACTCTGCTGAATCTGGCGCATGTCAGTGTTTTTAAGCTCGTTATCAAACTCGGAGTGTATGCCGAGGTGGTCGGATCACTGGGTATTACGGTGCTGTTATTCTTGTTTTTCCGCCAGCACTCTTTCATGGAATTGTTTCAGCATTTAGGTACCGGTACTGCGCCCAGTAGTATCGCTGCTTTTCTCGCGGCACTTGCTATCGCCGGTTGGGCATTCATTGGTTTTGATGCTTGCTCGACTACTGCGGAAGAAACGCATCAACCAGAGCACGCGGTACCACGGGCAATATTTTTTTCGCTATGTGCGGTCGGTACGGTGGTGATTTTCAATTCAGCCTCATTGGTATTAGCTTTTGATCATGATATTTTGATTAACAGCAGTGTGACTGCCGATCCGATTACACCGTTAATCGCCAGCCATTTCGGAACATGGATTGAAAAACCGTTTCTGGCGATTGTCATGATCGCATTTCTTGCTTGCGGCGCATCGGTAGTCAAATACACGTCACGTATTGTTTTCTCAATGGCACGTGAAGGTAATTTACCCAGCATACTCAATCGAGTCACACCTGCCGATACACCGCGTAATGCCATTCTCTTCACTGTCCTGATGGCAAGTTGCGGATTAATATTTGGACTTAACGACGACGCGGTAGCTACCATTATCGCGTTTGGTACGGGCGGTCTTTACGCCATGTTCGCATTCACCACCGGAATCGCGTTGTTTGCTAGATTGACTGGTCGATGGAATCCAGATTTGGGGCAACTAAAGCTGGGAAAATGGGGGTTAGTCATTAATAGCTTAGCATTTACCTGGGCGTTATTCGAGCTGATCAATATTGCCTGGCCACGTCCTTATGCCATTGCAGCCGACGCACCGTGGTGGCAGTTATGGGCCACGCCGCTGGTGCTGGGCAGCATTCTGGGTGTTACTACAATCTATCTGCTTTTGGGTAAATTATTGAGGAGACGGTCATGAATCAGCCAACAATCATCTGGAAACAAGTTATACCAGGCGGATGCCATTGGTCAGGCATTATTCGTCGGGGAGCTACATTGCGTTTAATCGATGTCGACGGAGGCGCGAATGCAGCAGTATTGTTTTTTAATCAGGAAGAAAAACTTGAGCGCTACAACATGGCGGACACCCTGAAATCGCAGCACACCTTTCGCTTAACCAAGGGTCATGCCTGTCATTCAGACATGGGGCGCATTTTCTGTTGCATCACAGCGGATACCTGCGGCTGGCATGATACTGTGTGCGGCTTAAGTGATGCTAATTTGATCCAACAAAAATATGGTACTGCGCGCTTTCAGGAGCATCGTAATCAAATGTTTCGCAGTGGTCTGGATGGCCTATTGATCGAGCTAGGTAAATGGGGTTTGGGTATGCGTGACATCGTAGCCAACATCAATTTCTTCAGTAAAGTCACAGCTGTTGCTTCGGGCGAATTAGCTTATCAAGCCAATCATAGTAAGGCGGGCGATTACGTAGATTTGAGTTTTGTAATGGATACTCTTGTTGCGCTATCCACGGCGCCACACCCGCTGGATCCCAAGAAACCATATCAACCTGGCACAGTCAATTTGGAACTGTTTAATACACCACCGCAGGCCATCAAGGAATGCCTACATATCAGTGAAAATATCCGTGCGTTACAGAACGTGCAAAACTTTTATTGTGAAGGTGCGAAATGAATACTTCTTATCTGCATACCAGTCTGCTCGATCCCAAACATGCCGTGATCGATGAAATTTGTGCCGCCGGAGAACCCTGGGTAAAACAAGTTAAACAGGGACAAACTTTTCGCATTGTGGATCTGGAAGGCAACCAAGCGGTCGACACTCTGTTCTACAACGCCCATAACGCACAAGAACGTTATAGCGCAACCGACACCATTAACCGGCAAAATAAAGTGTACCTGTCGACTGGCAGCAAACTTTATTCCAATCTTGGCCATGTCATGCTCAGCATCATCGCGGATACTTGTGGGCAGCATGATACGCTAGGCGGTGCCTGCTCGGCGGAGAGTAATACCGTGCGCTATGCGCTGGAGAAACTTCCGATGCACAGTTGCCGCGACAATTTTTTGCACGCATTGGCGCACGATCCGTTGTGCCAGCAATTAGATATGAGCAAGCGCGATTTGCCCAGCAACATCAATTTTTTCATGAACGTTCCAGTGACGGAAGTTGGCGGCCTGGAGTTTGCGGATGGCGTCTCTGCACCAGGAAAATACGTCGAAATGTGCGCGGAAATGGATATCGTCGTACTGATCTCCAACTGTCCTCAGCTTAACAATCCGTGTAACGCATATAACCCGACGCCAATCCGGCTGTTGATTTGGGATTAATATTATGTTTAGCAAAATACTTATCGCCAACCGTGGTGCAATTGCGTGCCGTATTATCCGCACACTGCGCCGCATGCAAATAACCAGCGTGGCCGTTTATACTGAAGCTGATGCGTTGTCACGTCATGTTACCGAAGCAGATGAAGCGTACTGTATTGGTGATGGCGCTGCGGCGGAAAGCTATTTGCGTCCGGATAAGATCCTTAGGGTTGCCAAGCAATCTGGTGCTCAAGCGATTCATCCAGGCTACGGGTTTTTAAGCGAGAATGCTGAATTTGCTGCGCAATGCGCTACGCAGAACATTAGCTTTATTGGTCCCACACCGCAGCAAATGCGTGCTTTTGGTCTGAAGCACACGGCACGGGCTTTGGCGATGGAAAATCAGGTGCCGCTGCTGCCCGGAACCGGCTTGCTGGAAAATCTGGAAGTCGCTTGCCATCAGGCCAACCATATTGGTTATCCCGTTATGCTAAAAAGTACTGCTGGAGGTGGCGGTATCGGCATGCGCTTGTGTTGGAATCAGGATGAATTGATTGGTGCCTACGAGTCCGTCAAAACCCTTGCACAAAACAATTTCAAGGATGCTGGTTTATTTTTGGAGAAATATGTCGACCAAGCGCGTCATATCGAAGTACAGATTTTCGGCGACGGCAGGGGCCAAGTTGTCGCGTTGGGTGAACGCGACTGCTCCATGCAGCGGCGCAACCAAAAAGTCATCGAGGAAACACCCGCGCCCAATCTTGAGTCACATCTGCGGCAAGCATTGTTGGATACAGCGGTACGCCTCGGCAAGGCCGTCAATTATCAATCCGCTGGTACAGTGGAATATATTTTTGATGATACTACGGGCCAATTTTATTTTCTCGAGGTTAACACGCGCCTACAGGTTGAACATGGCGTGACCGAAGAAGTCACCGGTTTTGATCTGGTGGAATGGATGGTGCGACAAGCCGCCGGTGATATGCCGCCGCTTGACTCCTTCACCATCCAGCCTCGCGGAGTTTCTATTCAAACAAGAGTGTATGCCGAGAATCCTGCGAAAGAGTTCCAACCTTCCAGCGGCACACTGACTGCAGTGGAATTTTCTGCTGCTGCGCGTGTTGAAACCTGGGTCGAGCGCGGCATAGAAGTTTCCGCGTTTTACGATCCGATGCTGGCGAAAATCATCGTCCATGCACCGGAAAGAGGAGAGGCTATAGCCAAACTATTGGATGCACTGGAGAGCACATCACTATATGGGATTGAAACCAATCTCGCATATCTTGAACAAATACTGCGTAGTGCGGTGTTCCGTAATGGGCAGTCGAACACGCAATTTCTCAACGGATTTCATTATCTGCCGCACAGTATCGATGTTTTGAGTCCCGGTGTACAGACTATGATCCAGGACTATCCGGGGCGTATCGGTTACTGGAATGTGGGCGTTCCGCCTTCCGGGCCGATGGATGGCTTGGCCTTTCGTCTTGCTAATCGATTGGTCAATAATTCTGATAATAGCGCTGGATTGGAAATCACTCTCGCAGGCCCGACGCTGCGTTTTAATTGCGACAGTATCATCGCGATTTGCGGTGCGTCGATGGATGTGTTGTTGGACAATGAGCCGCTGTCGCAGTGGCAATCTCATTTCATCAAGGCGGGCTCGCGTTTGCAATTTGGCAAGATTAAACAGGGCGGCAGCCGGGCTTATCTAGCTGTGTATGGCGGTTTTCAAGTGCCGGATTACTTGGGTAGTAAATCCACTTTCACGCTTGGACAATTTGGCGGGCATGCCGGACGTGTATTGCGTGCCGGTGATGTGCTTCATATTCCTTTGCTTCCATCTCCATGTCCTCCTGTTTCACGGTGCTTTCCGCACGAATTGATTCCACACTATACCAATCGATGGGAAATTGCGGTGTTGTATGGCCCTCATGGCGCGCCTGATTTCTTCACTCCAGAGGATATCGAACATTTTTTTGCTGCAGAATGGAAGGTGCATCATAATTCAAGCCGCACAGGCGTACGGTTGATTGGCCCCAAGCCGCAATGGGCGCGCAGCGATGGCGGGGAGGCTGGTTTGCATCCTTCCAATATTCACGATAATGCTTATGCTATCGGCGCAGTCGATTTTACCGGAGATATGCCGATCATACTGGGCCCTGATGGTCCCAGTCTGGGTGGTTTTGTTTGTCCGGTCACCATTACTCAGGCAGAGCTTTGGAAAATCGGACAACTTAAACCCGGCGACAACGTCCACTTCTATCCTGTATCAATAGAGCAGGCAACTGCGCTGGAACAGCAACAGATAGAATTAATTCAGGAATTGCAGACGAATCAACATAAGCCGGTTTATTCCATCTCCCAAGAACTGGAAGATCCTGTTCTGCATTGTATTCCTCAAAGTGAAGAACAGATGCAAGTGACTTACCGTCAATCCGGCGACAAATACTTGCTGATCGAGTATGGGCCACCGATGCTTGATCTGAATTTGCGCTTTCGTACTCATGCTTTAATGAATTGGTTGCAGCAATGTATCGACAACGGGCTTTGCGGCATCCTGGATTTGACTCCTGGCATCCGTTCCTTGCAAATCCACTTTGAATCCCTGCAACTATCCCGTGATGCATTGCTGGAGCTTCTGATCGCGGGAGAAAGGCAATTGCCTGCGATTGAAGACATGGAAGTGCCGTCCCGCATTGTTCACCTTCCTTTGTCTTGGGATGATGCTGCAACGCAATTGGCGATCGAGAAATACATGCAGTCGGTGCGCAGCGATGCGCCCTGGTGCCCGAGCAATATCGAATTTATCCGCCGGATAAATGGACTAGAAAGTACTGAGGATGTCCGGAACATCGTTTTCGCAGCCAGTTATTTGGTGATGGGGCTAGGAGATGTCTATTTGGGCGCACCTGTGGCTACCCCGCTGGATCCTCGCCATCGCTTAGTGACCACCAAGTACAATCCGGCTCGTACCTGGACGCCTGAAAATGCGGTTGGTATCGGCGGCGCTTATTTATGCGTGTATGGCATGGAGGGTCCCGGTGGCTACCAATTCGTCGGACGTACTATACCGATGTGGAATCGCTACCGTCAAACAGAAGATTTCACAAATGGCAAACCCTGGTTATTGCGTTTCTTTGACCAGATTCGGTTCTATCCGGTCAGTGCAAATGAATTGCTCAAGTTGCGTAAGGATTTTATTAGCGGACATTTTAAACTCCGCATCGAAGAAACAGTTTTGAATCTTAAACAATACAATGCTTTCCTGCAGCAGCAAGCTACCAGCATCAGCGCATTTAAAGTCAAGCAACAAGCGGCATTTGAAGCCGAGCGACGAGACTGGGAAGCAAACAATTTGTCCCATTATGTCAACGAAGACATACTGGATGATGCCGACTCACAAAGTGAGCTGGACTTGCCGGAAGATGCGCAAGCGATCAGTGCTCAAGTAACCGGCACAGTCTGGAAGCTGTTGGTCAAAGAAGGTGAGCATATCGAAGCGGGTAAGCCGGTTATCGTCATTGAGTCGATGAAAATGGAGTTCGCAGTAGATTCACCAGTTACTGGTACGATACGGCAGTTATTCTGCAAGCAAGGAGGATACGTATCTGCCGGGCAGGTGCTTCTCGTCGTTCAGGAAGAAAAATGATGGCAAAGAAGCTGTTGCCGCTTGGCGACATCGCATCATTGCGGCAATGTTACGCGAGTGATGAACTATCACCGACTCAGTTGGTTGAAGCAATTCATACCGAGATTCAGAATGATCCGGATCACGCCTGGATTTCGATGCTTCCGCTGGAATCATTGAAAGACTATGCCCGCAAGGTAGAAGCAGCAGGTATGGCATCGCTCCCGCTGTATGGCATACCCTTCGCTATCAAAGACAATATAGATTTAGCAGGATTGCCAACCACAGCCGCTTGTCCGGCTTTTGCCTACACACCCTCGCGTAATGCAACTGTGGTGCAAAGATTGATCGATGCAGGTGCAATTCCCATCGGTAAAACCAATCTCGACCAGTTCGCTACCGGGCTGAATGGTACGCGATCTCCCTATGGCGCTTGTCGGAACGCCTTTGATCCTGCTTATATTGCCGGTGGTTCAAGTTCAGGTTCGGCTGTCGCCGTAGCCAAGGGACAGGTATGTTTCAGCCTCGGTACCGATACTGCAGGATCAGGTAGAGTTCCTGCCGCTTTTAATAATCTGATCGGATATAAACCTACCCGAGGCTGGCTCTCGACGCATGGGGTAGTGCCTGCCTGCCGTTCTCTTGATACGGTATCCATCTTTGCCTTTACTGCTGTTGACGTGGCGCGCATCCTAGCAATTTCTGCCGGCTACGACGCAGCCGATATCTATTCTGAGGAAAGAAAAGGGCATGGTTTTAATTTTGGCACCGCTTTCCATTTTCGTTTTGGCATTCCACGCAAGCAACAACTTGAATTTTTCGATAATCGGGATAGCGAGCGATTATTTAGTACAACAATAACACGTATGCAAGCACAGGGCGGAGAGGCTGTCGAGATTGATTTTGAACCCTTTCTTGAAGCTGCGCGACTGCTTTACGAGGGTCCTTGGGTAGCTGAACGTTATGCAGCGATTCAATCGTTTTTCGAGTTGCATAGCGATCAAGTCATTGCACCGGTTCGTGAAATTATCGCAACCGCGAAACAACGCTCAGCTGTTGATGCATTTAATGGTTTTTATCAATTACGCCGCATCAAGCAACAGGCAGATCAGATTTGGGCCAACGTTGATTGTTTGTTAACACCCACTGCTGGAACCATCTACCCCATTCAAGTCATGCAGCAGGATCCCATCCGTCTCAACAGCAATCTGGGCTACTATACCAATTTCATGAATTTGCTTGACTATGCGGCAGTCGCCGTTCCTGCTGGTTTTCAGAGTAATGGACTGCCTTTTGGTATAACATTGGCAGCGCCGACCCACCAAGATGAACCATTGCTGCATCTTGCCCACCGATTACAGCAAGCTCAATCACTACCTCTGGGTGCAACTGGCATTGCATTGCGTCAGGTTACGAATTTTCCCGCTGTGTCCGAATCGGGACAAGTGCGGATAGCTGTTTGTGGCGCACATTTATCTGGTTTGCCACTGAATGAGCAATTAACCAGCCGTCGAGGCCGATTGGTGACAAGCACGACTACTTCACCCAACTACAGACTTTACGCATTACCAGGCAATCCTCCGCAACGTCCTGGCTTGGTTCGAGTCAACAAGAATGAACAGGGCGTTGCGATTGAAGTGGAAGTTTGGGAGCTACCAGTACACGAATTAGGAAGTTTTGTAGCCAATATTCCAGCACCGCTAGGGATCGGCACGATTATATTGGCAAGTGGTGAGGCGCTGCTGGGCTTTGTCTGCGAGCATTACGCCGTCGAGAATACAATAGATATCAGTCAATTTGGGGGATGGCGTAACTACCTGCAACAACTAAATATCACCATAATAAAACCCTAATTTAAATTTACACTATCAGCCCGAATATAATGGCAGAAATAAAGAATCGGATGGTGGGGTTAGGTGTTTTATTATGTTGCAGTTTCTAATTTAACTTGATCGATTTAAGAATTGCGCCGATTTTAGAGCACATTAGGTTACTTTTTCCCTGCTGAATCCAGCTTTTCTCAATCAAGTGGTAGGTAACAGATGCGAGTATCACGGTACATGCTAAGGTTGCGAAAAGAAAGATCAAGCCGGCACTGATATTTAAATTTTTTAGACTCAAGATGATGGGCAGGTGCCATAGATAAATACCATAACTAATTTTTCCCAGATAATCGATAATTCCGGAAAACCATCCAAACGTCGTATTTGGTAGCGCAATCAGGAAGATTATTAGCGTTGCGGCGCTTAAGCCAGTCAGGACTCTAAAAAAGCCCACATAATACACAGAGCCCCAGTAATTAGGTGTCATCCACAAAAGCTTGATCATGATAAAGCCTGCGCTGATAGCAATCAGCGCTTTGATCCCTAAGTGAGCCAAATCATTGCGATTGCCTTTGGCCAGAACCCATTTGCATGCGGCAATGCCAAATCCGAACACATCCAGTGAACCGGGCAATTGAGCAGTTGCAAACCATAGCTTATGCGCGCCTGCTGAGTGGAGCATGTAAAATGCGGCTATCTTCCACATGCAGGCGATTGCGCTAAACACCAACAGAATTTTCAGTGGCGAAGCACGTTTGATCCAATCCCAGAAAATGAGAATGAGAAGATAAAACTGCATTTCTACACCGATAGACCAATTTACGCCATTGATTGCCCCTTGGGTGCTGGGAAAAAAATTATGAAAAAATAAAAGATGTGAAATGAATTGAAAGGAAATATTGGATACAGGCGTAAATAGAATTTGTGGCTGAATGAGGAAAACAAAAATAATGCAGGTAAAGAAATATAGGGGTGCGATTCTAAAAAAGCGATGGGAGGCATAAACTGACTTCCATGCAGATCCATAAGACTTTGCCAGTGAGAATGCACTAAAATAAATGACAAATCCACTGATCACAAAAAATAAATCGACACCTAGCCACCCGGTTCTCCACCATAAATTGGGTCCTGTCACTGGAAAAGACGACCAGTCCGTGTGCTCGATTACGTGATAAACGACAACACTGATCGCTGCAAATGCGCGCAACTTATCCAGATTTGAAAAACGAATATTAGAGTCCACACGCAAGTTGCTCATAAAGTCATCTTTTTATGTGCTCGGGAATTTTCGGTCTATGTTTACCGGTAGACTAACATGCCGGAAACAAGTCTGAAGTCAGAAGCAATGATCAATTTTTTCCACTTTATATAAGCGCTGGGACAGTGACGCATTTTGATCCGGAGTGTACGCATCCGATGGATAATCACTCAGTAGATCTTGATTGCTGCGGATTTCGATTTCGGATTGGGTGTGCTGCGGATTGCTGGCGTCTTTGATGGTCATGATCCAGTTTCCATTGCCATGGGTGATCGCTTCGTTGATTTTCCCGGAATACCTTGGGTCATGAATTTCTGTGATGTAATATGTTTTTGCAGCTTTATCGTGCATTTGCGGGTATCCGTGGACTTGCAGTGATTCATGATAGATGAAATATGTCGTGATATCACGCCAGGTATAACGATGCCATTTCGGCAAATGAAAGCCATCATCGCTTTTTAAGCATTCTACAATTTCTATGTAATTTTTACCGCTGCTGTGGTTATAAATAACCTTCTGGCTTAGTAATATTTCTCGTGTAGGCGCTGTCATGCAAGCGGGCAACAGAAGTCCGCATAGCAAAAATGTGATCAGTCTATTCGAGAAGGAGTGCATATCAAATTGAAAGTATTTTTATCCGGTTCTGCAGTTGTCAAGTTGCTGAGGATTCGCGCTTGATGGGAAATTCGAATGGTATCAGATATTTTGTATTGCACACTCGAACAAGGACCGAAATTTTTCAAAGACCGGTTAGGTAATGCAGGGAGAGATTATATGTGCTATGCAGATAATAAAGCTATTTTTCAGGTTGTTATGAAAAATTCCTGGGCTATCCATACGGATAATTTTTTGAGCATACCTTGGTTTATAGTAAACTCTCGTTTCACTTGTTAAAATTAATATTTTTCAAAAATTAATCAGACTCTATTATTTACTTAGGATTGTTCATGAATACCGAAGATTTTCGTCCAGAAAAAGAAATTAAAGTTTTTTATCCCCCGCAGCGGGTTTTGATGGGGCCCGGACCATCGGATACGCATCCGCGTGTGTTGAATGCGATGGCTCGTCCAACCTTGGGACACTTGGATCCCGTTTTTACCGAGATGATGGAAGAAATCAAAGACCTGATGCGCTATGCCTTCCAAACCAAAAATCGCATGACTTTCCCGGTTTCGGGGCCTGGGTCGGTGGGTATGGAGATGTGTTTTGTCAATATGATCGAGCCGGGTGACAAGGTGATTGTTTGCAGCAATGGGGTATTTGGCGGTCGTATGATCGAGAACGTCGAACGACATGGTGGCATTGCGGTAGCGGTGATGGACAAGTGGGGAGAGCCGGTTGATCCACAGAAAGTTGAAGATGCACTGAAAAAAAATCCCGATACCAAGATTGTCGCGTTTGTGCACGCTGAAACCTCAACCGGTGCCTCATCGGATGCCAAGACGCTGTGCGAGCTTGCACATAAGTATGATTGCATGACTATTGTTGACACGGTTACATCGCTTGGCGGAACACCCATCAAGGTTGACGAATGGGGAATTGATGCGATCTATTCCGGTAGTCAGAAATGTTTGTCCTGCCCTCCGGGCCTGTCGCCGGTGAGTTTCTCCGATCGTGTGACGGAGCTGGTTAAAAATCGCAAAACCAAAGTGCATAGCTGGTTTATGGATATCAGTCTGTTGCTGAATTACTGGGGATCGGCTGCGCGTACTTATCACCATACTGCGCCGACCAATGCATTGTATGCACTGCATGAATCCTTGCTGATGCTGGCGGAAGAGGGTTTGGAGCATTCCTGGGCGCGTCATCGCAATAATTATGAGGCCCTCAAAGACGGTTTTGCGGCATTGGGAATGAGTTATGTGGTTGCTGAGCAATATCGTCTGCCGCAATTGAACTCCGTTTTTGTACCGGCTGGTGTTGATGAAAAAGAGGTGCGCCGCCGCCTGTTGGCTGAATATAGCCTTGAAATAGGTGCTGGATTAGGTGATTTCGCCGGGAAAGTATGGCGCTTCGGATTGATGGGCACATCCAGCCGGATGGATAAGGTGATTTTCTGCCTTAATGCGCTGGAAACGATCTTATCTGATATGGGATTGAAAGTAGAGCGCGGTGCTGCTGCAGCTGCAGCGCATAAGAGCTATGCTGTAAATCCTATGCTTTAAGACCATATTAAGTTAGCTGCAATAAGACAATTTGAACCACTTTCTTGTCGGGTGCGATGGGGAAGTGGTTAATTTTTTGTAATCAAGCATGGATAATCCGGTCATTATGGTTTTGGTTTTGGGTTTTCCTTTATCGATAGCTGTGGCAGCACCACTGTTGTCATTTTTGTTATCATTCTTCTTCATTTTATGGTTGATTAAAGTTAGAGCGGACTGGGCTCTGGATCGACCTAATGAACGTTCGCTTCATTCTGTGCCCGTTTCGCGCATCGGTGGTTTAGGCCTGCTTCTTGGAGTAGTTGCAACTTGGTTGTGTTTCTCGATTACGATACCTAATGCAGTATTAATTGGCATCGGGTTGTTGATGGTAATATCATTGGCTGATGATGTTTGGCGAATCCCGGTTTGGTGTCGGCTGATGGTTCACACGGCTGTTGCCATTGGGTTTTCCAACGCATTTTTATTGGATGCTTATGGCTGGGGGATTGTGATTTTCGTGGTTGTAGCAATTGTCTGGATGTCGAATCTTTACAATTTCATGGATGGTTCTGATGGTCTGGCGGGTGGAATGACGGTGATTGGATTCGGAGTCTACGGATGGCTTGCTTACGTGGCAGGCAGCAGCAATTTTGCTGTGATAAATTTCTCGATAGCGGCGGCGGCAACGGCTTTTTTAATACATAATTTTTATCCGGCACGTATTTTTATGGGTGATGTGGGATCGATTCCTCTGGGATATCTGGCGGCTGTCATAGGCTTGTTGGGGTGGCTTGATCGACTTTGGTCAATATGGGTGCCCGTGCTTATTTTCTCACCTTTTATCGCAGATGCAACGGTAACACTGATAAAACGATTATTTCAAGGAGAAGTAATCTGGCAAGCGCATTGTGAACACTATTATCAACGCATGGTTCAAAGCAGTTTGGGGCATCGGAATACAGCGTTAGTGTTTTATGGATTGATGCTGACAACCGGAGCAAGTGCGGTATGGGCTAGTACGCAAGATGTGGTGTTACAAATCTGGATGGCGATGGTTTTTTGGGGGGGGTATTTGGTATTGATGGTTATTTCTGATTGGCATCACAAAACTCACTCCGGTCGAGGATAAGATAAATGTTTTCCAACCGATACGGAATCCGTACTTTTATTGCTTTTACCCATGACTTTATCGCGGTTGCTGCGGCTTGGTGGGTAGCTTATTTGTGCCGTTTTAATTTTGAAATCCCGCCTTCCTCAGTAATATTCCTACTACAAACCATGCCTTGGATTGTATTGATCCAGGGCAGTTTCTTTTTGTGGTTGGGGCTTTATCGAGGGTTATGGCGCTATGCCAGTTTGCCTGATTTAAAAAGAATTGTTGTAGCGGTGGCTGTCGGCTCAGTAGCGGTCACCTTGACATTGTGGTTATTTGGCTTGTTGGGCAATGTTCCCGGTGCAGTAATGATGCTGGCCCCATTGTTATTGCTGCTAATTATGGGCGGTAGTCGCTTGATATACCGGGCGTGGAAAGAACACCGCCTATACAGCCTGGAAAGTTATGAAGCGAAGCTGGTATTGATTTTGGGTGCTGGCAGAACGGCCGTGAATCTGATGAAAGCTTTAACAGGAAGCCGTGAGTGGCATGTGGTGGGTATGTTGGATGATGATCCCAGAAAATTAGGTACGCGCTTACAGGGCGTGCGTGTGCGTGGGACGATCAGCGAATTGCCGCAATGGGTGCAGAAACTGAATGTTGGGCATGTGATTATCGCTATACCATCCGTTTCTCGTCGGATACACCGACAAGCTTTGGAGATGTGTTCGGAAATCGGCGTGAAAGCGATGACAGTGCCTTCCTATGCGGATCTGATCAACGGCAAGACGACGGTGTCACAGATTCGTGAAATCCAACTGGATGATCTGTTAGGTAGAGCGCCCGTGGTTTTGGATGACGATGGTTTACATGATTTGCTGACAGGAAAGGTGATTCTAGTGACAGGAGCCGGTGGTTCAATTGGCGCGGAGTTGTGTCGCCAACTTGTTGCATTTGATCCAAAAAATATTGTTTTTGTTGAACTAAGTGAGTTCTCGCTCTACACTATTCAAGAAGAATTCTTGACTCGTTATCCTGCCATGAATATGTCATTTGTAATTGGCGACATCAAAGATCATGCCCGGATGACACAATTATTCACGCAATTTCATCCTACAGTGGTTTTTCATGCCGCTGCGTATAAGCATGTACCACTGATGGAGCAAGAGAATGCGTGTCAGGCTATTTTGAATAATGTGCTGGGTACTCATGTGCTGGCCCGGGTGGCGATTAATTTTGCGGTGGAAAAATTTGTATTGATTTCCACCGACAAGGCGGTCAATCCTGTGAGCGTCATGGGAGCCAGTAAGCGCCTGGCAGAAATGGTATGCCAAGCTCTGCAGCAATCTATCTCAAAGCATGTAAATTTTGATCAGGATCATTCGTCGCACCAGACCTGTTTTGTTATGGTGCGGTTCGGCAATGTACTGGGTAGTGCCGGCAGTGTCATTCCAAAATTCCGTGAACAGATTGCAAAAGGCGGTCCGATTACCATCACCCATCCAGAAATGACACGTTATTTCATGTCCATTCCGGAAGCTGCGCAACTGGTTTTACAAGCCGGATTGATGGGTGGTACGCAAAGTGGCGGTGAAATATTTGTGCTGGATATGGGGGATCCGGTTAAAATTGTTGATCTGGCCAATGATTTGATCCATTTGTCCGGTTTGGCGGAAGGTGATATTCGTGTTGAATTTACGGGGCTGCGTCCAGGTGAGAAGTTACATGAGGAGTTATTAGCGACAAGCGAAAGTACGCTCCCGACACCGCATCAAAAATTACGCATTGCGCAGGCATGTCAGATGGATGAACAGTGGTTGTCGGAGTTAGCGACTTGGCTGGATAAAGTGACCGTATTAAGCGATCAGGAGGTTCGTGAGCAGCTGACTAAATGGGTGCCTGAGTATACCCCTAAAGGAGTGGAGCATTGATTTGTTAAAAATATTCGATTTTCTATTCACGATTGGTAAGCCGATGTTCTTGCAATAACTGAGAATGACCGAAGGTTTCCAAGTTTTCTGTGATACATTCATTTTCCAGAACGACAACTCGATCGATCTTTTTTAATTGTGGAACCTGCTGATTGAAAATTAACGTGGTGCGATTTTTCATCAATCTTTCTAAAACAAAGAGCAGGTTTTCGGAATCAGGTTCTTGTGTTACAAATACTTCATCCAGAATCAATATGGGAGCGCTTTTTAGAAATGCTCGTGCGATTGCCAGCTGAATTAATTGTTTCCTGCTGATTTCATTGTTATTCTTGTTAATTTGAGTTTGTAAGCCTTCAGGCATGTTCCGGATAAATTCCATAGCATGGGAAGCATGTGCGGCAGTGGTGATTTTTGCTTCGTTGGCGCACCGCATTGCACCGTAGGCGATGTTGCCGGCAATTCTCTCATCGAGCAGGAAAGGGTCGGCAGATACCAGAGCAATATTGGTATATATATGATTTATCTTGATTTCGTTAAGTGGATATTCATCCAGCAGTATTTTTCCGCTGGAGGGTTGTCGCAGACGGAGTATTAAATCAATGAGTGCAGTTTTTTCTGCTTCATTATATCCAGTAAAAACAATAACCTCAGATGGTTTGATTGTTAAGTTTATATGATTCAGAATAGGTTTTATTGGAAATTGGCCATTGAGGCGTACTTGTTCAAATATCAGTTTGCCGCGGATCTGTTGAATACTGAGAGTACCTGTATCCTGTTCGGGAGCCAAGTCAAGAAACGAAAAAACAGTTTCCATCATTTTCCGGTCATGTTCAAGTTGCCTGGGAATGCCAACGATACGGCAAAGCGGAAAAATAAGCAGTAATGCAACGGTTATCAATGCGCCTGCTTCAGATAGACTTAGCGCATCATTCGTAACCTGTAATGCCATAAGGTAAGTAACAGCGATTAGCATTAATACAGTCATAAATTGGCTTGAGGGAATAGCCATGGCCCTGATCTTTGCGGGTTGCATTTCGGTGTGAAACAGCCTCTCGGAAATGCTTCCAAGGCGTTGACTTTCGTCAGCTTGCCCGCCATCTAGTCTGATTTTTCGGTAATGTTTCACTGACTGCGTCAGGTGTTTGGTCAGTTCTTCAAAAATCAATGAGTTATTTTGATCATTTCTGTCGAAATGACTGCGGATCATCTCGTGCATTAATACGATGAATGGGGTTGCCAACAGCAGTAGTAACGAGAATTCCTGATTGAGATATAGCGTGCAAATTAATAATCCAATGACAGAAAGACAATCTTGTACCAGCAGGGCAATGTAACGAACTGTGGTCTGAGTGATTCGATTGATGTGAGATATCAATGTGTCGATTTGATTATTCTGATTAAGATAAGCGTAGTAATCCACCGGTAGCAACAGAAGCTTATCAAAAAGATCCATGCGCAAATCAGCGCCCAGTTTCCCGCTGACCGTGCTGACGAAATAGAGGCTTATGTAACCAAAAATCCAACGTACGGCAAATAATGCAATGATTGCCATTGATGTCGTTTGTATCAATAATAAATCTTTCAGAAGAAACATGCTTACTAGCATTTGTTCAATCAGTATGGGTAGATAAGCCATGCTTGCTGCCAAGATTAACATGGCAATTAATACGCATATGAGTAATTTTCCATAAAGCGCAGTTTTTTTGAGCAAGCGGAGGTAGAGTTGCGGAAAGATCATAATGTGTAATTCTACATCAACATACTGTGATTATTGCATCATGTAATTTGCTGGAATCTGAACCAGATATAGTACAATCGCCATTCTTTCTAGTGAATGAATCTGGATGGAAACGAGCTTTAGCAAGTTTGTGAACATCACGATGTAATGAATGCCAATATTATATACCTCTGATAGAACACGGGATTTTCCAGGAGCGGTTGCTCCTCGACGTAAGGGCATTGTTCTTGCGGGCGGCTCCGGGACACGGCTTTATCCAGTCACACAAACAGTATCTAAGCAATTGTTGCCGGTATTCGATAAACCAATGATTTATTACCCGCTTAGTACGCTGATGCTGGCGGGTATTCGAGAAATTCTAGTGATTTCTACGCCACGAGACATAGCCAATTACCAACAATTATTGCGTGATGGAAGTCAATGGGGATTGAGTATTACCTACGCTGAACAATCTTCGCCCGACGGCTTGGCACAAGCCTTCCTGATTGGTGAGTCGTTCATCGGCAATGATTGTTCAGCACTGGTGTTGGGCGATAACATTTTTTATGGACATGATTTTCATCATTTGCTGTTGAACGCAATGCAGCGTACCAAAGGGGCCAGTGTTTTTGCCTATCACGTGCACGATCCGGAACGATATGGCGTAGTCGAGTTTGATGCTACGGGCAAGGTGGTGAATCTGGAAGAAAAGCCCCAGCATCCCAAGTCGAATTATGCGGTAACGGGGCTCTATTTTTATGATCAGCACGTCGTTGATTATGCCAAAAGCTTGAAGCCTTCTCATCGCAACGAGCTGGAAATTACTGATTTGAACCGTATTTATCTTGAACATTCCGAGCTCAGTGTTGAAATCATGCGGCGCGGTTATGCTTGGCTAGATACAGGTACGCATGAGTCCTTGCTTGATGCAAGCCAATTTGTTGCGACGATCGAACGTCGGCAGGGATTGAAAATTGCTTGTCCGGAAGAAATCGCATTCCTGCGTGGCTGGATTAGCGCCGCTCAGCTGGAGGCGCTGGCAATGCCATTGGCAAAGAATGGCTATGGTCAGTATCTGTTGCATGTATTGAAACGTGAATTTTGACTAAGGCGCATATCGGATGAAGTCGACACCACTTGCAGTTCCAGATGTTCTGCTGATCGAACCCAGGGTTTTCGGCGATGAACGTGGATTTTTCTATGAGAGCTTCAATCAACGCAGTTTTGAGTCGGTTATTGGAGAGTCAGTGCAGTTTGTGCAAAGCAACCATTCGCGCTCTGCGCGCAATGTTTTGCGTGGTTTGCATTATCAGATCAAACAAGCGCAGGGAAAACTCGCGCGCGTGGTAGTGGGAGAAGTATTCGACGTGGCTGTGGATATTCGCCGATCTTCACCCACTTTTGGGAAATGGGTGGGTGGAGTATTGAGTGCCGAGAACAAGAATCAATTATGGATTCCACCCGGTTTCGCGCATGGCTTCGTTGTATTATCCGATTACGCTGAGTTTTTGTATAACACCACTGATTACTGGGCGCCCGAGCACGAACGCTGCATTGTTTGGAATGATCCAGTTTTGGCCATTAACTGGCCCATTACCGGGCTGCCAGTATTGTCTGACAAGGATGCATGTGGCGTAACGCTCGATAATGCTGAGGTATATGATTAATTGATAATTTTAGTGCGTAAATTGTAAGCCTAATCGAATTTATTGAATAATGGCCAAACAAAAAACCATTTATTCTTGCACCGAGTGTGGCGGGCAAACTCTGAAATGGCAAGGTCAATGTCCGCATTGTCAGGAATGGAATACTCTGGTGGAAACGCTCGCAGAGAAGAATGTGTCGCGTTTTAGTCCAGTGTCGGAAATTGGCCAGGTGCAGAACTTAAGCACTATTGATGCACGAGAAGAGTCGCGTTACCCAACCGGTATCGAGGAGCTGGATCGTGTTCTGGGTGGTGGATTGGTGCATGGCGGTGTTCTGCTGCTGGGCGGAGATCCAGGAATCGGCAAATCAACCTTGTTGTTGCAGGCGCTATCTTTTATGTCGGTTCAGCATTCAGTATTGTATGTCAGCGGTGAGGAATCTGCGCAACAGGTGGCGCTGCGTGCTAAGCGACTGGCATTGAATGTGCAGTCAGTCGATTTGTATGCAGAAATTCAATTGGAGAAAATCCAGGCTGTGCTGGTGGAACGTAAACCGTCGATAGCGGTGATTGACTCGATTCAAACTATTTATTCCGAGATGTTGCAATCCGCGCCGGGTTCGGTTGCACAAGTACGTGAATGCGCCGCGCAATTGACTCGTTTGGCCAAATCGAGCGGCACTTGTATTATTTTGGTTGGTCATGTCACCAAAGAAGGGGCGCTGGCAGGTCCGCGCGTGCTGGAACATATGGTCGACACCGTGTTGTATTTCGAAGGTGATATGCATTCTAGTTTTCGCATGATTCGCGCATTCAAAAATCGTTTTGGTGCGGTTAATGAATTAGGTGTTTTTGCAATGAGCGAGAAGGGATTGCGCGAAGTGAAGAATCCATCGGCATTGTTTCTTTCACATCATGATAAGCAAGTGCCGGGATCATGCATTATGGTAACACAAGAAGGTACGCGCCCGCTATTGGTGGAAATTCAAGCTTTGGTCGATGAAGCACGTTCACCCAATCCGCGACGACTCTGTGTTGGATTAGAGCAAAACAGGCTGGCTATGTTGTTGGCGGTATTGCATCGTCATGCAGGCATTCCCTGCTTTGATCAGGATGTTTTTGTCAATGCCGTAGGCGGTGTAAAAATTACTGAACCAGGTGCGGATCTTGCGGTTATGCTGGCAGTGGTTTCGTCTCTAAAAAATAGACCCATAGCGGAAAAAATGATCGTGATCGGCGAGATTGGTTTGGCTGGAGAAATACGTCCCGTGCAACGTGGACAGGAGCGACTCAAGGAAGCCACAAAACTTGGCTTTAAGCAGGCCATTATTCCATTAGCCAATAAACCTAAGCAGATCATTCCAGGCATCGACATCATCGCCGTTGGTCGCATCGGAGAAGCTGTTGCGCAGATGTATTGAAATAATATTCAGCTGATAACCAAGCGGGTAACATTGAGATGTGCAATTATTGTAAAATCCAGCATGCATAAAAAATCATGTGATGCAGCCAGTACTCTGTGGGATATTCATGCGTATTTGAAAAATCGGACTTATTAGTTAATAATTGCATTATCTCATGTGATTGTCCGTCTTTTCTTCATAAAAAAATGGTAATGGTTAGTGGGCATCCACACACAATAGCTGCGATTAATAAATTGATGTTCAGCATGGATTCGGCGCGGATAATTTTTTCTATTTTAATAATGCATTCAAAGTGGTATCGGGTCTGATTGGATGAGTTTGCAACGACAGCTTTGGATAATGGGCGGACTGTCAATTGCCGTCATTATAGTGGCTATGTTGCTGCCGCCCACTCCACAATCCGTCGAATATCACTACTTCGCCGATCAGCGTAATTTCATTGGCATTCCTAATTTCAACGATGTGATATCCAATTTGGCTTTTTTGCTCAGTGGTGGCGCAGGCTTGGTGTTCTTGTGGCGAGTTCAGGGAATGACAACGCAAACCACATTTCATAGCCGTAAAGAAAGCTTGCCATACTGGGTGTTGTTTTTCAGCGTAGTTATTGTTGCATTGGGTTCTATCTATTATCACTGGACGCCAAACACTGATCGCTTGTTGTGGGATAGAATACCTATTGTCATGACCATAGCCGCGTTACTGTCGGCGACGCTGATCGAACGCGTAAGTTCGACTATAGGTTTAAGAGCGCTACCTCTATTGATAATTTTTGCGGTGCTGAGCGTGTTATATTGGTATTGGACTGAACAGCAAGGCGCTGGTAACCTGAATTTTTATATCGTAATGCAGTTTTATTTGATTCTGTTGATTGTCTGGGTCAGCTTGTGCTTTCCATCGCGCTACAGTCATGGTAACTATATCTATCAGATCATTGCGTTGTACGCATTTGCGAAGTTAGTAGAATTATTGGATAGATCAATTTTTGTTTGGACGGACGGCTGGATTAGCGGACACACGTTAAAACACCTGATTGCTGCGTATGCTGCCTATCGAATTGTACTGATATTACGGAAAAGGGTGTTGTTGGTAGGATAATGTGCTAAACAAATAGTTTATATGTCAGACTCAGGCGAAATAAATGAATATTACAAATATTGATAGTCAATTCTGAAAAACATCTGAGTTTAATTTTTTGTGCAGCTTCGCGATTCTACTTTAGAATGCATCGAATAAAGGGAAGCAGAAATGAAAATATCGATCAAAGAGAGCAGATGCAAAATGTGATTTGTTCAGAGCTCTCATGATACCATTTAAGCAAATGTTGTTTTGATACAACACCAATCTAATATTGCCTTGACAGGAAAAAGCACCTTATATAAGCTGCTGAGTGGTCAAATATGACACACTTATATTTGTTAAGCAATGTCAGCGGTAAGCGTTTGAATGAAAATTTTCCAGCCAGCAAAATGCATTATTTAAAATTGAATATAAAAATTGGCACGCTCAACCAGAATTTCTTGCAAAAAATGAGCAAGATGACAAGTACAATTACTTCGAGGGGAAGATCTTGAGTTCGACAATAATCAAGTTGAACGCTCCGCTAACGCAAGCGTTTGATTTTCAGCCTTCAAGCGAATTGCATCTAACACCGACACCGACACTCAATACGCTAGTTCAGCAGTTAGCTGGTTTTGATACACTAACAAGTGCTTTAGAATATGCAGCAAAGGGTGTAACGGGGTATAACTTTTATGACGCGAAAGGAAATGTTCGTTCAGTTCTGCCATACAAAACACTTAGGCAGAACGCTCGTACTTTAGCTCAGCGTTTGTCTGGTTTTGATTTGCCCCGTGGTAGCCGGGTGGCGATCATCGCTGATACCTCCCCGGAATTTGTTGAGTTGTTTTTTGCATGCCGCTATGCTGGGTTAGTTCCATTTGCAATGCCGGTTCCAGTTAATCTTGGAAGCCATGCGATATATGTTCAGCAATTGAGAGGGATGCTTGAAAGTAGTCAGGCTAGTGTTGCACTAGCTAATATTGATTATATTAATTTTCTTGAAGAAGCCGTAATAGGCGTTGCCAGCATACGCTGGGCAGGGACACCAGGAAAATTAAATGAGCTTCCTGTCAATGACGCAGAATTGCAGTCTAATCATCCCGATGAAACCGCGTATTTGCAATTCACGTCGGGTAGCACACGTACCCCGCGAGGTGTAGTTATAACCGAACGGGCCTTGATGTGTAACTTGCAAGGTATCGTACGTAACGGTTTGGAAATAAAACCTGATGATCGTTCCGCATCGTGGTTGCCCTTTTACCATGATATGGGATTGGTTGGACTCGTTCTGGCTCCAATGGTTACGCAGATTTCAGTCGATTATTTAGCAACCAGGGATTTTGCAATTCGTCCGATGCAGTGGTTGCGCCTAATTAGCCGAAATCGTTGTACGGTTGCATTCAGTCAACCATTTGGCCTTAAACTATGCACTCTCCGTGTACGGGAATCTGATCTTAAAGAATTGGATTTAAGTTGCTGGAGAGCAGCTGGTATAGGTGCAGAAATGATTCGTCCCGATACTTTAAGAAACTTCGCTGAGAAATTTTCATCAGCTGGTTTTGATGCGAATGCCTTTCTGCCATGTTATGGTCTTGCAGAATCAACACTTGCTGTTACATTTTCAAAAATCAATACAGGATGCAATAGTCTGCAAGTAGATAGTAAGACGCTGATTGATAAAAAAATGGCTGCGAGACTGCAGGCTAATGGTCGAAAACAAAATGAATTTGTAAACTGTGGACGTCCGCTGCCCGGTCATATCGTTAAGATAGTTGATGAAGATGGACATCAATTATCTGAGATGATGGTTGGTAGTGTACTGGTGCAAGGTGATAGTGTAATGACTGGCTATTATAATAACCCAGAAGAAACGAGCAAGGCACTAAAGCCCGGAAACTGGCTAGATACCGGTGATATTGGTTTTCTGTTTGAAGGTGATTTGTTTATAACGGGACGTCGCACCGATGTGATTATCGTTAATGGCCGCAATATTCGGGCGCAAGATATCGAAGAGTTGGCTGAGCAGCAACCGGAAGTTAGATCACGAGAGGCATCTGCATTTGGAATTAATGGTGAAGATGGTACAACGACTATTGTGCTGGTAATTGAGTGTAGGCTTACCTCTCCAACAGAGCGTCAATCGCTGACAACTAGATTGCAGCAACTTGTTTATATGGCATTTGGAGTTAATTGTGTTGTTGAGCTTGTTCCACCACATACTTTGCCTAGGACTTCATCGGGTAAACTTTCACGTTTTGCGGCCAGGCAAGGATATATTCAAAGAACCAAATTAGTTGATCAATTATCTTTTGTAGAGTCAGGCGACAGATAAAAGGTATGCAAAAATTAGTAGCTGTAACAGGTGCTACTGGTTTTATTGGCAGCGTGCTAATTCAAAGACTAATTCAAGATGGATGGATAGTTCGCGCACTTGCTCGGACTATCCGCTTCTCAGATACTGAATCAATTCAGTGGATCCAAGGTAACTTAGAGGATTTTAATGCGTTGCATCGGCTGGTTGATGGTGTGGCGTGTGTGATTCATTGTGCTGCAACGGTAAGAGGAAGTTCTTTTCAAGAATTTGAGCGCACCAATATTACCGGCACAGAAAATATCTTGTGTGTCCTGGCTAAACAAAAACACTCTCCCCGTTTTTTACTTATTTCTTCTTTAGCTGCACGTCAACCAGAGTTGTCTTGGTATGCTCAAAGCAAGTATTTATCAGAGCAAAAACTTATTGAATACTCAGACCAGCTGCAATGGACAATCTTCCGCCCTACAGCTGTTTATGGTCCGGGTGATAAAGAAATGAAACCGCTTTTTCAGTCTATGTATCGTGGATTTCTTCCCGTTGTTGGAAAAATGCAAAATCGATTTGGGCTAATACATGTATATGATTTGGTTGCGGCTATTCAGGCCTGGATAAATTCTGAAAAAACAATCAATGGAATTTTTGAACTTGATGATGGCACGCCTGATGGATATAGCTATCAGAGCCTTAAGGCCATGGCGCAGCAAATATGGAAGCGTCCGGTACATTGTATTCCGATTCCAAATCTGGTTATCCGGTACATTGCATTAACCAATCTTTGGTTTGCCCGCTTGTTTCAATACTCACCCATGCTGACTCCAGGAAAGGTCAATGAATTACAGCATAAAGACTGGGTATGCAATAATGCTCCCTTAATTAATGCACTACCTGGTTGGCATCCGAGAATTCGTTTACAAGATGTATTATCTGAAGTAATCTAACTTCAAAATTAACCACACTGAAATATCCTATGACTGAAAGTAATTATGATGAGATCATGAAGCTGCTTTGTGATCGTCTAAGCGACCTGACCAATGCCGATGTCTTGATTACCCCTGAAACGAACTTGATCAACCAGTTGTCCATTGATTCCATCAAACTGCTCAATCTGATTATGGAAATTGAAGATGCTTTTGATATTTCTATTCCTATCAATGCATTAACAGATGTTCAAACAGTTCGTGAGTTAGCTAATTTGGTACATAAAATTAAAACAACATCATCATAATGAATTTACTTGAGAAGCTGGATGCTGCTGCGGCTGCAAGAAAAGCGCTTTTACCTAATGGAGTGGGCGCTTTTGGTATTCCAATCGAAGAAATTTTTTCGGCTACTGAAGCCCGAATTGGAGATCGTCGCGTACTCTTGATGGGCACAAATAACTATCTGGGCTTAACTTTTTCCCCTGAATGCATTCGTGCAGCACATGAGGCAATTGATAAAGAAGGAACAGGTACCACAGGCTCTCGAATGGCGAATGGCAGTTATTTTGGCCACCGCGCATTAGAGAAAGAATTTGCCGACTTTTATCAATGCAGCTCGGGGATTGTTTTTACAACCGGTTATCAAGCGAACTTAGGTACTATCTCTGGTCTGGTTGGTCCAGGTGATACGGTTCTGATTGATGGCGATTCTCACGCAAGTATTTTTGATGGTTGTATTCTTAGTGGCGCGAATATTATTCGCTTCAAACATAATGATATGGCTGACATGGAAAAACGATTGCGTCGCCTGGGTGATAATATTGAAACCACACTCATTATCGCTGAAGGGATATATAGTATGCTTGGAGATCAGGCTCCTTTAGCCGACATCGTGCAATTAAAAAATAAATATGGAGGTATATTGCTCCTTGATGAGGCTCACTCACTCGGTGTTTTAGGTAAAACAGGTCAAGGCCTTGTTGAAACAACAGGTTTGTTAAATGAAGTTGATTTTATAACAGGGACTTTTAGCAAAAGCTTATGCAGTATTGGCGGGTTTTGCGTGAGTAATCACCCCCAACTGGAACAATTACGGTATGTCAGTCATCCTTATATTTTTACTGCATCGCCATCACCGGCAACAATTGCCTCAACACGCGCAGCCTTAGAACTGCTTCAGAAAGGCAGTCATTTACGTGATAAATTATGGAGCAACTGTCGACAACTCTATTCGCAGCTTCAAGAAGTAGGCTATCAGCTAGGCCCGGATCCGGGTCCAGTCATTGCTGCTGTTGTTGCAACGCCACAGCAAGCACTACTACTCTGGAAACAATTACTCGAACATAATATTTATGTAAATCTAATTTTGCCGCCAGCAGCACCCGAAGGTAAATCACTTGTTCGGTGCAGCGTAAATGCTGCTCACACAACGGAAGAAATTAGATATGTAGGTGATACTTTTGCAAAACTGTACGGTGCGATAAGTACGCAGACATAAAGTACTTTCTGCTTTGATGTATATTTAGCACGTTTGCCAATTTTCAGCTGTTAAAGAAGAAGCGGGAGCAGAACTTGGTTCTTGAATCGCGTACATTGGGTTAGACATACTTAATTCATACTTGAGGTCCTACGATGCAAATAATGCGGGGATTGGTTTTAATATTATTTTCTTTTCTATTGCAAGGCCATGCTCTGGGATTAAGTATTGTGTACGATGGGTTTAGCTGTCTGAGTGCAGTTGATTCCAATGATCCGACCCCCACTATCACACCGATACAAAGTAAGTTTGAGGTCGTTGAAGATGCCGGAGAAGGCATATATCGTTTAAGCCTAACAGGTGGTATCCCGCGTTTTGTCAATAACAATCAGAATGTGTGTATTGATAGTACAACGGCGATTGGATACTCGGGAATTCCTGCGATTGACGGTTTGCCACGCCAACTGGAATTCATTGATGCCACAGCCTATTTTAACGGTAAAGAATTAATGATTGTTATCAGTTCAATGTATACTGACTTGAGCGCGAGAAGCAATCCATTTTTGCCTTTTACTACGAGTTCTGTGTTTGCACTCACAAACACGCTCATCATGGAATTTAATCCTAATTTGTCTTCGTTTAGTTTAAAGAAAGTATTGCGCAATCGTGGGTTTACGCAAACCAGTGAATCTACAAATTTAATAGCGCCATTCCAAGAAACAGTTTTGCCATCATTTAATGAGACAGCACGAGACAGACCCAAGATACTTACTCCAGTATCCAATATAGACTTTTTATTGCAATAAATAAATGGCCGTGCAATTATTCAGGGTATGTTAACTTTGAATCGCCCCCGATTTTCCGGAGACATGTTTTCTTGAATCAAGCTGCATCAGCT
>NZ_CADEGP010000004.1 GCF_902826915.1 uncultured Nitrosomonas sp.
AGGCTACACCGCTTTCTCCTCACTTGTCATACACCAGAAATAATCATAGCTCACCAGTTCCACGGGTGCCACAACGTATAACTTAGCTGCTGCCGATGACTGGAACACGGTAATCGGCAATACTGATATCGCGGACGCAACCGGCAACGGCATTACCGTCAGCAACGTGGCCACACCGACGATCACATCGGCCACTTTTGACGCCAGCACCGGCACATTAGTGGTAACTGGAACCGGCTTTCTCAAAGCAAACGGTGCAACTAACGACATTCATGCTTCCAAATTCACCTTCACGGGAGAAGGCGGCGCGACCTACACGCTGACTGATTCCGCCGATGTCGAGACTACCTCCGGCACCACATTCACCATCACGTTAAGCAGTACCGACAAGGCTGCCGTCAATCAGATGGTCAACAAAAACGGCACCGCTTCGACCGGCGGCACGACTTACAATTTAGCCGCTGCGGAAGATTGGGCAGCAGGCGCCGATGCTGCCGTCAATGTTGTTGATGCAACCGGCAACGGCATTACCGTCAGCAACGTGGCCACACCGACGATCACATCGGCCACTTTTGACGCCAGCACCGGCACATTAGTGGTAACTGGAACCGGCTTTCTCAAAGCAAACGGTGCAACTAACGACATTCATGCTTCCAAATTCACCTTCACGGGAGAAGGCGGCGCGACCTACACGCTGACTGATTCCGCCGATGTCGAGACTACCTCCGGCACCACATTCACCATCACGTTAAGCAGTACCGACAAGGCTGCCGTCAATCAGATGGTCAACAAAAACGGCACCGCTTCGACCGGCGGCACGACTTACAATTTAGCCGCTGCGGAAGATTGGGCAGCAGGCGCCGATTCGGCTGCAGTTATTGCTGACCTCACCGGCAATGGTATGACGATTTCGAATATTGCCGTACCAACCATGACGTCGGCAACTTACGATTACAGCAGCAACGTATTAACCGTTACCGGAACCGGCTTCCTCTCTAAAAGCGGCGCCAGCAACGACATCGATATTTCCAAGCTGACAATCACCGGAGAAGGCGGCGCGACTTATACACTAACCACCGCCACCGATGTGGAAATCACGTCAGGCACCGCATTCTCAGTCACATTGGGTGGCACAGACCTGATCAATGTTGAGGCATTGCTGAACAAAAACGGCACCTCAGCGGTCAGCAGCACTACTTACAACCTTGCTGGCGCTGAAGACTGGGCGGTCGGAGCCGATGCTGCAGTAGCAGTAGCCGATCTGACCGGGAATGCGATTACCGTCAGCAACTATGCTGCGCCTGCGATCACTTCCGCTACTTTTGACGGTAGCACCAACGTGCTGACCGTAACCGGAACCAACCTGGTTTCCAACAGTGGTGCAGTCAACGATGTTGACGTTTCTTTGCTGACGATAACCGGTGAAGGTGGAAGCTACACATTGACGTCTTCAGATGTTGAAATCACTTCGGCAGCATCGTTCAGCGTTACACTGAATGCATCCGACCAGATCGTCGCGCATGGATTGCTAAACAAAAATGGCACCGCCTCCTCCGATGCAACCACCTACAATATCGCTGCGGCCGAAGACTGGATGGCCGGAACTGCCACCAGCGTCAATATTGCCGATCTCACCGGCAATGGCATTACCGTGAGCAATGTCCCGACACCTACTATCACCTCAGCAACTTACGATTCCAGTACCGGCATCCTGGCCGTTACCGGCACCCATCTGTTTCACAAGATTGGCGCCAATAACGACATTGACATTTCCACGTTAACCCTGACCGGCGGCGTTGCCAATGCTACTTATACGATCACCAGTGCGTCGGATGTTGAAATCACTTCGGCGACTTCTTTCAGCGTAACGCTGTCCGGCGCGGATAAAACCAACGTTGATGCGTTACTGGATCAAACCGGCACCACATCATCCGGCGGCTCCACTTACAATCTGGCAGCCGCGGACAATTGGCTAACCGGCGCAGACTCTGCCGCCAATATTAGCGATACAACCAATGCAGTAACCGTTTCAATCAATCCAAGAATCACCTCAGCGACCTATAATACATCATCCGGTGCTTTAGTCGTCACCGGCACAAACCTGCAAGCTAATGGCGGTGGTGCCGATATCGATGCTTCCTTGCTTACGTTTACCGGCGAAAGCGGTGCCACCTACACTCTGACCGATTCCGCCGATGTTGAAATCGCTTCCAGCACAGCTTTCACGGTTACGCTCAGTGCCACCGACAAAGCCGCCATTAACCAGATCGTCAATAAGAACGGCACCGCTTCGACCGGTGGAACTACTTACAATCTAGCTGCGGCTGATGACTGGAATACCAATGCCACAGCGGGCGACACATCAGACACCAGTGGCAATGGCATGACCGTCAGCAATGTAGCCGCGCCCACGATTACATCGGCCACCTACAATGCCAGCACCGGTGCATTGGTGGTAACCGGCGCTGGTTTCCTGAAATTAAGCGGCGCAACCAACGACATTGATGCCTCCAAGCTGACTTTTACGGGTGAAGGAGGCGCTACCCATGCATTAACCGATTCCGCTGACGTTGAAATCACATCCGGCACTGCATTCACCGTCACCTTGAGCAGCACCGATAAAGCTTCCGTCAATCAAATCATTAATAAAGATGGCACGGCTTCCACCGGTGGCACTACGTACAATTTAGCCGCTGCGGAAGATTGGGCAGCAGGCGCCGATGCAGCCGTTAATGTGGTTGATGCCACCGGCAACGGTATTACCGCCAGTAACGTCGCCGCACCCACGATCACATCGGCCACTTTTGACGCCAGCACCGGCGCATTAGTGGTAACCGGAACCGGCTTCCTAAAAGCAAGTGGCGCAACGAATGATATCGATGTTTCAAAATTCACCTTTACTGGTGAAGGCGGCGCCACCTACACACTGACTGATTCCGCCGACGTCGAGGTCACTTCCGGCACCGCATTTACCCTTACTTTAAGCGCCACAGACAAAACCGCAGTTAATCTTCTTTTGAACAAGACAGGCACAACCTCCACTGACGCCACGACCTACAACCTGGCTGCCGCGGAGGACTGGACAACAGGAGCCGACGCCGCCGTCAATGTGGCAGATCTGACAGGCAATGGCATTACCGTAACCGTCCCGGCTCCTTCTTCCGGCAGTGGCGGCAATGGCAATTCAACTACGACCACAACGATCGATGGCGCTGAAACGACCATTACAACGCAACCGAATGGCACCGTAATAACCACTCTCTTGCCCATCACACCAACACGAGAAGATGATCCGGCTTCGTTACTTAGAAACTACGCAGATATTCCGCTGGTTACCGGAACATCGGGCAATACCCTGCTGACAATCAGCTTACCTGTCGGTGTTGGCATGAATGTCCAAGGTCTGCCTCGGGAAATGAATCTGACCGATGCCAGAGATGATCTAATTCAGCGCATTGCGCAAGGAACCGGAACCAACAGTACGGATGAAGGGATCATTAACCAAGTTGAAAATTTCTTGTCCACACTCGATTCTGAAACCACCATCGGTATTCGTACCGTAACCCCCACGGTTAGTAACAATCAAGTTCCCGAGCTACCCATTATCATTACCGGCACGGAAAATACCGATGGCTCCCGCCAAGCGCTGATAATCGATGCCAGTAATCTACCGCCTGGCAGCATTATTCAATTAGCAAACGTCGCGTTTGCATATATTGTCGGAGCAATCAGCGTCACAGGGGGTGCGGGTGAAAACTACGTCGTAGGTGACGATCACGATCAATATATCGTGTTGGGCGCGGATAACGACATTCTTTTTGGCGGTGGCGGCGATGATACCATCGGCAGTCTTGGTGGCGACGACCAGGCTTCAGGCGAAGCCGGCAATGATATCGTTTTTGGCGGAACCGGCAATGATCGTTTAAGCGGCGGAAGTGGCAATGACCAACTCAACGGCGGATTGGGTTTCGATATTGCGGCACAGGAAGGACAATTATCGGATTACCGAATTGAAATAGACAATGACCAAGTCATGCTGATACACACTAGTAACGGTGAAACGGACACCCTGATTGATATCGAATTGATCCAGTTTGCTACAGGCAATACTGTTGCGATTGCTTACTCTGAAATTGAGGCGGTCGCGCACCATCTGGTAAAAACCTGGTTGGGCCGTGATTTAACTGCGGCTGAAAGCAATGCTGTGCAAAACTGGCAGAACGCCACTACCGATGATATCTTGACAGCCTTCCATAACCTGCCTGAGGCAGTTGATTTTCAGGATAAAACTGATACTGAATTGCTCAATGGTCTGGAGACCCATCCGGATATTATCCAGCTAGACGTGAGCCGAAACTTTACTGGCGGGGATGAAAATAATCAGGGCTATTTACCGTTGGGTCTGGCCGTGAATGCGGATGGCGGCGCAGGCCATGATGTGTTGCAGCTACCCGGCACGCGTGAGGGTGTGCATCTGGAATTTGCCGAGGATCGGCTGGAATTGACACAACTGAGCAATGGCGCCATGTTCAGCCTCAGAAATGCTGAAATGATTGCCTTTGACAATGGAGAAACCGTTGTGATCGCGCACGATGCAACCGAAGGAATTTTAGGCCGCCTGTTCCAGAGTTTCTTTGACCGGAATGCCACTATTGCTGAGTGGCAACTGGGGCGGGAAGCACTGCAAGCGCAAATCAGTCCTGACACGATTCTGGATTGGTTCCAGCAACGCGCCGGTCTGGATGCCTTATCCGACACGGAATATGTACAAACAATCTACTCTCGGACATTGGAACGCTCCGCGACAGACGATGAGCTCAGCCTGCAAATGTCGCGCTTGGCGAACAACGAAGTTGAACGAAAATGGTTAGCGGTTGAAATTGCACAAAGCAATGAAGCGACTATCAGCTTGGTTGGCAATGTAATGTTGCAGGAAGCGTAAGCAGAAAAGGCTCCTGCACAACTTCCCCCAGAAAAACAGACCGTTGAAAAATTATCTGCATTGCTGCTGCAAGGCAAAAACATTTTTCAACGGCTGGCTAAAGCTTCACTGATTATTATTCTTTATTCGCACTATCACGATCTTTCAGAATATCTTGGCTTGGAGGATACTGGCCTGGCTTTGGCTCGCCGCACGCAACCAAGAATAACGATGCTAAAACCGCCACAACAAAAAAAGAATATTTCATAATATGATGTCCTATATTTGAATGTACGTTAATTGGAAATAACCCTCTATTAAAAAACAAAAAACTGACTTATCACCTTGTTAATTCGCAGCTCTCGTTATTTATTAGATCATTCTTTATAACATAACCAAGATTAAATTTTCGTGAAGATTCGTTAATATCACCGATTTGCAGGGAAATTAGGCGTATTCAGATTGACTGGGTTACATCGGCCAGAACATTTCTCCTAGCCGATTCCACTAGCACAGATGATCACTTTTTACCTGGCATCAACATATTATTGAGTGCGGTCGACCAAGATAAATTGGCGAATTCCAACAATTATGCTCATTTTTCTTGTATTGCGACCTGACCCCATTTCCATACGTGACCCCATTTTCCACTACCGGATCGCAAGACTGGCGGGGCTTCCCTTTACATCATTTTTTTGAATCGCGGAAATTGGGCCTAGTATAATTAGTATCTTAGCTTTGATGGATATTAAAATAGGGATTCTTCCTATAATACAAAGCGATAATGATAAAGGAGGCTAGATAATGTATATCCAATGGAAAAAAACATACGAAACAGGTCATCCCTTGATTGATGCAGAACACCGCTTGTTAGTCATGCTTTTTCGCAAGCTCGACATAGCTATTAAGACTCGCGAGCCTGAGGCAACGGTATTACGCATAGTTCAGGAAGTAAAACGGTACGTTAAATTCCATTTCACCAGCGAAGAAAACCTTATGTACGAGACAAATTATCTTGGTATAGAGGGACATATAGCAATGCATACCCATCTACTGGTGGATTTAAACAAAATGATGAGTAAACTTACTTCACGACAGGAATTTCCTGAAGATGTGCTCGACTTTCTCTCTGATTGGTTAACCAAGCACATCGCGCATCATGATCAGCTACTAGTCAAATACGTGGAAAATGCCGTAAATCGGCCTGTGGCGGAGTTAATCTATCCCGAGTACCTCGAGATGATCATCACACAAAACGTTGAGTCAGATTAGCTGATCCAGTTCAACCAGCAAAAAACAGATACCGGATCCATAGTCTAGAATTCTTCTTGCCAAGAATTACATAAATCGTCACTTGGCTTCAAGTATCGATTTTTTGGGCGACCATCATCGCCCGTTTTCGATCGCATTTCGCTATGTCATCAACAACCTCAAAGCCTCCCGATACTTCTCCATCGTCTGCCGTAAAATATCTTCCGGCAATTCCGGCGCGGGCGCTTTTTTGTTCCAATCCTGCGTTTCCAGCCAGTCACGCACGAATTGCTTATCGAAACTGGGGGGATTCTGCCCTGCCCTATACTGATCAGCAGGCCAGAAGCGCGAGGAGTCGGGTGTCAATACTTCGTCGATCAGATACAGTTCACCGGCATCATCCAGGCCAAATTCAAACTTGGTGTCGGCGATGATGATGCCGCGTTGCAGCGCGTAATCGGCGGCTTCGGTGTAGAGCTGGATCGCTTTCTCACTGACTTTTTCAGTGAGTGGTTTGCCCAACTGCTGTTCCACTTGTATTAAAGCGATGTTCTCGTCATGCGCACCGGCCGGTGCTTTGGTGGAGGGGGTAAAAATCGCGCCACCGGGCAGCTTCTCAGCCAGTTTCAATCCGACAGGTAATCGAATGCCGCAAATTGCGCCGGTTTGTTGATAATCCTTCCAGCCGGAACCAACCACATAGCCGCGCACAATCGCTTCGACCGGCAAAGGCTTTAAGCGTCGGATGACAAATGCGCGGTCGCGTATGTGTTCGCGTTCATTTTCAGCAACAACCGATTCCGGTGCGATACCCGTCAGGTGATTGGGTAGGATATACGCAAGTTTCTGAAACCAGAAATGGGACAATGCGGTGAGAATTTTGCCTTTGCCGGGTACCGCCGTGGGCAGAATCACGTCAAACGCCGATAAGCGGTCAGTTTGCACGATCAGCAGCTGATCGTCGCCAACGGCGTAAATATCCCTGACTTTGCCACGATGTAAAAATGGCAAACTTTTGAGGTGAGTTTCAAATATTGCGGATGATTGCGTCATAGGCTCTGGATTCAATGATGTTCTAGTTGTTTTTTGATATGAATGGCTTCTCGCAATGCGCTGTCAAGCTCCGTGCTTAATACGGTGTAATGCCCCATTTTACGGCCCAGGTGCGCTGCATTTTTACCATATAAATGCAATTTAGCCGATGGATGTTGCAACACCCGATGCCAATCGGGTTTTCCATTGCACCATAAATCCCCCAGCAGATTAACCATTACCGCAGCGCTATGTTGCGTGGTGGCTCCTAACGGAAGCCCGCACAATGTTCTAACTTGTTGCTCAAATTGTGACGTAATGCAGGCATCTATGGAATAATGCCCGCTGTTATGCGGGCGCGGCGCGATTTCATTGATCAATAATATGTCGTCCTGCAATACAAAAAACTCGACACACAACACGCCCTGATAATTCAGCTTCACCGCCACCTGGCAAGCCATGTCTTGCGCCTGCTGCGCGAGTTTTGATGCTACTCTGGCCGGCACGATGCTGATATCGAGAATGCCATTGATATGCTGATTCTCGGCGACCGGAAAGGTCTGCAATAGACCATCGTTACCACGCGCCACTACAACCGACAATTCTCTTTTGAGCGGCAGAAATTTCTCCAGCACGCACACAGCGTGATTAAGCTGCTCATGAGCAGCCGTCAATTCGTCAGGATTAACAACCGGCATCTGTCCTTTGCCATCGTAACCAAATTGACTGACTTTCAGGATACCCGGAAGTAATTGCGCCACATCCTGAGCAGTCAAATCTTGTGGCTGCGCGACGATGGCAAACGGCGCAACGGAAAAGCCATTAGCCACCAGAAATTGTTTTTCCAATACACGATTTTGCGCGATCGCGACGCAGTGCGCATCCGGCCTGACAATGCAGGATTGCACCAGCTTGTGCATTGACTCGGCAGGAATGTTCTCGAATTCAGTGGTAACAGCAGCACATTGATCACCGAGTTTTTGCAGCGCCGCAGAATCCGAATAATCGGCACAGACAAAGTCATCCGCGATTTGTCCCGCCGGACTGTCAATTGCCGGATCAAGTACGGTTACCCGATACCCCATTTGTTGCGCCGCTTGCACGAACATGCGTCCGAGCTGCCCGCCCCCCAGGACACCGAGCATAGCACCAGGCATGATGCGCATTATTTCGACAACTCGGAAACCAGGACAGATTCAGCCTGTTTTTGCCGGTATCGGTCTAATTGCTCACTCAATTCACTGTCGTGCACCGCCAACAATTCAAGCGCAAATAGTCCGGCATTGGCCGCCCCCGCTTCACCGATGGCAAAGGTAGCGACAGGAACGCCCTTAGGCATCTGGACAATCGACAGCAATGAATCCAGGCCCTGCAAATGCTTGGAATTCACCGGAACACCCAGAACCGGCAAGGTGGTCTTTGCCGCGATCATACCCGGCAGATGGGCCGCGCCCCCTGCCCCTGCGATGATGCAGCGGATGCCGCGTGCTTTGGCTTCTGCGGCGAATTGAAACATCAAATCCGGCGTGCGGTGCGCTGAAACCACTTGGGCTTCATGCGCAATATTGAATTCATCCAGGATGGCTACCGCATGCTGCATTACATTCCAATCACTTTTACTGCCCATCACAACGCTAACTAATGGTTTAATCATATGACTTCAGTCGGTTTTAAATTTAAAAATAAATTACTTAATAGCTCGTTGCACGATTATGCCTTGAAACACGGCTGGCTATTTTATAAGTCTGTGCAATAATTGTCTGATTTATTTCGATAGCTTTAATAAAAATGACAACTGGTATTATACTAAGCATATTCACAGTCGCACTTTTACATTGATATGACTATTCAATGCATTAAACTTGAAACATTGACTTACCTATTAACGATGGCTTGATTCTGAATGAATTTTCAACGTGGAAAACAAAGTGATGAACCAGAAATCAATCTGGTGCCCATGATCGACGTACTGCTGGTGATACTGATCTTTCTGGTGGTGACAACAACGTATTCGAAATTTGCCGAACTTGAAATCACTCTCCCGCAAGCCAGTGATGAAGAAGTCGACAAAAATATCGACAAGCCAAACAATATAGACATCACCGTCAATGCACTGGGAGATTACACCATCAATCGGATACCCATCAAGTTTTCCAGTATTGAAAGCCTGCGTGACGCGTTGCTGTTCGCAGCCAAAGATCAGCCTGATCCCTTTATCATCATCAGCGCAGATGCCAAGGCTACGCATCAATCAGTCATTACAGTGATGGAAGCTGCTCGCTTGGCGGGTTACAATAAAATCACTTTCACCACGGAAACGAATCATGCCAACTGATGATTAGTTCGGATCGTGATTGAATTCAGCAAAAATTATTACAATAAACCCTAACGTTCCATTTCATAAGGAGAGCACTATGACCAATGTCAACCTCGATAATTTTTCCCAAGCGGCGCAATCCGGGTCGCAGTATGTTTTAGCCCCATTGCCTTATTCCGATACTGCGCTGCAGCCTGTAATATCTTCAAATACACTCAGTTTTCATTATGGCAAGCACCACAAAACCTATGTCGACAACTTGAATAATCTGCTAGCAAATAGCGATCTGGCAGGACAATCTTTGGAACAAATCATCAAAGCAACCGCCGGACAAGCGGATAAGGCCGCGATTTTCAATAATGCTGCGCAAGTCTGGAACCATATGTTTTATTGGCATAGCCTGAAATCAAGTGGTGGCGGCGAACCATCCGCAACACTAAAACAAAAAATTGAAGCTTCATTCGGTAGCCTGGAAAACTGCAAAAAGGAATTTGCTCAAGCCGCGCTCACTCAGTTTGGAAGTGGTTGGGCATGGTTGGTGCAGGATGGCGACAAAATTGCCTTAGTCAAAACCGGTAACGCCGAAACGCCGCTGACAAAGGATGTCCGCCCGCTATTGACCATCGATGTTTGGGAACATGCTTACTATTTGGATTACCAGAATCGCCGTGCTGATTATGCAAACGCAATTCTGGATAAACTAATTAATTGGGATTTTGCTGCAGCTAACCTTAAATAATCCCACTTTTATGACTGATATCACCATCGCCCTGTCAAAAGGGCGAATTTTTGATGACACCGCGCCCATACTCAACGCTGCGGGAATTGAGACGCTCGATAATCCGGAAACATCACGCAAATTAATTCTCTCCACCAACCGGGCGAATGTACGCTTGATCATAGTGCGTGCATCAGATGTACCGACTTATGTGCAGTATGGCGCTGCAGATCTCGGCATCGCGGGCAAGGATGTGCTGCTCGAACATGGCGGTGCAGGACTTTATCAGCCGCTGGATCTGAATATTGCACGCTGCCGCATGATGGTGGCGGCACCAGAAGACTTCGATTACGATTCCGCGGTGCAACAAGGCGCGCGGCTACGCATTGCCACAAAATACGTGCAAACTGCGCGCGAACACTTCGCTGCCAAAGGCGTGCATGTCGACCTGATCAAGCTGTATGGCTCGATGGAATTAGCGCCTTTAGTAGGCCTGGCAGATGCCATTGTTGATCTCGTTTCGAGCGGTAACACATTAAAAGCTAACCATCTTAAGGCGGTGGAAGAAATCATGGCTATTTCATCACGATTAGTTATTAATCAGGCAGCCTTAAAACTGAAAAGAGATACCATTCAACCAATATTGGATGCATTTTCTGCAGCCGTCAAATCATAAATCCGCCAGCACTCACTCATCATAACCATGATAGAAATAAAACGATTTAATTCAAAAGACGCTGACTTTGATTCCAAATTAGAGAAACTTCTAGCATTCGAGAGTGCACAGGATGATGCCGTCGAATTGACCGTGGCGAAAATTCTTGCCGATATTAAACAGCGCAAAGATGCCGCTCTGATCGAATATACCAACCGGTTTGACAGACTGTCGGCAACTTCCGGCAAGGACTTTGAGCTCACGCAGAACCAGCTGCAGCAAGCGCTGAGTGGTTTGCCGTCAAACCAACGAACTGCCTTGGAAAAAGCGGCCGAGCGGGTTCGCAGCTACCATGAGAAGCAGTTAATGAGCTCATGGCAATATACCGATTCGGAAGGTACGTTACTTGGCCAAAAAATAACGCCGCTGGATCGCGTTGGGCTCTATGTTCCTGGCGGGAAAGCTTCTTACCCTTCTTCGGTTTTGATGAATGCCATTCCAGCCAAAGTCGCCGGTGTAGAAGAATTAATCATGGTGGTTCCAACACCGGATGGCGAAAGAAATGACATGGTTCTGGCAGCAGCGGCTATTAGCCAAGTGGATCGCGTATTCACTATCGGCGGTGCTCAAGCTGTCGCTGCGTTAGCGTATGGTACCGAAACCATACCGCCGGTGGATAAAATTGTCGGCCCCGGCAATGCCTATGTCGCCGCTGCCAAACGGCGGGTATTCGGCATCGTTGGCATCGACATGGTCGCCGGACCATCTGAGATTTTAGTCATTTGCGATGGCCAAACCGATCCGGATTGGATTGCGATGGATTTGTTTTCTCAAGCCGAACATGATGAGTTAGCCCAGTCGATATTATTATCACCCCATGCTGAATTTCTTGACCAGGTATTGCACAGCCTGAGCCGCCTGTTGGCAGAAATGCCTCGCAAGGAGGTCATTCGTGCTTCACTGGAAAATCGCGGTGCTTTGATTCAGGTGCAAGATTTGGATGAAGCCTGTGTTATCGCCAACCGAATCGCACCTGAACATCTGGAATTATCCCTCGAGCAACCGGAAAAATGGGTTGCTAAAATCCGCCACGCCGGCGCTATTTTTATGGGTCGCAATGCTTGTGAGGCGCTAGGAGATTATTGCGCCGGCCCTAATCATGTATTGCCAACATCAAGAACCGCGCGCTTCTCTTCTCCATTGGGTGTGTATGATTTTCAAAAACGCAGTAGCTTGATCCAAGTCTCGCAACAGGGCGCAGCGAAGTTGGGAGAAATTGCATCGATACTTGCAACCGGGGAGGGATTACAAGCACATGCATTATCGGCAGAATATCGTTATAAAAATCAATAATGATACGATTTTACTGCGATAGTTTCGACACCTGCGGGATTCACTTATGCCAGTTATTACTTCGCGCGACCACCCGCTCATCAAACAACTGATCCAGTTGGAAGGATCATCGCAATATCGTAAGAAAACTGGTCTGACGCTTCTTGATGGCATTCATCTCATTCAAATTTATAGCTCGATACTAGGAAACCCCGAAAATCTGATCGTTAGCGAATTTTATTTTGCCGATAACAAACATTTCATCGACATGCTTTTTGGTCACAAGCCTCCTAAAATAACCATCATTAGCGATTCGTTATTTCGTGTAATATCTCCAGTCAAAACACCCACAGGGATTCTCGCACTTATCTCAAAACCTATATTGCAGAAAGTAAATCATCGCAAAAAAGCAGTTCTGAGTGTTCTGTTGGAGGCCATTCAGGATCCTGGAAATATGGGCTCAATATTACGTTCGGCCGCCGCCGCCAACGCCAGTAATATTTATCTTTCAAAACACTGTGCTGACGCCTGGTCTCCCAAAACATTACGGGCTGCGATGGGTGCTCATTTCTTTTTGCACATTCATGAGAATAGTGATTTGAAACAAATTGCGCAGAAATTCATGGGAACTGTGGTTGCCACATCCATACAAGCCAAGCAGAGTCTTTTTGAAATTTCATTGGTTGGACCCACAGCTTTCATATTTGGAAATGAAGGCGCAGGGTTATCTACAGAAATGATACAAGCAGCACAGACGAATATCTCTATTACAATGCCTGGCAAAACTGAATCTCTGAACGTTGCGGCGGCGGCGGCTATTTGCTTTTTTGAAAAAGTGCGCCAGGATAGATTCTCAACTCTAGCTTCCGATGTTGGAACTAAATAATGCAGGGGTGTATCATACTGCAGCTAACAATAATCACTATGGAGTCTCATGAAAATTTCATTTTTATCCCTCATCATCCTGCTCGGATGCTCGTTATTCAATCCTGCCAATGTCATGGCTCTGCACCATGAACCGCAAAATGCACAAGAATCCAAAGAAAGAATGCCTGATAATGAAGGAATTGTTATCAACACAATGGACGCGGCCGGTTACACTTATATGGAACTGGAAAATAGCGGTCATAAATTCTGGATTGCTGCACCCACAACCAAGGTTAATAAAGGCGATCATATTCGCTACTCTGGAAGTATGACCATGAGCAACTTTACCAGCAAGACTTTGAATCGCACATTCAGCACCATTGTTTTTGTTACTTCTACAGAAATTAAAAAATAACCTGTCTAAGTCACATCTGAAAAGCCGATTAATAGCTTATTCTTCAGGCTTTTCAGCTCATCTCGATAGAGTGCTGCTTGTTCGAATTCCAGATTCTTCGCAGCACTGAGCATTTTCTTCTCAACACGCTGAATTTCTTTGGCTAATTGCGTTTCACTCATGACATCATAGCGCGCCTGTGCTTGTGCAGCTTTGAGGTTTTGCTGCGATGATTCATAGTTATAAACGCCATCGATAAGATCTTTAATCCTCTTGTGTACCGATCGAGGAGTAATTTGATGCTGCAAATTATGGTCTATTTGCTTCTGGCGTCGGCGATTCGTCTCATCAATCGCAGCACGCATGGATTTGGTGATGGTATCAGCGTAGAGAATGGCGGTGCCGTTGATATGACGAGCAGCGCGGCCGATGGTTTGAATCAATGACCTCTCCGAGCGCAAGAAACCCTCCTTATCGGCATCCAGTATCGCAACCAGGGAAACTTCCGGGATATCCAATCCTTCGCGCAACAAATTAATTCCGATCAGCACATCAAATTGTCCCAGTCGTAAATCACGGATAATTTCAACTCGCTCTACCGTATCGATATCCGAATGCAGATACCGCACCTTGATTTGATGTTCGGAAAAATAGTCGGTTAAATCTTCTGCCATGCGTTTAGTCAGCGTGGTAACCAGTACACGTTCATTCTTGGCTGTACGCAAACTGACCTCAGACATTAAATCATCGACTTGGGTCGCTACTGGACGTACCTCTATCATCGGATCGACCAACCCGGTAGGCCGCACCACCTGCTCCACAATCTGCCCGCTATGTTGATGTTCATAATTCGCAGGCGTTGCCGACACAAAAACAGTCTGCGGCATCCTTTTTTCAAATTCTTCAAAACGCAGCGGACGATTATCCAACGCGGATGGCAGGCGGAAACCATAATTCACCAGATTTTCCTTGCGCGATCGATCACCTTTATACATGCCTCCGATCTGCGGCACCGTGACATGGCTTTCGTCAATAATCATCAATGCATTGGATGGCAAGTAATCGAGCAAGGTCGGCGGCGGTTCTCCGGGCTTTTTTCCGGAAAGATGGCGCGAGTAATTTTCAATACCTTTACAGAACCCTAATTCATTGAGCATTTCCAGATCAAATCGGGTTCGCTGCTCGAGACGCTGGGCTTCAACTAGGCGATGCTCCTGATAATAATATTCCAGTCGCTCGCGCAGTTCATTTTTGATAGTTTCCATTGCACGCAATGTGGTACTTCGCGGTGTAACATAGTGACTGGACGGGTAGACGGTGAAGCGCGATATTTTTTGCAGTATACGGCCGGTCAGCGGATCAAATAATGACAGGCTATCCACTTCATCATCGAATAGTGACACCCTTATCGCAGCTTCCGAATTTTCCGCCGGAAAAACATCCACCACATCCCCTCGGACGCGAAATACCCCACGTTTGAATTCCAACTCATTACGATCGTATTGCATTTCGGTCAAACGCTTTATGACGTCACGCTGAGAAATTTTCTCACCGTTGCGCAAATGTAGAATCATGCCATGATAATCCACCGGATCGCCGATACCGTAGATACATGACACGGTGGCCACAATAATGACGTCATCGCGCTCCAGCAAGGATTTTGTTGCAGATAGGCGCATCTGCTCGATATGCTCATTGATGCTGGAATCTTTCTCAATAAACAAATCACGCGCAGGAACATACGCTTCGGGTTGATAGTAATCGTAATAAGAAACAAAGTACTCGATGGCGTTCTCTGGGAAAAATTCGCGCATCTCTGCATACAGTTGCGCTGCCAGCGTTTTGTTTGGCGCGATTAAAATTGCCGGACGCCCTGAATGGGCAATCATGTTAGCTATCGTATAGGTTTTCCCCGATCCGGTAACTCCCAGCAATGTTTGAAACGCAAGTCCATCATTCATCCCCTCAATTAGTTGCGTAATAGCTGCAGGTTGATCTCCTGCGGGCGCAAATGTCTGATGTAATTTGAACGGACTATTGGGGAAGGTTACGATCACAGGTATAATTCCGACTAAACATTTATGCTTTTATACCATTCTAACATGTCGTTCTATTTATTTTAGTGCGAGGATTTTTGTGGAACTCTCTAGTCGCGTTCAAGCTATCAAACCATCTCCCACCCTTGCTGTTACTGCGCGTGCCGCCAAGCTCAAATCTGAAGGTAAAGATATTATAGGATTGGGCGCAGGTGAACCTGACTTTGATACTCCTCAACATATCAAAGATGCTGCGATAGCTGCGATCAACAAAGGCCTAACAAAATACACCCCCGTCGGTGGAACACCTGGTTTAAAAAACGCCATTGTGGCAAAGTTTAAACGTGAAAATAATTTTGATTTTGACTCCAAACAAATCTTAGTTTCCTGTGGAGGTAAGCAGAGTTTCTTTAACTTAGTATTATCCGTAATCAATCCGGGTGATGAAGTGATTATCCCGGCACCCTACTGGGTTTCCTATCCTGACATTGTGCTTATTGCTGAAGGTAAGCCTGTGTTCATCGATACCGGCATCGAGCAGAGTTTCAAGATATCCGCACAGCAACTGGAGGCGGTCATTACACCCAAAACAAAAATGTTTGTCATCAACAGCCCCAGCAATCCGACTGGAGCTGTTTATACTTTTGATGAACTCAAAGCACTAGGCGAAGTTTTACGCAAACATCCCAAAATTCTCATTGCTACCGATGACATGTACGAACACATCCTGCTTACTGGAGAACGATTTTGGAATATCGCCAATGCCTGCCCTGATTTATTGCCTCAAACCATCGTTCTCAATGGTGTTTCCAAGGCTTATTCAATGACAGGATGGCGAATCGGTTATTGCGGTGGGCCTGCACACATCATTTCAGCCATGGAAAATATTCAATCGCAAAGCACATCGAATCCAAGCTCTATTTCACAGGCAGCCGCAGAAGCGGCACTCAATGGGGATCAATCGTGTATCAATCCAATGGTGACAGCGTTCAAAGAACGCAATATCTTTATGGCTGAACAATTGAATCAAATCAATGGCATGCGGTGTTTGCCTTCGCAAGGTGCATTCTATGCATTCGCAGATGCTGGCCAGTCAGTTGATGCGTTATTTAAAAAAAACCTGATAAGCGCACCCAATGATATTGTATATAGCGAATATCTTCTGGAGAAAGCCGGAGTCGCTGTGGTTCCAGGTTCCGCATTTGGATGTGAAGGTTATGTGCGACTATCTTTTGCCACCTCAATGGAAAATCTAAAGCAGGCATTAAGTCGAATGAAAAATCTGCTGAAATAAGACCATCAGATCCAGTAGATTTATATTTTTTATTAATGAAGCGCGGCCATCATTGCTGCTTTTTTAGTTTTTCCAGCTCGTGAGGGTACATTGCACAATCCACAGACGTGATTGGAGTGAATTTCCAGTGTGTGTACTACATACTTGCCGTGGCATTTCACACAAGGCGCTATGCACAACACGCCACTTTCGACAAAACGCGCTAAAGTCCACGCACGCGTTAAGCTTAATACTTTTTCTAGCTGATTGACCTTAACATGCTCTTCATAAAGCCTATAACTTTTAATTAATGCATTAATACCTTTAACGCCTGTATTTTCTGTCACATAATTGTATATGTTTATAAACAGTGAAGAATGCATATTTGGCTGCCAGCTTATAAACCAATCTTCCGAATAAGGCAGCATGCCCTTGGGAGGCGACACCCCTCTAATTTCTTTATATAACTTGACTAATCTTTCACGACTCAGATCAGTGTTCATTTCCAATACTTGTAATCGAGCCCCTAATTGAATCAATTCAGTCGCCAGTTGAATTTGCTTAGCCTCGGTGATAATGCTTCGATTGCGCATGCTATTGCCCTCTTTCTATATTTACTTCTACGCTACAGCTTCGGCAGGTTTACCAGCCATCAAAATAGCTGCATGCGACTTAGCGATAGATTGCTCACGATTATCACTGGATAACATCTCGGCAATCAAACGATCATCAAAACGGAAACGACAAAGCAGCATATTTGACGCGGCCATTTTAATTAGCTGTGCAGAAGTTAACTTATCTAGGATATCCGCCAAATCCTGATTAATGCCCAGCCGATACATGGCAGATACCGTATCATCATGCAACATCTGCTTTGCAAGCAATAGATAGCTTAAGTTGATATCTCGGATCTCATTCAACATTTGATCTGTTTGCATTTAATCACCTCTTAAATAAATAATATTTAATCGAAAACACGCATTCGTGAGGTGACATTTTCAATTATGACGCAATGGAAGTAAATGGAAGTTAGGCTTAAACGAAGCTAGGTAATCTTCTTATCGCAATGTAGGAATTTTGACTACACGATAAAAATGATAATGAGTTAAAAATATGGTGTTTTTTACTGCACTAGTTAACTGAGCAATTTGTCAGTTATTTGTGGCCTGATAACAGAAGAAAAACTCGAGTACAATACTGTATACAACCATGCTAGAACTAAACAAACCTTCAGCTCCAATTCTTCCGAGATGCCCGGGTCATCGAGTCACTGTATTTATTAGTTCGGATCTGAATACCGAGCGATCAATGGAATTCATCATATCATGGACACAAGGAACGTCCATCTTGAGAATATCGATGGAAAAATACTTTAAACCAATAATCTTCGTTAACAACTAATACATTTTGCAATGCGGTCTTGAATACTCTAATCATTAATACCCCCATCAGTTCTCAGGTTGACCCCAGAAACAAATCTGGAATCATTTCCTTGCACTGCAGCAGACTCCGTTCCACTATGCGCAACTTATTGAGCAGAATAGTTAATTGCAAATAGAATTGATCGCTCGCCATTAATTGGTGCCATTCATCTCCATCTGGATCATCTTCATCAAGATTACGCCAGAAAAGATTGCAGAAACTATGGAATGAGACTGGATACCCTGCAGTTAAGGCAGATTTAATTTTCTGATCTAACCAACGCTGTCGTCTAATAATTAAGCCTTCAGCTCCATCGCAAATAATGACCGACAAGTAATCATGCAGATCTGTCGTGCTGCGTATGCTTTCCAGCTCAGAGAATTTTTGTCCATTGATGGCGCTGGCAATCAATTCTTGTAAAGCAAGCGTTGAAACTTTAAAACTTACGCCTGTTTGTAGTCTATAGATTTTGTCGAAATACATAGGTCAATCGTCATGAGTAAGTAAAACCAAAGTGAATGAACGATTCGATTAATATTCGCGATTATGGTTCACTTCGGAGAATTCACGCAAATGCAATCTTGGCGGATTACAGTTAATTAATTTCTGACTTAGTTGAGTTGATAAAACAAGCGATCACTTCTTCATCGCTCACTTGCGGAAAACTCAAATAATACTAACCAACCGCATAGAAATCCGATGGAGATGACAAACATACAATACGATCCGCTTTTCCATATAAACTTTCCACAACTCCTTGTGGTTGACCTGGTCAAGTTGGCGTAAAAAGCCAGGCGCTGGTTTGCTACATTATTCCGATCGTGGTAGTCAATATTGTTCAAAAGCCTACAGGGCGCTACAAATAAGTTTTAAAATGAAAACCTCGATGAGTCGTAAAGGTGATTGCTGGGATAATGCGCCAATGGAAAGCTTCTTTGGCACATTGAAAAATGAATGTTTACATCACTATAAATTTAAAACCAGAGCTGAAGCAAGAAAATAGCGTTTGAATATATTGAGGTGTTTCACAATCGTATTCGAAGGCATGCAAAACTTAAGAGTCAAACCCCTGCTGATTTCGCTAAAACTTGCATGCAAAAACTTGAGAGAAATGTAGCATTCTCGAAATACTTGCCCGCCCGGATCTAGCTCGGTGCGCTGGCGCTTGTTTCATCTGCCGGGCAAGGTCGTGCGTCACGCCGGAGCGCTAATATATCTCGTTGTGAAAACTACCAATTGGCGCAAGCGCTGGCTCCGTAGCCTGTTCCCTGCTCTTGCTTCACCACCCCGGTAGAATCGCTTCCGCCCAGCGGCACTCGTCTGGAATTCCGGAAATTTACGAACTTCACTGTCCGGCTGGCCGTGTCGAACCGTTTTCTCGCCATTCGTCCTCCCTGAGCTAACCGGTACCCACAAAATCCAGGCTAAAACGTTCTGCCTCTTACTTCGTCAAAATTCAATCGCGGAAATTGGGACTACTGAAGCGCTTGACAAAATCATCAAAGCGATCAAGATATACCAAGTAGTGGTCTATTAATAAAGCACCCCGCCGCAAGCAGCGAGGAATTAAACCCGGAAGAGATTAAATAACTCTTATTCCGAATAGAGTGAATAGACAGCATTAGGCCCAAATTAAATCCGTTGTTTCTAAGGAAATTGATCATGAATACACGAAACACACACCATAATGAAATTATAAATGTGATTCATCATTTTGAGGAAAATGAAAAACTCAAGTATCCATTTAACCAAGTAGAGAACTTTATACACGTTAATGAGTCGCATTAATTGATTCATACAGCTGTCTTATTCAGATAACAAGAAAGGGGCATCAAATGACTATCGGTGAAATTTGTAATCGCGAAGTAGTTGTAATTCAACAGGATGAAACCGTTCAAGAAGCTGCCAAACTGATGCGTCAGTTTCATGTGGGTGCCGTCATCGTCATCGACAAACCCAATGGCCGCGCAGTACCAATAGGGATAGTCACGGATCGTGATTTGATTGTCGAAGTTATGGCAACAGAATTGGACGAAACAGTAATTACAGTGGGCGATATTATGGCGCCGGATATATTTACCATAAAAGAAAACACCGAAGCACATGAAGCGATCGAATTAATGCGCCGCAAAACTATCCGGCGTCTGCCAGTAGTCGATGATGCCGGCGAATTGATTGGAATTCTAACGCTGGATGACGCCCTACAATGGTTGTCCGAATCAATGCTTGATCTTGCCAAGCTAGTCAAATACGAGCAGAAAAAAGAAATTCGGCATCGCCCCTAGTGAATTAGGGATATCAAACAATTGGGTTGTTTGGCATGATTCTAACAAGCCTCCTCAAGTTTCCGGCCAAACGCGCCGAGAGAGGAGCGACAATTTGTCACATTGTAATTTTATTGCATTTAAGATAGATTGAAACTGTAATTGCATAAAGTAAGATTGTATCTTGTTATATTCCTGTCATATATCTTTGCTATCCTGGATATTATCACCTTATACAAGGAGTAACCCAGATGAAACAACTCCCAACTGTAATTGAACTTGATATTAATCATCAGGTTAATCTACGCAAAAATAACTATCCATTTTATGAAGCAGCCCAGCTAAGGCGTGCAAAAATGCATGCGGCGGGTCTCATTGAGGCGTTGGATAGCGATAAACTGTTGACGCCTTCTCTGCATCAATTACTGGAAGCAAGTCTCATTCTGGAAACAACCGATACCCGGATTCTTGCGGCTTACTTAAAAAGATCGCCAGCTATTATCCGTAGCGAATTCCAGAAGATATGTGCTACGTTAGGAATATACGAGGGAATCCCAAAAGATCTCCAGAAACGACCTGCATCGATGATTAAGGAATCTGCCTAAATAAGTCAAACAAAGAATTTCAGGCGATTAGCAATAGTTACCTTAACGCTAGTAGCATTGAACTGCCAGCGTGTGATGCATCAAATAATGTGGTGCAACCGCTGTTCTTGTTTGCCTGAAAATTCATTCGGAACGACTGGCAATTAACGCAGTCATACTGTTTCTCCAATTCTGACCGGAATACGCTGCCTACCGAATTGACCGACAGATTGACCATAATGACCTGCAATTGTAGCACCGCAACTTGTGCAACGTCCGTCCGCAGTTAAATGATATTGCTTAATTTCATACCAATCACGCACGATTAATTCACTATCGCAGGATGGGCAAAAAGTGGAATCGCCCTCGGTATAATGCACATTGCCGGTATACACATAGTTTAAGCCGGCATTCAGCGCAATATTGCGTGCCCTGACTACGGTTTCAGTCGGTGTTTGCGGTATGTCGACCAATTTGTAATCCGGATGAAACACACTAAAATGCAGCGGCACATCGGCCCCCAGTTCTTTAAAGATCCACTCACTCATCGCGCTGATTTCCTGATTTGAATCATTTAAACCAGGAATCAACAAGGTCGTCAACTCAAGCCATACATCGGTTTCATGCCGCAGGTATTTTAGTGTGTCTAATACCGGTTGCAGATGTGATCCGGTTTGCCTGACATAGAATTCTTCGGTAAATGCCTTAAGATCAACATTGGCAGCATCCATTTTTGCAAAGAAATCCCGGCGCGATTGCGCATGAATATACCCCGCGGTCACTGCAACTGTTTTGACACCCACAGCGTGACAGGCATCTGCTACATCCATCGCATATTCGGCAAAAATCACCGGATCGTTGTATGTAAATGCAACACTTTTGCAACCATATTGCTGTGCGCAGCGTGCAATAGCTTCCGGATTGGCCTGGTCGAGCAATTTATCAAAGCTGCGTGATTTGGAAATATCCCAGTTCTGACAAAACTTGCAGGCGAGATTACAACCTGCCGTACCAAAGGATAAAATACTGCTGCCCGGATAAAATTGATTTAACGGTTTTTTTTCAATGGGGTCAACACAAAAACCGGATGAGCGCCCATATGTCGTCAACACCATGGCAGTACCGGCACGCCCGCGCACAAAGCACGCGCCACGTTGCCCATCATGCAGCTTGCAATCACGCAGACATAAATCGCACTGAATCCGGCCATCGTCAAGAAAATGCCAATATTTGGCTGGATGTTGTTGCGTGGCACTAATTGGTTCATCCATGTGTGCACTCCTTGGAACCCTCTATTTCCCGCCATTTGCTAACGGTATATCGAGATAACTGGATCTCTTCAGACCAAAAATCCTCAGATAATCGAGCTTTCAATTTTAACTTGGCGAGAAATTGTTGGGGTTGAGGCAAGCTCTCCCATACCTGGGGCAAAAACGTACTACGATGAGACCCACAATTGAACACGATACCGTCAATATTCGGACGCAATTGTGCCAGTGCATCGGTTTCACTGGTAAAATCCAGTGGTTGCAATTGTGATAGCAACGAAACTTCGACCGCTATCGTATCGAGTTCATCCTCCACCAGCGGCAAAAAACGAGGATCGTACAATGCAGCCAGGATGGCATTATTGCTGACATCTTCAAGCAATGGATCACACGCTTGCAGAGAACCGATACAGCCTCGTAATTCACTACATTGGGTTAAAGTGACAAATGTTGCTCCCGGCTTGCGAAGCCAAGACATATTTTCCTCCACTGCCACCGCTGTGCAGGGAACATGCAAAGCGCGAGTAATAGCTGCACGTGCAATTTGTAGCAAAATCTTCCCTTGCTGATTGTTATCAAGCGACATGAGCATACCTCCCTTGGTCAAATGCAATAGCTGCGTAACCGACGACCTGATCACGCGCTCCCGCAGTGTCTCCGGAATTCCTCAAATCCAACAAATGCGGCATCAATTGGTGTTTCTGTGCAGAAATAATAAAACCATTGATCGCTACGCTTCCACAGGCATGATCTGGTGCAATCGGTTGCTGTAATTGCAATATTGATTGCACCGTTTGATAGTCGATATGCTGTGCAGTTGCGTAAGGTAAGTAATGTGACAAGTCAGAGCTGATCACGATCAACGTTTCTTCACCACCCCACAGATAATCTAATACTTCGGCAACTTCTACGGCTGAAGCCATACCCACCGCCAATGGCAGTAAGGTAAACTCATCGAGTATACTTTGTAAGAACGGGAGTTGTACTTCAAGGGAATGTTCCAGTACATGCGCAGCTTTGCTGACACTCACTTGCGGCAAATGATTGATTAAATTGACCCAATGCGTATCCACTTCTACGCTGCCCAGCGGTGTAGTAAAAACATCCACACCTGGCAAAGCCAGGCCATATATAGCGACTCGATGCACGGGTCCTAACAATACAACACGCTGAATATTTGCGGCGACCGCACGTAAAGTAGCATAAGCCGTTGCCGCGATAGCACCTGAATACTGATATCCGGCGTGCGGAACGATTAATGCTTTTGGCTTGAAATCATGTCCGTCCGCTTTCGCAAGTAAAGATTTCACATTCAGCCTTAACTGCTGTGCATCTGCAGGGTAAAACAAACTGGCGACTGCGGGGGAGCGAATAGTGGTCATGATGCATTCTCTTATTGATTCACGATATCCCTATCAGACATGAAGCCAAGAAATAAATTGCAACTATCCAACTAATTCATAATTAATTATTCTATTAAATTCTTATTAAAATCATTAGGTTGCTATCATATTTACAGAAAAACAATCCGTTACTGAACGATGTAATTTTAACGCTTGAACGTAATACCCGATTACCACCCGTCCTGATATATAGCCATAAGATTAGTCGCATTATCAATGAGTCTGGCAATGCTATGCCGGCCAAACCTCAAATCTTCCAAATCGACATTACGATCAGGTAAAATTTCCAGCAAATCAAAATTAAATTGAATCAGTGGGGTTACATGATGAGAATCTAAATATATCTTTCCAGTTTTATCGGTATTAGAAACCGGGTCATGAATATCGGAAATCACATAAATTAATTCTCGCAGCTGCTCGTTGGTAAGCGAAATAGTATATGTATCAAAAAAATGATCTGGAACGGGCGAAGAATTAAATGCAAATGTTTCCAATCCCAGAACAGCACCAATCGCTTGTGCTAGTCCACCCCCTAAAGAATGCCCTGCCACTGTAATTTTCTCATCGGGATGTTGAATGAGTACATCCTGAGCAAATCTAAAGGCATCTTTAAATTGGTCGCTGACCGTACCCGTGCCGATGGCTGCATCCGCTATGGTATCCCGTGCAGTATCTTCCAGCTCCTTAAATGAACAAGGGAAATCGCAAGTTTCAGTACCGCGATATACCAGGGCTAATTCTTCGGTTTCGCGGTTTCTATAAACACCTGCATCCATTCCTGAGTTTGTTCCAGTGGACCTAATCAATTCCCAGGAACCTACCTCAACGTTATCAAAATCATAGATTGCATTCGCAAGTTGCGCATAGGGAATAGATCGTATCAGCAAGTCAACCGCACGCCGTTCTTCAGGAAACAACATGCCATAGGGTTTCCAAGTGACATTGGGCACATAATCGGGATTGTTGTACAGCGCGACCGAATTCAGTTCAAACACTGACACGGCATCCACTGTCGCATCATCCGCATCGGTCACCCAGGTTAAATTAACCGTATAGCGCTCGGTTCCATAAAGCATCGGAACATCAACTTTAGGTAAGGTCAACACGCCATTGAGAAAAGAGAATTTTGGGCTATGCATATCGAAAGCATCATCCAATTCTGCGCTCAACAATAAAAATCGGTTCGGATTATCTGCACCCAACCACTGTAACGATGCTTTATATAATTGATCGCCCAATGAATCGGTCACGATGATTTTTTGTAAACACACTAACCCATTGGATTCAATAACCGTAACGGGTGCTGTCAGATTGGCGCATTCTTCCGGTTGCGCTGTGACTGTAGATACAGAAAAAACCAGCGCAGCAACACTGATCAATTTGGCTAAATTAAAATACCTTGTTTTCATAAAATGACTCATTGATAAATTTGATCAAATCCTAGCAGTTTAATCATTTTTTAGAAAATAGGTAGAGCCAAATCATATTTTTCTGCTTACGCCATCAACGACCCCCCGGATTCCCCATTCACATTTACCCACAGGTGTGGCAAGCCTAAAGTATTGAGCCATTCGGCTCCATCCTCTCCTTTCAGCATGCCAATGGTCGACGCACTGCCGGCAACCACACAGAATTCACCCAGCACGCTGACCGCCGCCATAAAATGCACCGGCCAACCGGTTTTTGGGTTAAGCACGTGACCATACCGAGTACCGTTCAGCGTAATGCACCGCTCATAATCCCCGCTACTGGCCAATGCTCCAGAGTGCAATAACAGTGTTTGCAATACACCTTCCGGATTACGTGGATGGCGGATAGCTACACGCCAAGGGCTGCCATCTTGGTGCGGACCGATAACTCTGATATCGCCCCCCAGATTGATCAGTCCATGATGAATATCGGCATCCCAGCATAGCGCAGCAGCGCGATCGACAGCGTATTCCTTGACCACACCGCCAAAATCAATTTCCATGCCCACAGCAGTGAATCGCAGAACTGGACGCTGCCAGTCAATTTTTTGCCAACCGATTTTATTCAGAAGGGATTGAATAATTTTTGCATCAGGTATATTTCCCGATTTAAAATTCCAGGCGCGACGCAGAATTCCGGAGGTGATATCAAACAAGCCATCGCTTTGCTGATAACATGTGTCAGCATAATCGAGCAATCCGGCAGTTTCATCATCCACGCGAATGTGACCACCCTGTGCTGCGACGCGGTTTATATCGGATAAAAAACTGTCTGTTCGATAACGAGAATATTTTGTTTCCAGACGATGTACATCGTCCATGATCAATTTGGCAACGCGCTTACTCTTTTCTTCATGACTGGCATAAAGCTGAATCGAGCAAGGCGATCCCATTGCGCTAAAATCATAGTGATAGTACTTCAATTGCGCCATCACAAATCACACGCCAATGAATTATTATTTGAATGACTCAACTCGTTTAAAACTGATAACTCCAGGTCGCCGACAGCATGCCCTGCCGATTAAGCTGATATCCGTTTAAATCGTTCCTGACCGGTTGCAACCATTCGACTCCGAGTCGGTGTCCGGCAAAACGCCCGCGAGGAATCTGCGCATTGACACCGAACCCCATATCAAAAAATTGCCCGCCATAATTGGATGGAAAATCCATCGGGCCGATGCGCGCGTTGAATTGATTAAAATCCCGATGTATCGCATCTTGCCATGTGTATGCACCACGTACTGTGGCAGTCAGCCATTGTGTCAAATCGTAGCCGCCCCAGGTTGTCGCCTGAAACTGGTCTCCCAAGCGATAGCCTGATTTATTCTGTGCTTCTAAACGCTTGATACCGCTCAATTGCGTACCCCACGACCAACGACTATGTTCACCCGCATAAGTCAGACTCGGGGTAAAATCCCAGGTGCCGCTACCCAGCTGCATGCCAAAGTGGATCAATCCGCCGTCAATCTGAGCAATGCGGCGCAGTTTGATATCCACCTTTCCAGTCGGCGCACTGAAACCAAGATTCGCGTGCACACGGTGGCCTGGAATATCCAGCAATTTGATTAGCGAAGAAAAATAAGTATCGCCAACGGCACCGGTTTCATGTCCGGACACCCCCGTATGTTCATGCACGCCTGGTGTAGGGGGTGGAGCTCCGCTCAATCTGCGCAAATCCATATCCATATCCATGAATGTCGGCATCAACATGACATTGAGCCAACGAGTCGGAGCATACATGAGATCAACCATGTGCATGCGCATATCCATGAATGTCGGCGTAAACCGGCAAGGTTCGCTGCTGCAACCCTGATCAACTATCATTTGATCACTCACCTTATGCGTACCATGCATCATAGAACCACCGGTCCACTGATACATAAATCGATATCCAGCCATGAAATCCCCCGGTTTGTCGAGCATGTGGCCAAACATGACCCCTGCGGGAGGCAAGGCATGATGATGCTGCGAAGCATGCGCGTGCGATGTGGAAGAACCGCCAGCCCCCCCCATCGGCAGGGAAGTCGTCGAATCAATATCAAACTTTATCGCCGCATTCGCCACATAGTAATCGAAATCAGCAAAACTGTTATTCCCGCCACTGCCGATCTGCATCGAGCTAGCACGGGTATAGTATTCAAAACCGGCTTCCAGCGCGACGCCTTTGCCGAGCATTTTACTCAATACCACACCACCGCTGAGTGCGCCAAATCCGGCTAGGCGATGATCACTAGAGAAATTATCAGGCAATTTTCCAGCGTCATAAGATATTGTTTTCTCCCGAGCGCCTACTGCAAACCCATCCACTGAATTGCCATTCTGATCCACCAAATCAAATAATGAGTCGCCGAAATACTGTTTCGTTGGATTATTAGTATCAATCCAGACCTTCCGTCCCAAACTATCGATTTCCTGCTTGCTGAACGCCTGTTGAGAAAACAAATAGGGGCGATAGAAACTGGCAGAATCCTGCGAGTAATAGCGAATTCGGGGTGTCAAGGTCCACCCACTGCCAATCGGTTGCACCCAGCTCGCATCGAACGTATGCGTATTCACACCCCAATCGTCGACCGATAACCGGTAACCCAAATGCATCGCCGCATTGAACGAATTAATATATTGAATGTATTTGGCATTTAAAGCGACTTGATTGCGAATATTCGGGCGCTGTTCGAGCAATGCGCGTACATCCCCCTCAATTAAACTATTATTTAATTTATCCGGATCAATGAAAATGACCGAGGTTGCCTTATAAGGATTTTCCAGGAAACCAGAACTATGCGTATAACCGATATTGGCGTCGATCAATGCATTTTTGTTCAAAACCTGCGTTAATCCAATATTCGAGACCCAATCTTGCCGTTCCCCTCGCAATATCTCCGAGCCACCTCGTCTTACAATCTGCTGTTCATACGCCGTTTTGGTGATATAGGGCGATGAATCATGATCAAGAATCGCGCCAATTTTACTGGACGTATAACCCCCACCCCATTTAACGCTGGTCAGTTTCTGATTGAAATCCAGCCGGCCACCGATAGAGCCAAAGCTCGATTGATAATCTCTTTCCCGGGAAAATCCCCCCCCGACATTGATCGCTGCTTCATTCCATTCATGACTCAAACCAAAATTTGCCTGGCGGCGTGTTTCCGGTGAAGCAGATGACATGACTAATACCGATCGGGTATCAACACCGCCATTTAATTGTTTTGTAATGGGATCGCGCCCGATTGGATTTAAATCCTGGTCTAAAAGTACTTTACTGTTGAGAATTGGAGAAGCGCCGACCACTTCTCCAAACGCAGTTCGCACGCGATTACCGCCAGTGGTAGCCAACGGTGTAATAGTGACCGGTGTTGCACCGGACCAGGTATCCTGGGTGTATCCAAACGTGAATTTGGTACGATCGTTGAGCGAAAAAACCCCGCTGCCGTGTAAAACATCTGCTGAAATGGGTTTTAAATTATTCGGTGCACCAAATAGATTGCGCTCACCTTCCTGGTAGCGGCTATATTGGAAATTGACTCGATCTTGTCCTGCGGCAGACCCCGGCGTCATTAATAAACCGGGCAAAACCAAGGCTGCGGAAGTCAGTGCTTGGAGTGCATTCCTTGATTTTTCTGAAGGTGCTAATTTCGTGTTGGAGCATGGCCGAATCCCACGTTGACGTTGAGGCTTACTGTTTCGGTGCAAATTGTGTTTACCTCAATAGCCATTCCGGGAAGGATCTGGCTTTAATAACAGCCACACCCCCCACCACCAGAAGAAGATTTATGACTGGGCGCCGCCTCCCGGCTGCTATAGTTGTGGGACTGGATCTCGCTTTGCAGAGGATAAGGATCGACTTCCATTTGTGTTTTTGCCAGATTACCGCGTTCCCAGGGCGCCACGCTCACGCAACCCGTCAAAACAATACACAACACTGCCAGTATAAAATAGCTCACAATTATAACGTGATTATTTCGTTTAATCATCAGAGTCGTAAATACTGCAAATCTCGACACTTAGTGTTACTCCTGCAATAGTTGCGTAATCAAAGCACGCAATTCTTCTGATTCACCTGAACGAAATCCCTGATGAATGTGACGAACGTTACCACTGCGATCAATCAAATAGGACGTTGGCATCGCCATTAACTCAAATTCTTTGGCACATTGTTTACTGGGATCAGCCACGATCGAAAAGTCCACTGGATTTTTCGCAAGAAATTCTTGCGCATCGGCCACTTTCTCATCCAGGTTAATACCAACCACATGCAAACCTTTATCCTTCAAGTCCTGGTCCAACTGATTCAAAAAAGGGAAAGATTTTATACACGGCGGACACCATGAGGCCCAAAAATCCATGTATACCACTTTGCCTTTTAATTCTTGCAAATCATAAGTCGGATCTCCATCCAACGTAGTCAAACGACACGAAGCTGATGCTTGATCCAAATGCTCCGCAAAAGACGGATTTGCAAACATGATTAACAACGCAATAGCAAAATAAAAGAATTTAATTTTTTTCATAGCAAACACCTTGATGAGCCAATAACACTATGACACAAACAAGTAATAGTCATTACTGAAATTGATTAACCCTAATATCCGTGCCTGTATGAGCATTATCGACTGTCATACAATGATATGACACAATAAACGAACGTGGGCCCGGACCCGTTTTATTCACAAGCAAAAGATATACACCCTCTCCGCCAGCCACACTGACTTCGGGACTAAAGGCTCCATCGCCAGAAACGGGATCAGTCGTACTGATTGCATTGGCCCCTTTAATAATCTGTAAATTCACTAATAAATTTGCTTGTGACTGCGAAGTATCTTGAACACTGGCAACCAAACGATGGGCAGGTCCATTTCCATCATTAAAGCAGGTAACTTGCGCATACCCAGTAAAACTTGCGATATTACCCTCAGGGTCCATAGTAGCCCCGGCATCATGCGCATGACTCACAGAAGCCAAGCAAAGTACAGCCAAAGTAAAAATAGTTGTTGCTGTTTTTTGTGAAAATAGTTGTGGCATGGTCTTACCTCATTAAAAGCTTATATCACCCAAATACATCATATCTTCTAGTACATTTGATGAGCCGATCACGGGCGCTCTTTATGCGCCTGCGATCATTTTTCTTTTCAAGCGTAAATGAAGCTTGAATTATTGCGGCCAAACCTGATTGCCATTAAAAATAATCGGCATATCGCGGTTAATTTGTGCTGCTGAAGGCTTTACTTCAACAACCTGACCTGTTCCTCCACAAGATTCCGGCAAAGGATTGGTTTCTTCATTACGCATAATAGTCAGTGATGCAGGACCATCATCAGTAGTGCTAACACGATCGTAAGCGGTACCGAGATTGTTTGGTGTCCATAAATTTACTGTATTTTCATTAAAACCGGAAGCGGGTGTAATTTCGCAAATATCCGCAATCGATATATAGAATTTCACACTCGATGCGCAAGAGGCTGGCTCGATAAGCGCTGCACTGGTTCTAAAAGGAATAAAACCAGCCATATGATGCGGCAAAGAGTCGCCACCGCCGGCCCAGAAACCGGAGGCGTTTCCATTGGCATCCAATTTCTCATCTTGAAAGGTAAAAACTGCCTTGCTATATATCTTTGTATTTAGATTTCCCCAATTTTGTACAAACTCAGTCAGTTCACCGGTGTGCGGCTGACCATCAACCGTGATGGTTGAATCCACGCCATCAGGAAACACCACGCTGGTACCCATGACATTGATTTCCCCACAACCATGACCGATTACTACATTATTGGTTATGCGGACACCTTCAGAGACTTCGGGCACTTCCAAGCGTGTATGTGCTAACGCGTTATGTCCAATCGTAGCTATTACAGCAGCAATTACTGAACCTGATATAAATTTAATTTTGTTATGATTTGTCATTTCACTTCCCTTTTAGTTAATTCAGATAACTCTGATATTCTATTATTTCCTGATTGTTGCAACTGGGTGCAAGTCTCATCTTAAGCTTCTAGAGTTTTGAAACCGCAGGTTCAATATCATATCCACTGCATACTAAATACATTCGCCTTTACTCTATCTGCTTACCTGATTATCCAATCTCCAGCCATCAATTTCAATGCGACAAATTGTCGCACCTGGCAATCGCAGCTCTCGAAAGACCAGCCTGAATCATGCTTTTGTTTGAATTTTAGAGAGATGCGACAATTTGTCACATTGATTTTGCAGGCAGAGAAATCTAATATGGATTGTAGATTGAGTTTGATTGCTGAGTTGCTCAGTATGCTGCTATAAGCGTCTTGCTTGATTTATTTCGTGGTTCCCTCCCTTCACCTCCGGCTGATGCCGGAGGTTATTTTCTGATTTCCCAAATACACGCTTTACAGTCTGATTTTTTATTTTTTGATAATGAGTACTTCATCCACAATGTCATTTTCGTCGTACTGAACATGAAATGTCATATCGTCTAAAGGTGATTTCGATTGGCGTACCAACAAGCTCCCAAAGGTCCAGCGTTGCAACATTGGCAGCACCATGCGGAAACGCTCTACTCGCTTTAGTGCCGGTACTATACCCCTGTACAAACTTAAAAATTTCAATCTGCTTGCCGTCTTTATATTCACTGATCACCGGCGCACCAAACTCCGAGATCAATTGGGTTCTTGTCATGCCCTCCTTTAATAGATCAATGTTTTTTTTCCCGGTTGTTTAGCCGCCATAAAAACAGAGCATCCAGAAATCGCCACTATCCAAATAAGCCATTGCATTGCCAGCAACAATCTTCTCTTTAGTACCAACACATTTATCACTAATAAAATCATGATTCTTATATTGTCTCGCTGGTTAATTATCACTATAAAATGCCGCTATCCAAATCGGAAAAATAACGAACACAATATAAATTTTACATATATGTTTTTATTATAAAAGAATAATAAAATACTATTTCTCTTTATATCAAAAAATTGCTATCTTTCGCCTCTATCAATTTTAAAGCTGTTCAATGTAGCTCAAATTATGCAGTTCAAGTAATCAACTGAGCATCATTTACTTTAAGAAATATAAATTTTAATGATCGCACCGTATTACAGAGCAATTCATGCAGGAGAATAAAGTGAAGTTTATTTGGTTTTTCTTACACATCGTGGCATTGAGTACATTTACCGAACCCATTCAGGCGACTTCAAACAATCCATCATCGACTGCAAGCAAATCAAGTGTTGTGCGAATTGTTCAGGCAAGTGCTGCGGATTTAAAGACGGTTGCTGGTGAATCGATCGATCACTCAAAGTCATTGCCAGCCATCGTGCCAGAAACAAAGCTGGATGTCGGCAAGCAACTCACCAGTTATCATCGACGATCCGATAGCTATGCGACCAATCCGGAATCAGACCCACCACGCTATGTACGCCGCTTAAGCGATATCGGCATCCCGGCTTTTAATGATTTAACTTGGCTCGATGTCGGCTTAGAGCACCGCACACGTTATGAATGGCGTAATAATGACCTTCGGCGTATCGAAGGAGGAGAAGACAATCCGATATTTCTGCGTCACCGAGCATGGATAGGCATTCGAGATATTTTAGATCCGTTTCGATTTGCGGTAGAGTTTCAGGATTCTCGGGTCGTTAACAATAAACATGCCATCACGGATCAGGAAAGAAATGAGTATGATCTGCTCAACGCCTATGGCGAGTTGTATTTCAAAAAGGGGCTTGGGGTCGATGATCGAAATCAGGATCGACCGATTCGTTTTCGCGTGGGCCGGATGGCCTATGAAACAATCGATCGGCGTTTTATTGCGCGCAATGAATGGCGCAATACCACCAATACATTTGAAGGCTTTCGCTTAAATCTGGGACGCGATGTCAATGACTGGGAGCTTGATCTATTTGGTCTGCAACCCGTTAGGCGCCTGCAAACAAAATTTGATGTAGCCAATGATCACTTATGGTTCTTTGGCGCTATCGGCCACTGGCGCAAATGGTCTGACATCATCACCATACAGCCGTATTATATGGGCCAGAAACAAACGGCTAACCCAAATGGCTTTACCGCCACCAATCGGTTAGATCGGGAAATTCATATGCCGGGGTTCCGTGCGTATGGCAAGGTGGGCAATCTATTCGATTTTGATGTGAGCTATAACCACCAGTTCGGATATAGCGGCCCACTGCGACAAGATGCACAAGGGTATACTGTCGAAGCAGGGCGAACTTATGAACATCCATGGAAGCCTCGCCTGACGGCCTTCTATGGCTACGCCAGCGGCGATCGTGACCCTAATGACGGAGTGGACAATCGTTTCGACCGTTTCTTTGGATTTGCGCGACCTTGGTCAGCCGATCACTATTTTGTTTATGAAAACCTTAAGGCTCCCAAAATTCGGTTTGATCTTCAACCGATGCAAAAAATAGGATTTGAACTCACATATGGATGGTATTTTTTAGCCAGCAAGCGCGATCGCATGTTCGACATTCTGGATGGCAACATCAGCAATACCCTCCAAGATCCTGGATTCAATCGTGACCGAACTGGGCAAAGCGGAGATTTTGCCGGCCATTCACTGGAAGGACGCGTACGTTACCAAGTGACACCCAAAATCACCGCTGTTCTCGGTTACACGCATTTCACCGCTGAAAATTATGTAAAAAACCGTATCGCAGCCAGTCCATCCTGCGCAAGTGGCAACATACACCCTTGCGTTGACCATCGCTCGGGCAATACCGACTTCTTGTATTTCGAAGTATTGATCAGCTTGCTATAAATCGCTCCGGAAATCGTTCAGATCCGGACACTTTCAAGCCAGAATCTAGAATTAGGTAAAAATCAACTTATCTGAGAATTCTCTGTGAGCAATGCTTTCCAGATATTTTCTGGCCCTTTCACCCACGCCCGCACCATGTTGCAAATAGGATTGCGCGGCTAGCTTGGGTGAATAATTACTCACCACATAACCTTGATCTTTAATATCTGTTGAAGAAAGTGAAGTCACCGCCAATTTGCCCTTACCTAACTTAATCACAAGCAATTTCTTCCCGCTTGTAGCAACGATTAATGCCGTATTTCGATGTTGATTGATAATAACAGTAGGTTGCATAGCAATGAAAAACCTCAGAGTGATGAGTGATTAATACCAAACCAAAATATGCAGCAACAAATTACTTCATCCGCTATTTCTAACTTTGCTCGCCTCACACTGAAGGCTTCACGAGATACGGACTACCGCATATAGCGATTCATCGAATCCAATCATCTTCATGCTAGAAATTTTCATAGCGGTTAATGTCAAATATACCCGCTATCAGAGGTTCCCTCTCGCTCTGCCAGGCAGTAAAGTCATGCAGAGTTTCCCAGAATTGCGGATGGGTACGTCGCACACCCCATGTTTCTACGATATGCTCAAAATGTTCCATCTTCTCAGCATTACCGAGCAATGACGCAAATTCCTCGATTTGAGCCGCAGGCACATCAAAAATGAAATTAGGGTAACTTCCAGTGATACCCGGGTAAATCGTCAGTTGGTCTTTCTCAGGCTGATATCTTGATTTCTCTCCCAGGATAAAAGCAACATTACTATGTGCACGGTCTCGCAGCAACGTATATACAGTGCGCTCATTTTTCTCGTTCTTGACACGTATAAATGTCACATCCGGCAACTGCTTGATACCGCTCAAGTCAGCTGCAGGCCGTGCTGCAATGGTAGATAAAGCGGCATCCGCATTTTGTACCCACTGTGGTTCATCGGGTCGACTGCACTTTGTGCTTTGACAACGATTCAGCGGATCGAATGACATAGCATTAACCGATTGAAAACGCTTTAGAATTCTAGTAGCCAACTCTTGCTTCGGATTTCCTGTAGTAAAAATTTCTGCTGACGGCGATTTATCGTCTATTTTTTCGTAAACAATTCCGAATTTCAATCTACCTAAATCCTGATACCAATCATGCAAAATGGTTTCACGTTGACCGGCAGGCATCAAGCGCATGAAGTTATGTTCTGAACCATTGCGTATCAGATCGAAATAAAGCCGGGTTAATAGCTGATGCGCAACATTACCGAATACATCGAAATTAACCACAAGCTCATAGTAAGTTCGCTCAAACAATGGATAATCAATTAACCAAAGCGTCTGCGGAATATCACCAACAAGTCCCTCGACTACCGAGGCGCTATTATGGTGGCGAAAAATGGTCAACAGCGCATTCTGATTGTTACCATCGCCATCCCAGATATGCGCGAGTGAAGCGCCTTGCCGTTGCTGTGACACATACTGACTCTGCCGCAATGTCAGATAATCGTTATGTCGCTTAAGATAATGCAACCAGTTCTCCCCCATTGCGAGGAGGTCATCGTTTTGTCCGGGCATTCCCAATAAAGGAATGACTTTACGCTGATAAGAAGCATCGGTTACAAAAAGATCGGATTTCGGGTCCTGAAACAATGTCCAGAAATGATCGCGTATCACATCGGTAGCAATCTGGCCACGGCAAACCGGGCCATGGATGAAAGTACGCACGAAATATTCCGCATTATCCAGCATGAACTGATAACGAGCATAAGCCGGAATATCAGCGAAAGTCACAAATGGATTGGCGCGTTCTGTATAGCTATAGCCTGGCAAATCACCCATGGGCCAGGATTTATTAAAAAAAAGCGCGTCGATGCGCTGTCGTTTCGCCTGATCAAACGGATAAGGAATACGTCGTTTGTGCACGATGCTACCCGCGATCGGACGCAGACGGTAAAAAAACGGCCCCATGGGATCGTCATTCGGATTGACTGTGGCTATGGGCTCGATGTCTTCGCCGGATGGGGTCGATGAGCGCAATAACTCAAAGAAACGGGGTTTTCCGTCCAGTTCGGGGAAGTACAGGGACGCTACAAATAGATGCTCGAACAACCAGCGCGCCACAAGCTTGTTGCGTTTACCAGGCTGATTGAAAAACGATTCCCATTCCTCAATTGCCTGAATTTCACTATTTGTAAGCGTGATGAATTCATCTGGAATCACCGCGCCTTGCTTAACCCATCCGGCTAAAAGAGAATATTCCAGGTCGCTAAGACCGGTTACCGCAAATGGCATGCCACTCAGCGGGTAATCGTGCGCATAATCTGCAAATTTCTCACTCGAGACACACTGGTTCTTGCGGCCAATGCCCAGCTCAAGCGAATCCGGCAATTTGCTGTTGGGTGGAAATGGATACTGCTTTCCCAACGAAATCATGTCTGCTATCAAAGCGTTCGACTGTTTATTCTCGGCTTGCAGAACCGAATAAAAGCCGCGTTCTCGCCAACCGGAAATTGTCTGCTCATCGATGCCCAGCCGAGTGGGTTGCATTGCCTCAGTGCGTGCCCCACCATAGATTGATTCGCGAAAAGCGCCACGCAACAATCCTGCCGAGCCTTCTAAATTAAGTTGGCACGGCGCATCGTAACAACTGTGGCATGTCAGGCACTTGGTCTCGAGTATCGGTCGGATTTCTTTAATATAGGAAACTGGATTTTCGGCAGGCGCAGGCAAAGCAACTTTAACCGGCGCAGGCGTGCTGTTGAGCAGTGTAATATCGCTATTTTGACAAGCTGCCAATAAAAAAAACAAACTTATGAAATACATCCATGGACGAAACATCCACATTAAAAACCTCATATCTTGAATTAATCGAAGAAATCATAATTTATTGCATTGTTTATAATGCTTATAAACAAGAACTTATAACACCCACATGTCGGAATCCCAGTTATGTGACGATCTTAACAGGTCGTTGAAAAAACTATTCGCATTGCCGCTGCGGTGTTAAAAACAGGTTAAAAATGCTCATTTATTAGGTATAAATGCGCTATGAATTGGATGTTCAGTAGCCGGATATCGTCAGTCTTAATTCAACACATCCATTGCAGGCGTGTAATCCAACCTTAGATCGCGCGCCACTGCTTCATGCGTCAATCGACCCTGGCAAACATTCAAACCATTGCGCAAATGCGAATCATCCATCAGTGCCTTGCGGTAGCCTTTATTGGCAAGCGCCAGCACAAACGGTAATGTCGCATTATTCAATGCAAAAGTGGAAGTCCTTGCAACTGCTCCCGGCATGTTGGAAACGCAGTAATGCACCACACCATCGACTGTAAAAATAGGATTGGCCAGTGTAGTGGGTTTGGAAGTTTCAAAACAACCACCTTGATCAATCGCGACGTCAACCAATACAGCACCACGATTCATGCGCTTAACCATTGCGCGCGTCACCAGTTTGGGCGCTGCTCCTCCCGGAAGCAACACCGCACCGATAACCAGATCAGCACTTGAAACATGCTCTTCCAGTGCATCCACGGTTGAGAAGACAGTATTGATTCTGGAACCATACTGAAAATCCAGTTGCTGCAAACGACGAATCGATTTATCCAGCACTGTAACATGCGCCTCCACACCCATGGCGATACGTGCAGCATTGGTACCCACCACACCACCACCAATGACCACGACACGCGCAGCAGGTACGCCGGACACCCCTCCGAGCAGCATGCCTCGACCGCCCTGATCCAGTTCCAGCGCATGGGCTCCCGCCTGAATCGCCATGCGTCCAGCCACTTCACTCATAGGCGCCAACAGCGGTAAGCCGCCGAAGCTATCGGTGACGGTTTCGTAAGCAATGGCGATACAACCAGAATTCATCAATCCTTGGGTTTGCACTGGATCGGGCGCCAGATGCAGGTAGGTAAATAATACCTGTCCTTGGCGCAGCAACGAAACCTCAGCAGATTGCGGCTCCTTGACCTTGACGATCAAATCCGCTTTGGCATAGATCTCCTGCGGTGTCTCCATAATCACCGCACCTGCACTCTGATACGTGTCATCGTCCAAATCAATTTGTAGTCCGGCGTTCTTTTGTACCATGACCTGATGGCCATGGGCAACCAGTTCGCGTACCGCTGTCGGAGTCAGCCCTACACGGGATTCATGAATTTTAATTTCCTTAGGCACGCCGATACGCATTTGATTCTCCGATCCTATCTGTTAAATAATTCCGCCATTGACAGCAATATTTTGTCCAGTAACCCAGCGTGCTTCATCGCTAACTAGAAACGATACCACTTGGGCAATATCATCCGTTACACCGATTCGCCCTAATGCTGCCATTTCGGACATGCGTTCTATATCTGCTGCGGTTTTCCCGGTGCGAAATAACTCCGTATCGACAGGGCCCGGTGAAACAATATTGGCGGTGATACCACGCTTTCCCACCTCGCGTGCAAAAATACGCGTCAATTGCTCCACAGCGGCTTTGGTCGCGGCATATGCGCCGTATTTAGGCAGCATCAAGCGCGTCACGGTACTGGATATAGTCACAACGCGCCCATAATCTGCCAGCTTTGCAGTCGCCTCACGCAAAGTATAAAAAACACTCTTGAAATTGATATCGACGATGCGCTCAAATTCATCGTTGCGGATTTCGGAAATTTCCTTAAACAGCAGGATTCCGGCGTTATTGACGAGGATATCGATCTGGTTAAACTGTCCAACAGTTGTGGTGAAAAGTTTTTGCACCGCGACCGGGTCACTGACATCGGCTTGCACCGCCATACACTCGCCACCCGCATTGACAATGGCTGCACAGACTGTGTCCGCAGCCACCTTGTTCTCTACATAATTAATAACGACTTTTGCGCCTGCCTGAGCGAGCGTAAGCGCAATTTGCGCACCTATCCCTCGTGCAGAGCCCGTGACAATGGCAACTTTTCCCTGTAAGGATAGCATCGTAAATTTTTACCAGGATACAATACGCATAGCTGATTTACTTGGATTCGCCATAGTTTTTAAGGAATTTCACGATACTCTGATGGTTTTGTTTTTCAGCCCAAGACATGGCATTGTCGCCATGCTCATTTTTAATCGTTAAATCTGCACCATTTTCCAATAGCAAGGAAACCGCATTCAAATGATCGTCTCTCACTGCCATCATCAAAGCAGTTGTTCCATTATCCGTGGTCGAATTAATATCAGCACCGCCACTCAGTAACAAGCGAATAATCTCTGGATGCCCGCCGGATGCGGCATAAATTAATGGATTCCACCCGCTGTGATTAATTTCCGCCCCCTTGATATAGAGCTGTTTTACCATTTCGGTTTGACCATGATAGCTAGCCAGCATGATCGCTGTTTCGCCATGACCATTTCGAATATCCAATTTAGCGCCTGCCTCAATTAAGATTTCCGCAAGCTTCAGATTTTTGTTTTTTGCGGCAATCATCAATGGCGTGTAGCCTTCGATATCAGGGATATCGGGATTAGCGCCTTTGTTAAGTAATCTCGAGACTTCGAATAAATTGCCTTTTTCAATGGCCCAGATTAAATCTTTCTGAACCCCGGCAGAAACCGTCAGCGACCAACTCAAAAGTACGATTGCGACTAAAACCAGGCTATGTGATCTAAGTAGATAAGTCATTTCGGGGAATTTTAAATAAGTTAAAAAAATTATTGGTTGTTGCGACAGCAATATCACCTAACTCCACTGTGCGTAGACGCGCGATTTCTTCCGCCACATGCCGCACAAACGCAGGCTGATTTTGCTTACCACGAAATGGCACCGGAGCGAGATAAGGCGAATCGGTTTCAATCAGCATTCTATCTAACTGAATGCGCTTGGCAACTTCTTTTAATGCAACTGCGTTTTTAAATGTCACGATACCTGAAAATGAAATGTAAAAATTCATCGCAATCGCTTGCTCGGCGACTTCCCAGCTTTCGGTAAAACAGTGCATCACGCCACCCACTTGGCTAGCACCCTCCTCCCGCATAATGCGTAAAGTATCTGCAGCCGCAGAACGCGTATGAATGATCAATGGTTTATTTGCTTCCAATGCAGCACGAATATGCTGGCGAAATCGCTCTCGCTGCCATTCCAAATTTCCTTGCAGGCGAAAATAATCTAAACCGGTTTCACCAATGGCAATGACTTTGGGATGATTGGCCAGCCTTGCCAATTCATGCGCTTGTGGTTCAATCTGATCTTCATAATCAGGATGCACGCCCACTGAAGCAAACAAATTGTGATGTGCTTCTGCCAATGCGCGCACCCGTGGAAAATCAGGCAAATTGACGCTGACACATAACGCATGCGTGACCTGATTCTTCTGCATATTAACTAACAGTTGGTCAAGGTCTTTAGCAAGATCGGGAAAATCCAGATGACAATGTGAATCTATAAACATAGCAATAAAATTTAAAAGTTACCGTACGCTGCGCACTGCATCGGCCCAACAATTGGGTGTTTCAAACAAACGCACTTGCTCTAATTGCAGATGGTTGCCATAGCTATCCTGGTAAGCACCATCCAAAATATTAAACGCAATAAGAGCCAGATTCTCCGCAGTAGGCTGAACATCCAGCACAACCGTTTTATGATCTTCAATTGATTGTAAAAAATGCAAAACTTGCTTATCCCCGGAATAAACCAGAAATGCATGATCCCAGTGATCCACCAAAACGGTCTTTGCAATTTGCTTCACTTCGGAAAAATCCATGACCATGCCTTGCTGTGCTACGCCTTCGTCAGCGATAATGTTACCCGACAAGGTAATTTCAATACAATAGCGGTGTCCGTGCAAATGCCGACACTGGCTGTTATGCGTTGAAATGCGGTGGCCCGCGTCAAATTCCAGCCTGCGTGTGATTAGCATACGTACAATTTTGCTCGCGTTAAATAAATAAATGAGATTGTAACATTGCAACTAGAGCCTAACTTATTGAATACGACTAACCACAGCCGCGACAGTGCCGGGCTCACTTATGTTTATCCGGTCATATCGCGGCGTGCCGGCGGTGTCTCGATCGGAATTAACCTGAATCCTAATAATGCCTGCAATTGGCGTTGTGTGTATTGCCAGGTGCCGGAACTTAAACGCGGTTCTGCACCGCACATTGATCTGAATAAATTGGAAATTGAATTGCGATCATTCTTGCACGATTTGATCCATGGTGATTTCATGCGCAAACAGGTGCCGCCGGAAGCTAGAAACATTCACGACATCGCTTTGTCTGGTAATGGTGAACCCACCAGTGCAAAAGAATTTGATCAAGTTATTGAATTGATTGGTCGTGTCAAAAAAGACTTTGCATTACCGGCAGATTTAAAAACCGTATTAATCACCAATGGCAGCTTAATTTATCGACCTACTGTGCAAGCAGGTCTGAAGCAGATGGCTGAATTGAATGGCGAAGTCTGGTTCAAATTCGATCGCGCATTGGCAAAAGAAAGACTCTATATCAACAACACATCGATCAGTCTGAGAAAAATTAATGATCATTTGCGGATAGCCACTGCTTTGTGCCCCACCTGGCTGCAAACCTGTGTTTTTCAAATCAACGCCATGCCTCCTACAGAAGAAGAAATAGTCGCTTACTTAAGCTTTTTGCAACAACTGATTAATAATGGAATTCCGCTCCAAGGCGTTTTGTTGTACGGCATAGCACGCCCGTCGCTACAACCTGAAGCGGCACAGCTATCAACAGTAGAGGAATCCTGGTTAGCAGCTTATGCCAGAAGAATTGAAGCGCTTGGCATAACGGTAAAAATTAATTCGTAGCATCACCATTCGAATTTTCTATTGTCATCATAAATTTATCGCTATGTGTAGCTGATTTACAACAGAATGAAGTTTCTTGATATTAATCAAGACTTACATTTTATATAATTGATATTAATGTAAAACATTAAGAATTACCCAAGTTGGAATTTATAAAGAGGTTATATCCAGACTTTAAGAAAAAAGCTTATCGCTTATAATGGCAGCCCGGATCATTCAAGAAAAATAGCACCCTGCCAGCAACAATGTTTATCCTCTGTAATAAATATCGTATTAATCCTAATAACAGGAGTTTCGTAATGAATTCATCGCGTGTGTTTTCTTTTTCAGCAAAACCTTCCGCTGAGTTAAGAATACATTGGATAAAAAAGATACAGCATAAATTATTCAATATAGGCTTTAGCATTGCTGCTATGTATTTAGTTTCTCAGGCTTACGCAACAAGCCCAGCTCCAGCAAACACCAATACCGGCGCACCGACAAGTTCAGCTTCCGCCGCAGCACCGCAAGCTGCAACGGATCAATTCGACATGTCGAAGGTACCCCCGGTCAGCCCAGCGGCACGCCCCGGCTTATTTATGTTACCTCCCACGGGTCCTGGTTATTTTTCACTGTGGGATTTAATCACGGGTAATAAACGCGAGAAACCACCTGTTGCGCCTTACGCACCGTTTGCGCTATTAACTACGCCGGCATATGACATTGACTTTCGTTATCTGGATAACCCAGACCATGAAAAAGATCTTTTTGATCCAGTCAAAAGAATCCATTTAGCCAGTGATTGGCTGTTGTCCTTTGGTGGTAACTTCTGGTATCGCTACATTCACGAAACAGACAGTCGCTTGAATGCAGAAGGCATCAATAACGATTTTCACATGCTACGCACGCGCTTCCATGCAGACTTATGGTATCGCGATCGAGTACGCTTATTTGCAGAATTACTTGACTCTCGTGCTTTTGGTTCTGAGCTGCCTCCATTGGTAACGGATCGAAATCATGCTGACATTTTAAATATGTTTGCCGACATCAAGCTGGCCAATATTAATAATGGTCCGGCGTACATTCGTGTTGGTCGACAAGAGCTCATGTACGGCTCACAAAGACTGATCTCCACGCTGGATTGGGTTAATACGCGCCGAACATTCCAAGGCGTGAAAACTTTTTGGCGTACTGCAGAATGGGATGTCGATGCTTTCTGGACGCGTCCGATGGTAATCGAGAAAGGTAATGTCGATAATTGGGATACACAACAAAACTTTTTTGGCTTGTGGGCAACAAATAAAACGCGACCTGGGCACTTAATCGATCTTTATTTTCTGAGCTTAATCAATGACCGCAATCTTGCAGCCACTAATGTGCTCGCTGGAAATATTCTGCAAGGCAATGCTGATACGCATACGATAGGTGGTCGCTTGGCTGGAAATTATGACAATTTCTTGTATGAACTGGAAGGCATGTATCAGTTCGGCCAGCGATCCAACCTCGACGTTTCCGCTTTTGCCGTTGCAACGGGCCTTGGCTATCGTTTACCGTTACCGATGAATCCGCAAGGCTGGATACGTTATGATTTCGCATCCGGCGATAGCAATTCCAAAGATGGCCGAAGCAATACCTTCAATCAATTGTTTCCTTTCGGTCACTACTACCTAGGCTTCTTGGATCGCATAGGGCGCCAAAATATGCATGACATCAACGCACAGTTTACTATGCAACCAATGCCCTGGATAACATTCATCACGCAATATCATCGTTTCTATTTGGCTAATAATCGCGATTTTTTATATAACGCTGCTGGTCAAGCAACCTTGCAGGATGTCACGGGTCAGTCAGGCAGTCATATCGGAGATGAACTTGATTTCCGCTTAAATCTTCATGTGAATCGCCACCAGGATGTTTTAGTGGGTTATTCAAAAATGTGGCGTGGTGAATTCCTAGATAAGCAAAGACCGGGAATCTCTCCTGATCTTTTCTATGTTCAATATAACATCCGTTTCTAGGCTTCATCAAATCTACACAACCACCGGATAATGCCGGTGGTTTTTCCTGCCGCAGATATCGATAGCGACCAACAACTTAAGATTCATGTGTATTGCTGTCCTGCCACCAATCCGCAATAATTTTTCCTGCTGCGGGATTTACCAGATAACCATACGAACGGTGGCAATTCAACCCCTCATTATTTCGGTAAAAATTATAAATTCCATTACGGTGATCTTTGATGGACTCAATAATTCTCATCGCGCGCATCGGCGCAAAGTCATCAGCAAGCGCCTGGTCAAGCGCCGTAATATCTCCGACGGAAGATATATTTTCCCAATGTCGGATATTGCTTGGATATCGCTTTCCCCCGGTTTGGTTATTACCTGTTAACCGGCGCTGTACATAATTCATACCCAATGGACTACCCATCGTTAGAAATAAGTCAATTCTGCCGGGCAAACACTCTAAATGCGACAGCTCCCATAAAGTGTCGTAGGCAATCACAGAGCCCAGGCTATGACCAATCAATAGCACTTTGTCAGTGTTTGCCAGCATCGGGCGCAGTTCTTGTTTCAATAATTCACGAATCTCGGAAGCAATATTATTGTTATTTTGAAAATAGCGATTAGTTTCTAATGCGGCTGATCGCAAGGGTTCGTGTATCAAGCGCAGAAAGCAAGGAAGATAATCTACGATGTTATACAAAGCGCGGTCCAGCTTGCGATGCCATGCATCCGCTTCGCGAATATCCTGTTCTGTAGGACCGTGTTGATTGATTAATGCATCAATCCATTCAAGTTCACTATTAATATCTTTATTTAGATGATAGTAAGGATAATTCCAAGCAACCAGCCTAAAACTTTCCGGGTGCAAACCCAGGTCTGCGGCTATTTCCGGCTCAGCACGGCGAACACCTTCAAGAAGGACACGCCATAGCAACTTTTTGTGCTGATTGGCTGGTGGTTTGGGATTTTTTCCAGGGATGAAAATAATCTGTCGTTGGTTCATTCCATCAGTCATGTTGAATCATCACCGTATGCAATAAGAGCCATGATCTGTTGACAATCTCATATAAGCATTTAATGAATCAATACCCGGTCATAGAATACAAGTGGAGAAGGTACTCCCATAATCCAGATTGCGAACAAGAAAACGAGTAAAATCACTATTGGCAAAGGCTACCACGCATAAAAAGCTACCTAGCTAAACTCAACAAGCAGACTCATTCAAAATAAAATCCCGCACAATTTTAATCTGGTTATCATCCATCAGCATCGGAGAATGACCGATACCGGGTAATTCAACTACCTTAGCCTTTGCTCCACGCACTTGCATTTGCGCGGCCGTCTCGGATGACAAAATATCGGAATTCATTCCGCGTAATACCAAAATAGGAACATTGAGTTGATCCCATTGCGCCCACAAATCAATATCTGTGATTTCGTGTGTTTTAAAACTTATTGCAATCCTTGGGTCGTAGCGAAAGCCGTAAGAACCATCGGGGTATTCACGAGCACTATGAATCGCCATATGCTCCCATTGCTTGTCAGTTAAGGGGCCAAAAGAAACTGAAATCAATTTCATGTAATTTTTAAATTCCTCAAAATTAGCAAAACGAGGATCTTTGCCAACATAATCGGCTATTCTTTTCAGTGCTACCGCTGAAATTAAAGGACCCAGATCACTTATCACTAGCCTGTTAATTGGGATTGGTAAATTTGGTTGTAGCGCCATCACCATACCAATCAGCCCACCCATAGAAATACCCACCCAATCCAGCACTATCGGTGCAGTAGTGTATTGAGATCTGAGATGATTCAGTAGCGAGATCGCATCCGCAAGATACAACGGGTAATATTCATAACCCTGCGCTTCCTGCAGCCAATCACTCTGACCACGGCCCACAACATCAACACAAACCACCCGGCAATCCGCTTGAAGCGCACGCGCCAGATAATCGAAATCACGGCAATTACGCGTCAGTCCATGAACACAAATCACAATATGTGGATTGTTACGATCACCCCAGTCAGTGTATGCAATATGATGGGGTTGTTTTGGCTTATCGTCGGCTGACAGGGTTGGAACGAGTAATCGATTTATAGGTATTTTCATGGGCTTATTATGCTATCTTTTCATTTTTAGAAAATTATTACATTATCTGTTATAAGATACAGTAAGGAAGATTTTAAACAACTGTCTCAGTCATCAATGTAAACAAGTATCTAACAAGTTATTACAGCAAGTTATTCATGATCCGCTAGATTTCATCACAATTTTTATTGCCTGTTGAATATAGGTCGTGTAAAAGCTATCACGCAGCATCTGATCGCCTTCTCAATTCCCAAGCGGCCCTAAATAAATATTGGATAGAAGTAAATTATGAAATTATCTGATCTCTATTGGCATCGTATCACACCCCTGCATTTTCTATTGTGGCCAATCAGTGTCCTATATGGTTATTTCCTGACACTGAAAAAACTGTGTTATTGGCTGGATATTTTTCCTTCGGTTAAATTACCTGTCACTGTCATTATGACTGATAGTATCAGTGTTGATGACGGCAGCAAAACGCCCTTGTTGCTTTGGCTAGTGGATTGCTTGATAGCCCAAGGTTATCAGCCGGGAATTATAGCGCGCGACAACTCCGATAATCCCGATTTACCACGTGAAATAACTGCTGATAGTGATCCGCATAGTATCGATGGAAAAACATTTTTATTAGCCCATCACTGCCAAGCATCCTGTCCGGTGTGGATTGGCAACAATAGAGTAGCCACCGCCCAGGCACTACTAAGTGCCTACCCTGGATGTAATATCATCATCTGTAATAATGGAATACAACATTATCGACTTGAACGCGATATAGAAATCATAGTCGTTGATTTCAGTGAACATAGTTTTGGCAATGGGCTTTTAGTGCCTGCAGGGCCGCTACGTATCAATCTCAACCAGTTAAGAAAATCCGATATCATCGTGACAAATGGAGTACCAAACCATCATCTAGACATCAGCAGGTGGGGTAAAACCTATAATATGCAGCTGACAAATGAGATGGTCTATAACGTGCTTAATCCAGAAATTCAGCAATCCATTTCCAGCTTTAAAAATAAGCAATTACATGTTGTAGCCGACGCTGATAACTCTCGTTGGTGCTTTGATTTCATACAAAAAATGAACCTCAATGCAGAATTCCATTCCTATGCGGAAAATCATCGGTTTAACCAGCAGGAAATTGATTTCACAGAAGCTGATGCTGTTCTCATGCCGGAAGAAAATGCGCTACAGTGCAAAAAATTTGCTAGTGACAGACTCTGGGCTTTGCCAAAAAGAGCCTGGATTAATAGCGAATTACAAGCGATTTTACTAAAAAAACTTAAAAATAAACCTGATTAGTTACTTGCCTCAGAAACTCTCAATATACTGAGTGGAAGAGGATGACGTATGCTTATTTCGCATGGATAAACACCTTGTGCCAGAGTGGTACGGTATTTCGACGCTCTTCCTACGCTTATCCAGCATCTGCTCAAAATAACTGCATCTTCGGCAAATCGCTCCGTTGCATGAGGAACTCATCCACCCCTCGCGCCGCCTGTCTTCCCTCGCTGATTGCCCAGACCACCAGTGACTGCCCACGGTGCATGTCGCCAGCCGCAAAGACGCCGGGAATGTTGGACATGTAGTTTTGATCGACCAATACGTTCCCGCGCTGATCGAGTTTCAGACCAAGTTCTGAGATCGGTCCTTCTGATTCGGGGCTGAGAAAGCCCAGGGCCAACAGACACAGGTCGCAGTCGAGCGTGAATTCGCTACCGGAAATTTCCTTCATCTTCACTGGACGAGAGCCTTGCATTTCCCATTCCAGATGGATGCCGTGGAGTTTTTTGACGACGCCATTCTCGCCAGAGAAGGATTGAGTGTTGATGGCGAAGTTGCGGATATCGTGCCCGATGGGGGCGGCAGCTTCTTCGTGGGCAGAGCTGATACGATAGATCATAGGCCAGCAGGGCCAGGGCATGTCCTGCGGTCGACTAGCGGGCGGCTTGGGAAGAAGCTCGAATTGCTGGACCGACTTGCATCCCTGCCGGATGGCGGTACCGAGGCAGTCGGCCCCGGTATCGCCGCCGCCGAGAATGATCACATGCTTACCCTTGGCGCTGATGAATTCCTCCTCTGAGACGTGGTCACCAAGGTTGATCTTGTTCTGCATTGGCAGATAGCTCATGGCCAGATGGATGCCATTCAGATCGCGGCCGGGGATGTTAATATCACGTGCTTTGGTTGATCCGCCGCAGAGAACGATCGCATCAAAATCGCGGCGTAGGTCGTTGACCTTGACGTTGAAACCGACGTTGGAGCTGGTGACAAAATTGATTCCCTCGGCCCTCATCAAATCCACGCGGCGATTGACAATATGCTTTTCGAGCTTGAAGTTGGGAATGCCGTACATGAGCAGCCCGCCAATCCGGTCAGCGCGCTCGAATACCGTCACCAGATGCCCCGCCTTGTTGAGTTGGGCAGCACATCCGAGTCCGGACGGACCGGAGCCGACGACAGCGATTTTTTTGCCCGTCCGCGTGGCTGGCGGGCAGGGCTTAATCCATCCCTCCTTAAACGCGTGATCAACGATATTCTGTTCTATCGATTTGATTGTGACTGGTTGCTCATTGATTCCCAGCACACATGCCTCTTCGCATGGTGCAGGGCAGATGCGCCCAGTAAATTCAGGGAAGTTATTAGTTTTGTGCAGCATCTCGATGGCATCATGCCATTGCCCTTTGTAGATCAGATCGTTCCACTCTGGAATGATGTTCCCCAGTGGGCAGCCACCGGGGCCATGGCAGAACGGAATCCCGCAATCCATGCAGCGGGCGCCCTGGAGCTCGAGTTTCTCCTCAGCAATATCGAAATAGACCTCATTCCAGTCGAGAATACGCGACTCAACCGGTCGGCGTATCGCCGTTTCACGCTTGAATTCCCTGAAACCAGTGGGTTTTCCCATTGTTCTCTCCATTTAAAATTAAAAGTTAAAAATGCAGAAGCTCATCTTCTCCTTCAATTTTTAACTTTTAATTTTCAATTCACACCGTGCCCGCTTGGCGTTCACTAAGTTTTTTGGCCGCTTCTTCAATTTCGTTCATCTTGCCTAGCGCATTGCGGTAGTCGATCGGCATCACTTTGACGAACCAGCAAAGCTCCTTCTCGAAATCGTTCAGGATCGACTTCGCACGGACTGATCCGGTCAGTTCGTGGTGGCTTTCCAAGAGGGTCTTGATCGTTTCACGGTCGTAATCCTCGTCGGGTTTTTCCAGCTCTACCGTCTCGGTATTGCACAGAAGCGGGAACTGACCATTGTTGTCGTAAACGTAGGCGATCCCGCCGCTCATGCCGGCGGCGAAGTTGCGCCCAGTTGAGCCGATGACGACGACTCGTCCACCGGTCATATATTCGCAACCGTGATCACCGATGCCTTCGACAACTGCCTTGACGCCTGAGTTACGGACGCAGAAGCGTTCGCCGACGACGCCGCGGATATAGACTTCGCCTGCAGTTGCACCGTAGCAGATCACGTTGCCGGCAATGATGTTTTCCTCAGCCTTGAATGTTGCTTCCTTTGGTGGGAAGAGGACAATCTTTCCGCCGGAAAGTCCCTTGCCCAGGTAGTCATTACTGTCTCCTTCCAACATCAGCGTGATGCCGCGAGCGAGAAAGCATCCGAAGCTCTGCCCGGCCGATCCGGTGAACTTGAATGTGATCGTGTCGTCCGGAAGCCCGGTGTGCCCGTATTTCAGGGCGATCTGGTGCGACAGCATCGTACCCACAGTGCGGTTGATGTTCTGGATCTCAAGGTTGGCCACAACCTTCTCTCCGTGCTCAATTGCCCGTGCCGCCAGCTTAATGAGCTGGTTGTCCAACACCCGCTCCAGTCCATGCTCCTGCTTCTGTATGCAGCGAACAGCCACATTCGCAGCGGTCTGGGGTTTGTGCAGGATCACGTCCAAGTTCAGATTCCTCGCCTTGTAATGGTTTGAGACATCGATGAATTCCAGCAACTGCGTCTGTCCGACCATGTCTTCAAACTTCCGCAATCCCATCTCGGCCATGTATTGCCGCACTTCTTCGGCAATAAAGAAAAAGAAATTGATGACGTGTTCCGGCTTGCCGGCGAATTTCTTGCGCAGCTCGGGATCCTGAGTCGCCACGCCGACTGGGCAGGTGTTTAGATGACAGACTCGCATCATGATGCATCCAGAGGCAATCAGCGGTCCGGTGGAGAAACCAAATTCTTCCGCTCCAAGCAGTGCTCCGATGATGACATCGCGACCGGTCTTGAGTTGTCCATCCGTTTGCACGATCACACGTCCGCGCAGGTTGTTCATCACTAGAACTTGCTGCGTTTCGGCAAGTCCCAGTTCCCACGGGATGCCCGCGTACTTGATACTGGTCAGCGGCGCAGCACCCGTCCCGCCGGAATCGCCGGAGATCAGAATGTGATCCGCTTTGCTCTTGGCGACGCCAGCCGCGACGGTTCCGACTCCGACCTCACTGACTAGCTTCACGCTGACGCGCGCATTGGGATTGGAGTTCTTCAGATCGTGGATGAGCTGGGCTAGATCTTCAATCGAATAAATATCATGATGCGGTGGTGGTGAAATCAATCCGACGCCGGGCATCGAGTGCCTGATCTTCCCGATATACGCATCCACCTTATGCCCCGGCAATTGTCCACCTTCGCCGGGCTTGGCGCCTTGGGCCATTTTGATCTGCAATTCATCGGCGTTGGCCAGGTATTCAGTGGTGACGCCGAACCGTGCGCTCGCCACCTGCTTGATGGCACTGCGACGGAAAATGACGTTGCCGTTTGCATCCGGCTGCGGATCGGGCTGGAAGCGCCGCGGGTCTTCACCTCCTTCGCCGGTGTTACTCTTGCCGCCGATGCGGTTCATGGCAATGGCCAGGTTCTCGTGGGCTTCGGTACTGATTGATCCGAGAGACATCGCGCCGGTGACGAATCGCTTGACGATCTCCTTAGCCGGCTCGACTTCTTCCAGCGGAATCGGATTGGCCACTTTCTTGAAGTTAAGTAACCCGCGCAAAGTGCATCGGTTGCGCGCTTCGTCGTTCAACAACCCGGTGTATTCCCTGAATTTCTTGTATCCGTCAATGGGTTTCTCGACTCCCACTCGAACCGAATCCTGGAGCTTGGCCACCGTCTCGGGATTCCACATGTGGTATTCACCGTCACGGCGCCACTGATATAGTCCGCCGGTGTCCAATACCTGCCCATTCACTTGGACCGGCGGGAATCCACGGCGATGCCGTTCCAGCGATTCACGAGCGATGATCTCCAGCCCGACTCCCTTGATACGTGATGATGTGCCGGTAAAATACCGATCGATCACCCCCTTGCAAAGACCAATCGCTTCAAAAATCTGAGCGCCTCGATAGCTCTGCACCGTACTGATTCCCATTTTTGACGCGACCTTGAGGATCGCCTTGTTGGCCGCTTTGATATAGTTGCATTGCGCTTTCTCCAATTTCAGGTCCTTGGGGAGCAGTCCATCCTTATCTAGCCCTGCCAGCGTCTCGAAAGACAGATACGGATTCACCGCCCCGGCTCCGTACCCAATGAGCAGACAGAGGTGATGCGCCTCGCGCGCCTCGCCGGTTTCGACCACCAAGCCGCATTGCGTGCGCGTACCTTCGCGGATCAGGTGATGATGCACTGCCGCGGTCGCCAGAAGGCTGGGAATCGGCGCGTTCCAGGCATCCACGCCCCGGTCCGACAGGATCAAGAGAGATGCGCCTTCCTTGACCGCACGGGCCGCCCTCTCCATCAATTCTTCCAGTGCCCGCTGCAGACCCGCTTCGTCTTCGCTGACCTTGAAGAGCATCTCGAGCGTCACCGCTCGTAATTTTCCGATTGCTACTTCCCGTAGCTTTTCCAGATCAGCGTTACTGATGATCGGACTCTTGAGCTTGATCAAATGCGCTGCATCCGGTGTCTCATCCAGTAGGTTTCCTTCACATCCGATGTATGTATATGTCGATGTAACCAGTTCCTCCCGGATCGCATCCAGTGGCGGATTGGTCACCTGAGCAAAGAGTTGCTTGAAATAATTGTAGAGTAATTGCGGCTTCTCGGAAAGACACGCCAACGGCGTGTCCGTTCCCATCGAGCCGATCGCCTCGGCCCCACTGGCGGCTATCGGCATCATGATCAGCTTCAGGTCTTCATACGTATATCCAAACGCGTGTTGCCGCATTATTAACGTCGCGTGATCCGACTGATGCACTTTGCTTGGAGCTGGAAGGTTATCCAACTCGATCAGGTTTTCTTCCAACCACCTTTTCCAAGGCCGTTTGTTTACCAGTTGCCGCTTGATCTCGCTGTCATCAATAATCCGACCTTGTTTGGAATCGATCAGAAAAATCTTGCCCGGCTGCAACCGCCACTTCCGCGCCACGTTCTCCGGCGGGATCGATAGCACGCCCACTTCGCTGGCCATGATTACCAAATCATCCTTCGTCACGTAGTATCGCGACGGCCGAAGCCCATTTCGATCCAACATCGCTCCGACGAGCGCGCCATTCGTAAAGGCAATCGAGGCCGGTCCATCCCACGGTTCCATCAGGCAGGCGTGATACTCGTAAAACGCCTTGAGATCCTTATCCATCTGATCGTGACTCTGCCATGCTTCCGGGATGAGCATCAGCATCGCATGGGGCAGGCTCCGACCGTTTACGCACAGAAATTGGAGCGCATTGTCCAGCGTGGTCGAATCCGAGCCGGATTCTGTCAGGATCGGAAACATCTTCTGGAGCTCATCCCCGAATACTTCCGATTGTAAGGAACCATATCGCGCCCGCATCCAGTTGCGGTTGCCGCGCAGCGTGTTGATCTCGCCGTTGTGAGCCAAGTAGCGATACGGATGCGCCAGTCGCCAGGATGGAAAGGTATTGGTCGAGAATCGCGAATGAACGATCGCCAGCGATGATAGGAAATCCGCATCCGACAAATCCGGGAAATACAACCGAACCTGGGAAGCTGTCAACATCCCTTTGTAGATTATCCGATTGGCCGACAGGCAGCTGATGTGGAAATTCTCCACGGCTTCTGGCGGGAAATTACCGAACTCGATCGTATTCTCGGTTCGCTGGCGCACCAGGTATAGCCGCCGATCAAAGTCATGCCGGTTGTAAAAACTCTCTCCCATCCCGACAAAGATTTGCCGGATCACTGGCTCCACCTTGCGCGGACTCGGCCCGCACGCCTTGGAGTTGACCGGCACATCCCGCCAACCCAGCACCACCATCTCGAAATCGACCGCGATTTTCCCCATCGCTTGTTCGCACAACTTACGAGTAGCTGTGTCCTTGGGCAGAAAGACCATCCCCACGCCATACTGCCCCAGTTGTGGTAACTCGATACCAAGCTTCTTGGCTTCCCGCCGGATGAATTTATCCGGCATCCGACACATAATCCCGGCACCATCCCCTGAATCCGGCTCGCATCCACAGGCGCCACGGTGTTCCATGTTTTCCAGCATTTTTAGGGATTGATCAACGATGGAATGAGAGTCCTTTCCCTTGATGTGGGTGATGAACCCGACACCGCAGGAGTCATGGTCGAATTGTGGATCGTATAGGCCCTGTGCGGGCGGATAGCCTTTTGTCATCGTTTTAGTCGCTCTAATTCTGGGTTAGCTCCAGCCAGACAAATTCCAGAATTATGATCATAGCGGATGAGAGGGGAGAATCCAAACATTTGGGTGCTAATCAACAAAAGACTCTAAAGTTTCGCAGGATTTATTGGAACATTTGTTGTTAACGTGTCGTGTGCGAATTATTATTTTAAGCCGCAACTGGTAAATCAAACAAACCGCTACGGTAAAACTCCCAGTGGAAATTTCTCAAGGGCATCAATTTATTTGCAATAATGTCATTAGATGCCTTTTGATTTGGCGTTTTCTTACTCGGGATCGTCTAGAAACTCAAATCATCAAGAACCCCATTTTTATAGACACTGATTTTCCCGACAGCTTGACTGGAATAATTGTTGTTCGATACTTCTTCAGGGACGGCTATCTAATATTCAACGCTATATCATCAATAAAGATGTCCAGACTAATTACCATATCGATTTGTATTTACATATGATTAATTATGGCATGCTTAATATATGAAAAAAGAATTTAATTCATTCAAAAAAGCTAAATCTAGTTTTCTTTGGGGGAAATGTGTAAAATCTTGCGGTTTTCCAATTCAGAAATTAAGCGAGTCATTAGTCTGTGGCATTCTACGTACAAAAATATGGTGGCACATCAGTCGGAAGTACCGAACGGATCAAGAATGTTGCCCGTAGAGTGGCAAAATTTCACTCGCAAGGACACCAGATTGTAGTTGTCGTTTCAGCCATGAGTGGTGAAACCAATCGCTTGATCGCATTGGCCCACGAAGTACAACAGAATCCTGATCCGCGCGAATTAGATGTAATGGTCTCCACCGGCGAGCAAGTATCCATTTCATTATTAGCAATGGCATTAATGGAACTTGATATCAAAGCCAAAAGCTATACAGGATCTCAAGTTAAAATTTTAACTGACAGCACACACACGAAAGCGCGAATATTAAATATTGACGAGGGCAGAATCCGGGCTGATCTTGCTGCCGGTTATGTGGTAGTTGTTGCGGGATTTCAAGGTGTAGACGAGCAAGGCAGCATTACAACACTTGGCCGAGGCGGATCTGACACTACTGGAGTAGCACTGGCCGCGGCTCTAAAGGCTGACGAATGTCAAATTTATACTGATGTTGATGGAATTTACACGACAGATCCACGTGTTGTAGCAGAAGCAAGAAGGTTAAACACCATAACCTTTGAAGAAATGCTCGAAATGGCAAGCCTTGGCTCCAAGGTCTTGCAGTTAAGGTCTGTCGAATTTGCTGGAAAATATAAAGTGAAACTGAGAGTTTTATCGAGTTTTGAGGATGAAGGTCAAGGCACTTTGATTACTTTTGAGGAAGATGAAAATATGGAGCAGGCAGTCATTTCAGGGATCGCATTTAATCGCGACGAGGCAAAAATTACTGTATTAGGTGTTCCAGATCATCCTGGCATTGCTTATCAAATTCTTGGACCCGTCGCAGATGCGAATATCGATGTGGATATGATCATACAAAACGTAGGTCATGATGGTCTGACAGACTTCTCATTTACTGTTCATCGTAATGAATTTAACAATACGATGAATATTTTGAAAGAAAAAATTCAACCTCATATTGGTGCACGTGACGTACTCGGAGGTGATAGAATTGCGAAAGTATCAGTTGTGGGCGTTGGAATGCGCTCGCATGCTGGCATTGCCAGCAAAATGTTCCGGGTATTAGCAGAAGAAGGAATTAATATACAAATGATCGCCACTTCTGAAATAAAAATATCAGTTGTGGTTGATGAAAAATATATGGAATTAGCAGTCCGGGTTCTGCACAAAGCATTTGATCTTGAGCAAGCACCCTGAACTAAATCTTAGGAATTGATCAAGAAACTATCATACGATTGTATTCAATCTATTAACGGAGAGATGGCCGAGTGGTCGAAGGCGCTCCCCTGCTAAGGGAGTATAGGCACAAAAAGCTTATCGAGGGTTCGAATCCCTCTCTCTCCGCCAAAAAACTCACGACACTGAGTTACCTGATACCGGGGTAAATCCTCAGATTATTATTACGCCTCCTCCACCTTGCCGCGTAGCGACTTTTTCCGGCCCTGAATCGTTTTTCCTTCCAAACGCCTGATCCTGGATGCCTTTGTTGGTTGAGTGGGTCTGCGTGGTTTCATCTCAACTATGACGCTGTTGATCATCGCTTGCAGCCGATTAAGCGCGTCTTCCTTGTTCTTGATCTGGCTACGAGACCGCTGCGCCTTGATGATGACAATGCCATCACTGGAAATCCGACTATCCTTTAAATTCAACAGCCTTTCTTTGTAAGGTTCTGGCAATGACGACGCATTGATATCGAAACGCAAATGGATCGCGGTCGACACTTTATTCACGTTTTGTCCGCCAGCGCCTTGCGAGCGCACGGCCTGGATTTCGATCTCAGTCAGCGGTATAGCAATATTATTCAATAGCATTAACATGATCAGTCACTCAACTACCACTTCCCTTATGATGCGCCTGATTCGTTTGCAATGGGATCAGGCAATCCCTTCGGATATCCAACGATCTGTGACAGCAGCACTTGCTGATCATGCGTCAATCCCGGCGCATCGGTAATCGCACCAGCCGCTACCGATGCATACGATTCTCGCTGCCCCACCGGTACGCGGTTCATTCGCGTGTGGTCGGCCACGTAAACCAAATCCAGCGGCGCCTCATCGACAAAATCCTGGTAACCGGTAATGCGCCTCAAGTCATCGATCGCCACCAAATGCAGTTCATTGAGAGCCGCATCATAGCGGTATGCTCCTGATGGCAATGCTAGAAATACATCAATTTCCTGGGCATTCAGTGCGGAAGGCGTCGTGCACCCTCCATCAGTGCGATTAATGCCATTGGCTGCCCAGAGCAGATTTGAAAGCAACTGCAAAGACAATGGATTGGATGCAAAATCGCGAGAAGAATGGCGCAGTTTCAATGCCTCCATTAATGGCAGACCACCGTGTTTCTCGGGTAGCGGCAATGCAATGGATTGTATCGCGTCACCCGTTGCCGGCTTGGGTCGCAACTGCCCCATCATACCCGGTACAAATTTGGTTAACGTATTCATAATAATACCCTATATGCTGTAGACGACAGGATACATGCTTCAATAGCCAAGCCTAATCATTTCTGCAAATTAGACTCTGACTTCTGAAGCGACTGCAGAAAATTTGAAGTTGTTTAAATTTTATGTCATAAACTTCCGGATAAATTCAATTCAATCGCACCTCTCGCTGTTTATCGCGAGGCTAAAAGGAAAAAATTCAACCATGGCTAAAGCCAAAGAAGCCAAAACAGAACCCTTGGAAAAGCAGCTCTGGAAAGCTGCCGACAAGTTACGCAAAAACATTGATGCAGCGGAATACAAGCATGTGGTGCTGGGACTCATGTTCCTGAAATACATCTCGGATGCGTTCGAGGAATTGTACCACCGGCTCAACGCGGGTGAAGGTGATTTCGCCGGAGCCGACCCGGAAGATAAGGATGAATACAAAGCAGAGAATGTTTTCTTTGTTCCTGCGGAATCGCGCTGGTCGCATCTGGTGGCACAAGCCAAACAACCCGACATCGGCACTTATGTGGATGCCGCCATGGATGCGATTGAAAAAGAAAATTCCTCGCTTAAAGGCGTATTGCCCAAAGTCTACGCTCGCCAGAACCTCGATCCGACATCACTGGGTGAACTGATCGACCTGATCGGCAATATCGCGCTGGGTGATGCCAAAGCGCGTAGTCAAGATGTGCTCGGTCATGTGTTTGAATATTTCCTCGGTGAGTTTGCGTTGGCTGAAGGTAAGCAAGGTGGCCAGTTTTATACCCCGCGCAGCATTGTTGAATTGCTGGTAAAAATGTTGGAGCCTTACAAAGGGCGCGTATTTGATCCATGCTGCGGCTCCGGCGGCATGTTCGTGCAATCGGAAAAGTTTGTCGAGGAGCATCAGGGCCGCATCAACGATATTTCCATTTACGGGCAGGAAAGCAATCAGACCACCTGGCGGCTGGCGAAAATGAACCTGGCCATTCGCGGCATCGACAGTTCGCAAGTGAAATGGAATAACGAAGGCTCGTTCCTCAACGATGCCCACAAAGACCTGAAAGCCGATTTCATCATCGCCAATCCACCGTTCAACGTCAGCGACTGGAGCGGCGAACAACTGCGTGGTGATGCGCGTTGGCAATATGGCACTCCGCCTTCTGGAAATGCCAACTTTGCCTGGCTGCAGCATTTTGTCTATCATTTATCTCCCACCGGCATGGCTGGCGTAGTACTCGCCAAAGGTGCACTTACGTCCAAAACCTCCGGCGAAGGAGAAATCCGCAAAAACCTGATCGCCGATGGCAATCTGATCGACTGCATTGTGAATCTACCTGCCAAGCTGTTTCTGAATACCCAAATTCCTGCAGGACTGTGGTTCATGAATCGTGCGCGCAACAATGGCCACCCGCGTAAAAATGAAATCCTGTTCATCGATGCGCGTAACCTCGGCCATTTGATCAATCGTCGAACCCTTGAACTGTCTCATGAGGATATCCAGAAGGTTGCCGACACTTACCATGCTTGGCGTACTGGTGAAGGAGAATATGCGGATATCAAAGGATTTTGTGCATCCACGTCTATTGAGCGTGTGAAAGAATTGGATTATGTGCTGACACCTGGACGCTATGTTGGCTTGCCGGATGAAGAAGATGATTTTAATTTCTCCGAACGATTTGCTTCACTGAAGGCAGAATTTGAGGCGCAGTTGCAGGAAGAAGCTAAGCTCAATCAGGCGATTGTTGAAAGTTTGGCGAGGGTGAAGGTGTGAGTGAGTGGAGTGATACTGATTTTGGGAAAATTCCAAAAAATTGGAATCTAATGAAGATTGCTGACATAAAAGGAATTGATAAACGTTCCATAGCAATGGGGCCTTTTGGTTCAAATATTAAAGCCGAGAATTTCGTATCTAGTGGTGTTCCCATAATTCGAGGAACAAATCTTAATTATGCTAAATATGTTGCAGGAGTATTTGTATATTTGACCGATGAAAAAGCGGATGAATTGTTGGGAAGTAATTGTCGGCCAGGTGATTTAGTCTTCACTCACAGAGGCACAATTGGGCAAGTAGGTCTAATTCCCAATAATAAATACGAAAGATATGTTATTTCCCAATCAGGAATGAAACTTACAGTCAATCCAACGCTGATAGATAATGAGTATCTCTTCTATTTTTTTAAGTCTGAATTTGGCCAATTCCAAATATTAAAATATGAATCCCAAGTTGGTGTTCCATCAATAAGTAACCCACTGACTTCTCTAAAGGAAATTGAAATTCCTGTGCCGCCACTTCCAGAACAACGCGCCATCGCCGCCGTCCTTTCCGGCCTTGACGACAAAATCGACCTGCTGCACCGCCAGAACAAAACCCTCGAAGCTATGGTTGAAACGCTGTTTAGGCAGTGGTTTGTGGAGGAAGCGGAAAATGATTGGAAGAATGGAGTTTTAAGTGACGAATTTGATTTTACAATGGGACAATCACCACAAGGAACTTCATTTAATCAAGAAGGGTTTGGTATGCCTATGTTTCAAGGAAATGCTGATTTTGAATTTAGATTTCCTAAAGAACGAGTGTTTACAACAGAACCAACACGCCTTGCCAAAAAATACGATACCTTAATAAGTGTAAGAGCTCCTGTCGGCGCTCAAAACATGGCAATAAAGGAATGCTGCATAGGTCGTGGTGTTGCCGCTTTTCGCTATAAATCTAATTCTGGATATTACACATATACCTATTTCAAACTTCGTTCTTTAATGAAAGAGATTCAACAATTCAATGATGAAGGAACTGTATTTGGATCAATAAGTAAAGGAGATTTTGAAGCATTAGAAATAACAATACCGTCAAGAACTATAATTGATAGCTTTGAATCAATGACGAAACCTATAAACGACAAAATTATTGAATCCTGTCTTCAAATCCAGACCCTCGAAACCCTCCGCGACACCCTGCTCCCTAAACTGATGAGTGGCGCAGTACGGGTGGCCGTATGAATACTCAAGATCAGATTACTATTTATCAATCCGCCGATGGCAACGTGCAGCTTGAGGTTACGCTGGATCAAGACACGGTTTGGCTGACTCAGCGCCAGCTATCGTCTTTGTTTGATAAGGATGTGCGCACCATCAATGAGCACATTCACAATGTGCTTGCAGAACAGGAACTCGCTGCTGAAGCAACTATCCGGAAATTCCGGATAGTTCAACAGGAAGGCGAGCGCACGGTCAACCGCGAGATTGAGCATTACAATCTGGACATGATCATTTCCGTCGGTTATCGCGTCAATTCCAAAAAAGGCACGCAATTCCGTATCTGGGCTAGCAACATTCTCAAGCGCTACCTGGTGCAAGGTTATGCGCTGAATGAACAAAAACTTCAGACGCAACAGCAAAAACTCGCGGATTTAAAACAGGCGATTGCCTTGTCATCCCGCTTGTTCCGGCAGCAAGACCTGACCGTTTCCGATTCGCAAGGCATCTTGTCGATCCTGGAGCAATACAGCCACGCGCTGACGGTGCTGGATGATTACGATCATCAGCGTTTACAGGTGACCGAAATCCAGCAAACCGGGCAATGCAGAATTGCCTACGATGAAGCAATCCAGCAAATCCGGCTGTGGCGTGTACAGGAGAAACTAAGTGGATTGTTCGGCAACGAAAAGGATAATTCCTTCAAAAGCTCATTGGAAACTATTTACCAAACATTTGGCGGCAAGGAACTCTATCCGAGTATTGAAGAAAAAGCGGCTAATTTACTGTATTTCATCGCCAAGAATCACTCCTTTTCCGATGGCAACAAACGCATCGCCGATAATGCCCTGGTTGCGTTTACCTTGCTGATTGCCGAGAGCAAACCCGAGGAAAAAGATACCATGGTGAAAGTCATCATCAATTTGATCAATGGCAATAATTCGTGAGCAAAGGTTTTCTCTCCTACTTGCTTCCATACACAAGAAAGCGCATCATTCGATGACATATCTGGAGACAAATCATGAGAACCACTATCGTATTGGATGATGAATTACTGGAAAAAGCACAAGCCTTAACCCAGGTCCAGGAAAAATCCGCACTGGTTAAAGAAGCCTTGAAAGCCCTGATCGAACGCGAAAGCGCCAAAAGACTGGCCAATTTAGGTGGCAGCGAACCACAACTGAACGCAATTCCACGCCGACAAACCAGTCAGTCAAAACCTGAATGATTCTGGTCGACACCTCGGTCTGGATTAACCATCTGCGCGGTAACGATCCCTATTTAGTCCGCCTGCTGACTGAGAACAAAGTATTGTGCCACCCTTTTGTACGTGGCGAACTGGCGTTAGGCAACTTGCGTCAACGCGCAGAAATTCTGACCGCGCTGGATAACTTGCCGCAAGCCCCTATTGCTTCTACCGATGAAGTGAATTATTTCATTGAACAACAGGCACTGATTGGTATGGGCATTGGATTGATCGATGTTCATTTATTAGCTTCAACACAATTATCCGGCAACACCCGATTGTGGACGCAGGATAAGCGGCTCCTGGCTGCGGCATCACGTCTTAACTTGTCGGCATCTGTTCCCAATGACTAAGCTCACCGAATCCGCCATCGAAGCATTAGCCATTCAGCTGTTTGAACAGCTCGGTTACAGTCACATCCATGCACCCAATATCGCCCCCGATGGCGATCATCCCGAGCGCACCCGCTATGATGAGGTATTGCTCACTGGTCGTTTGGAAAAGGCGCTCAATCGCATCAATCCAGGTCTATCTGTCATAGTTTTGCAGGCTGCCCTGAAAGAGATAGAACGCATTCATTCCCCCGAATTACTCACGAACAACGAAACATTTCATCGCCTGCTCACCGAAGGCGTCAAAGTCAGCTTTCAACATGAAGGCAACGAACGTGGCGATATCGTTTGGTTGATTGATTTTGAAAACCCTGGCAATAACGAATTTGCCGTAGCCAATCAGTTCACCGTGATTGAAAACAACCAGAACAAGCGCCCGGATCTGGTGCTGTTTATCAATGGCATTCCACTGGTGGTGATTGAACTCAAAAATGCTGCCGATGAAAACGCCAACCTCCATTCTGCATTGCGGCAACTGGAAACCTACAAACGCAGCATCCCCAGTTTGTTTACCTATAATGCGCTTTTAGTGCTCTCGGATGGACTGGAAGCCAAAGCGGGTTCGCTGTCAGCAGGTTTCAGCCGTTTCATGACCTGGAAAACCGCCGATGGCAAGATCGAAGCCTCGCATCTGGTGAGCCAACTGGAAACCTTGATTAAAGGAATGCTGAACAAAAGGACTTTGCTCGACCTGGTGCGGCATTTTGTGGTGTTTGAGAAATCCAGGAAAGAAGATACGCAGACCGGCGTGATCAGTATCAGCACAGTGAAAAAGATTGCCGCCTATCACCAGTATTACGCGGTGAATGCCGCCGTGGCTTCCACCTTGCGTGCGACCGACATCAGCATGGGTTCAAAAATCATGCAAAGGCCGGCCAGTTATGGTTTGCCGGACGTAGCGCAGCAACCCCAGGGAGATAAAAAAGCCGGTGTCGTGTGGCACACGCAAGGCAGCGGCAAATCGTTGTCGATGGTGTTTTATACCGGCAAGATCGTGCTGGCGCTGAATAATCCCACCATTGTGGTGATTACCGACCGCAACGATCTGGACGATCAGTTGTTCGATACTTTTGCCGCCTGCAAACAATTGCTGCGTCAGGAACCGAAACAAGTCGAGAACCGTCAGCAATTGAAGGAGTTGCTGCGCGTAGCATCCGGTGGCGTGATTTTCACCACGATCCAAAAGTTTCAGCCGGAACAGGGCAATGTGTATGAAGAACTTTCTGATCGGCGCAACATTGTGGTGATCGCCGATGAAGCGCACCGCACGCAATATGGTTTCTCCGCCAAGACCGTGGATGACAAAAATGCCGCAGGTGACGTGATCGGCAAGAAAGTGGTGTACGGCTTTGCCAAATATTTACGCGATGCGTTGCCCAATGCGACTTATCTGGGATTTACCGGCACGCCGATTGAAAAGACCGACGTCAACACGCCAGCGGTATTCGGCAATTATGTGGATATTTACGATATTGCACAGGCGGTGGAAGATGGCGCCACGGTGCGCATCTACTATGAAAGCCGCTTGGCAAAAGTCGCCTTGAGCGAGGAAGGCAGGAAACTGATCAAGGAACTCGATGATGAATTGGATCAGGACGAACTGACCGATACGCAGAAGGCCAAAGCCAAGTGGACACAGATGGAAGCGCTGATAGGCAGCGAGCGCCGGATCCAGAACATTGCGCAGGATATCGTCAGCCATTTTGAAGCGCGCCAGGAAGTCTTCGCGGGTAAAGGCATGATTGTATGCATGTCGCGCCGGATTGCAGCTGATCTATACGGTGAGATCATCCAATTGAAGCCAACTTGGCATTCCGATGATTTGAACAAGGGTGTGATCAAGGTGGTGATGACAGCGGCATCCTCCGATGGCCCGACTATGGCGAAACACCACACCACCAAGCAGCAACGTAAGCTATTGGCTGAGCGCATGAAGGATAACAGTGATGAGATAAAACTGGTGATCGTAAGGGATATGTGGCTAACCGGATTCGATGCGCCGAGTATGCACACGCTGTATATCGATAAACCCATGAAAGGCCACAACCTGATGCAAGCCATCGCGCGGGTGAACCGGGTACACCATGACAAACCGGGCGGGCTGGTGGTGGATTACCTTGGCATTGCTTCTGATTTAAAAGAAGCGCTGTCGTTTTATTCCGATGCCGGCGGCAAAGGCGATCCGACCCTGCTGCAGGAACAGGCTGTACAGCTCATGCTGGAGAAACTTGAAGTGGTATCCGCCCTATATCACGGTTTTGCATATGAAGATTATTTTGCTGCGGATACATCCCAAAAGCTGGCGCTCATTTTAGCAGCTGAGGATCACATTCTCGGATTAAACGACGGCAAGAAACGCTATATCAATGAGGTGACTGCATTGTCTCAGGCGTTTGCCATTGCCATTCCTCATGAACAAGCGCTGGATGCGAAAGATGAAGTAGCATTCTTCCAGGCCGTTCAAGCACGCCTATCCAAGTTCGACGGCACAGGTAGCGGCAAAACTAATGAAGAGATTGAAACCACCATCCGGCAAGTGATTGACAGTGCGCTGGTATCCGAGCAGGTGATTGATGTATTCGATGCAGCCGGTATCAAGAAACCGGACATTTCCATCCTTTCCGAAGATTTCCTAGCAGAACTCAAAGGCTATCAGCACAAGAATGTTGCTTTGGAAGTATTGAAGAAGCTGCTCAATGATGAGCTCAGGGTACGTGCCAAGGTTAATCTAGTACAAAGCCGATCATTGATGGAGATGCTGGAAAATGCCATCAAGAAATATCACAGCAAAATCCTGACCGCCGCTGAAGTGATTGAAGAACTGATCAAGATCAGCAAGGAAATCGTGGCCTCTGACCAAGAAGCCAAGAAACTGGATTTAACCGAATTTGAGTACGCCTTCTACACCGCCGTCGCCAGTAACGACAGCGCCCGTGAGCTGATGCAAAATGACCAGTTGCGTGAACTGGCCATCGTACTGACCCAGCGCGTGCGTCAAAATGCCTCAATAGACTGGACCATCAAGGAAAGCGTGAAAGCCAAACTTAAAGTGATTGTCAAAAGAACGCTGCGGCAATTCGGCTATCCGCCCGACATGCAATTGCTGGCAACTGAAATGGTATTGAAGCAAGCGGAAATGATCGCCAATGAGTTGGCTGCCTGAGCCTCATCGGCGTCAATCAGCACTGCCAACTAAGACCTTGGTTCTTTGGTCTGAAATAACGATGAAAATCGACAAATACGAGGCAATTATCCCTCTCAAACGAGTATTTCAGTACATATCATTGATGTTAAAATCCTGGAATCTCATAACAATACATTGGCTCAACAAAGGAAATCCCGCGTGACACGCTACCAACTCAAAACATCTTTACTGACATTCCGGTTTCTTTGTTATCTTTTCTTTATATTGAATCCCATCAATGCAGTCGCACTACTGATTGATGCAAAGGAAATGGAGCGACAACTATTTATTCCTGCCGAGGGACTAAACAAAACTGGAGCGGCTGATTTACAACGATTTTATGCCGCCCGGAATTATCAACCGCTATGGATCTCGGGAACATCCGAATCACCTCAGCTCAAAATAGCCTTGGCATTCATTGCCAGCGCAGAAACCGAAGGATTAAACAGTCAGGATTATCAATTACAACAATTGACACAGCTGTTACAGCGTGCAGAACAATCTCCAGCAACAGCAACTGAGCTGGAAATCCGCACGACACACGCAGTATTTAAGCTAGCAAAAGATTTATCCCGCGGCCGTTTTTCCGCGACCGCAGCCGATCAGGATTGGCATATCCCGAAAGCCAATTTTGATGCCGTTGCATTCTTGCAAGAAGCCATACATGCCGGTTATTTGGAGCAGTCACTGCAAGAATTGCCTCCACAAACACTGAATTATCAATTACTCAAGCAGACCTTGGCACACTATCAGGGACTACTCAGAGATTCCATAGAATGGGTTCGTGTTCCCAGTTCACCGTCTATCCGGCCCGGTGATACCTATCCCAGCATTCCTTTGGTTCGCCAGCGCATGATGCAAGCATACGCGGCTGATGGTCTGTCTGAATTCAACCTGATTCCTAGTGCTAGTGAAAGCCAATACTACGATAGCGAACTGGTTAACGCCATCAAGGCCTTTCAGGAACAACATGGCCTCAATACAGATGGCATTATCGGGAAAAACACCATAAGCGCCTTGAATATTCCGCTCGAATGGAAAATACGCCAACTACGCATCAATATGGAACGCCTGCGCTGGTTACCCAGGAATCTGGGACAACGCCATCTGCTGATCAATACCGCTGGCTTCTACCTCACCGCCATTGAAAATGACGAACCAGTTCTGAATATGCGCATTATTGTCGGGCGGGATTACCGTTCAACCCCCAGTTTTAATGGCGCACTCTCATATATGGTGCTGAACCCTTATTGGAATGTTCCAGCCAGCATCGCTCGCAAAGATTTATTACCGAAGCAGCAGCAAGACCCCACTTACTTCTCTACCGCTGGATTCAAGGTTTTCCCCGCGCAAGAACGTGGCGCACAATCGATTGACCCGGATACCATCGACTGGAATGCAATTAAGAGAGGATTTCCCTATTTTCTGCGGCAGGATCCAGGGAGTCACAACTCACTGGGTAAAATTAAATTCATGTTCTCCAATCCATTCAGCATTTACTTGCACGACACGCCATCTAAGTCACTGTTTAACAAAGATATAAGAACCTTTAGTTCCGGCTGCATCCGCCTGGAGAAACCTTTCGAGCTGGCAGCTTTTGCCCTGAATCAACAAAGCTTGCCGGAAAAATTTAACGCGAATCTGGCAAGCGATAAAACCATTACTACCCATTTACCTAAACCATTACCGCTTTACTTGGTGTATATTACCGCCTGGGCTGATGAGCGCAGAAAAGTGCACTTCTACCCAGATATCTATGACCGTGATTTACGTGCGTTGCGTTATGCTCGTTGGTAAATTATTTTTCGCACACAATCGCAACATTTTCAGGAGAAAATAATCGATGATACGAAAATTTCTGGATCAAGCGTATTTATCAGAAACAGAACCTAGCCGCCGACGTTTTTTAAAAACCGGCTTAGGCGCATGTACTTTGTTAGCATTGCCAATGGCAGCAACATCCGTGCACGCCGCCATCAAAAAACCCTTAGAGAAAAAGCTGAGTTTTCTTAACCTACATACCGGTGAGCGTACCCGCGCGACCTTTTGGGCTAATGGCCGTTACATTCCGGAAGGCATGCGTGCCATCAATCAGGTATTGCGGGATCATCGTACCGGTGACCGACATTCCATCGATCCTACCTTATTTGATTTTCTTCATCTGCTACAACACAAATTAAGAACCAATCAAGAATTTCATGTAATCTCCGCGTACCGTTCTCCTGCCACCAATGCCAAACTGGCAGCACAGAGCGGCGGAGTTGCCAGAGACAGCATGCATACGCATGGAAAGGCCATCGATATTCGTCTGCCAGGACGAAAACTATCCGATTTACGCAGCGCGGCATTGTCATTACAAATAGGCGGTGTTGGCTATTATCCTTCGTCCAATTTTGTTCATTTGGATACGGGTAGAGTTCGATTCTGGTAAATTAAATCAGAAGCGAGTTGATGCTTTTGTCGCCTGGAATATAAAAGCTTCTGCATCCTGTAGAGAACCTAATATAACAAAGGCAGGGGTATGTCAACTTCTCCCAAAACTTACCTTGTTGCCGTCAACTTGTCGTCACTAAATTGCTTAAGCAGTTCTATATAAAATTGATCTCTTCATAGATAAATACCCCTTCCAGCATGGCTTTGCGCCGGCCCACTCGGGAAATAGATTCTTTTCAATGTGATGAAAAAGTAATACACTGCGAGGAGTTGTGGGTTGAATTATTTAAAAAATTAAATTTCGTGCTGCGCATGATTCGCGAACTCTTGAGCATAGATTATGATCGTTTCTTCGTCGGGAGCTATTACGTGTTCTGTATTTAACTCAATTTACTTTTAGAACGTCAGATATCGAGAGCCAATTTTGCTTTTATTGAAGAGCTGTATCGCATTTTTTTCGTATTACAGCATGTACGCAATAGTGTGTTGGTAGCGGAGATGCAAGATTTTATTTTCTGAGTAAATAAACTTGCAAAAGAAAAGGATTTACAGATTACTCGAATAATTAAGGAAGAATACCTGTTTTTTTCTTAAACTTCTTACTCAACCAACGCCATACCAAGCCATCCGCCATTACTTCTCCGCTAATTATATAACTTAAGGCTTTATAACTACCTAACACAAAAGATAATGTTTTTCTTGCATTCACCCGTCCACAAAATAATATTTGATCATGTTTTTTAACATGAAAGTCATAAGCAGGAAGCAACAATGGAATATCATCACGTAGCAACATTAAAGGCATGAGTTCCAGTTTTGAGTCACGGTTGCCAGGGTCACGTGCCAGATTATCAAGTGTCACAGTTACTCTCTGAGACAATAAAGTAATTACCGCCGAAGCATGAGAGTCATCAATCATGATCGTCCATGTCTCGGGCACTTGTTCTCCAATAGTGTTCACTAATCGACTTATTAATTGATTTGCCCAACCGTTAGTCTGGGTACGCACCAGAGATAGAAAACCAGCAAGCAACGGAGATATCATATGCGCCAAACATTCATGCGCAATAATGTTACTGGGTTGCATCGTAATGTTGGCTTTATAGTGGTCAAATAAAATATCGTTATAACGCTTGTTCTTGCGAATGACTACAAATAATTCTGGATTCATTTCTCGCGCAGTTATAACGATAGAAAGGTTGTTTACATCATTATCTGTTCCAGCGACAACACCAAGAGCATTTCTGATGTCAGCTTCTTCTAAAGTTTTAGACTCGGTGCCGCTCCCAATAATACACGCTTCACATCCTGTTAATTCAGGATTGGCCTCAATAATAGTGATAGCGATTTCTTCGCGTTGAAGACTTTTTACGACTGACTTTCCAAAGCGTCCATAACCACATACTACCCATTTACCAATAGGCGGACAATCTGGGGATAGGAGACTCTGTCCTGGGATACCAGTGAGCCATTCATGAAGCAGATAAACGCCGAGCGCATGTACTTGCATTGCCAAATGATCCCCGAACAGTGTGTATGGGTTAATAATATGATCTGTCTTAAAAGACTCCATATTGGCTGCTGTATCAGCATTCTCAGCCCTACCAAGAACCATCAAGGAGGGGTTTATTATTTTGGCTGCAATAGCCACCGCAAGATTTGCATGATCATTATTAGTCAATGCTGCGATCCCTGCACACATCGAATGGCCTATCCCCGCCTTAATCAAAACATCGGGCAGCTCAACATCAGCACATAATGCGGGAATATCATACTGATAATCTTCTAGCTCAAGATCATTGATTCGATCTTGCAAGATTTCGATCACGACAACTCTTATATGCTTGCGATCAAGTGAATTAACTAACAAGCTACCAGTCTCACCATATCCGCAAATAATATAGAAAGGGTCACGCAGGCGTGTGACCGCTTTAGTAAATCTTGATGTGGTAATAGCAATTTTTAAACTAACATCCTGAAACAGCGCGATGATATTACCAATAGCGTAGAACCACGAAATAACTGTCAGATAGATGGAGAATGTCATCCAAAGACGTTGGGCTGTACTGAATTCATGCGGTACTTCCCCAAAACCAATAGTAGTAGCGGTGTAGCTTATGATATAGAACGCCTGGAACAGCGATAGATAGAAAACTTCTCCCTCGATCTCAATACCTGGCATCAGCGTCATTCCAAAAACAGCTATACCGAAGCTGACAATTACTGCGATAAGAGGCGCGCGAATGCGCCGTAGAATGAGGAAAACGATATTATTCAAATTTGAATCTCAATGGATTCATAGTTAATTTTGATTAATTGTAAGATTAACTATTTAACGTCGAAGACTAAGCGTCTCAGCTATTAAAAGAATGACAGAGACAATATTTGCCAGCAAAGCTCCACCTGCCAATGAAACAACATGATTAATCATTGTGTATTCAGCAGGAGTATCGCCTACTGCGGCATAAAGAATTGCTGCCACAATTAGTTGCAAATCAGCAACCAAGCTTGTAGATAGGTGAACAGCTCCTATCTGGGTGCGATCTCCAAACTTTAATACCGTCGCAATGAGATTGACGATAATGGCGGCATACAATTCATACGGATGATGATGTGCGGGATTGTCAATGTCGCCAATGACAAATCCGAAATTAAGCGTCAATGCCAGTACGATAAAGAAACCAAAAACCACTTTTTCAAGATTCATATAAAATCTCTTTTAACATTCAATTGGTACGATATTAAATAATGAAGTGAAAATCAAATTGATAGGAGTCGCTCTTCCAAAGCCACCATTGATGCCAACAAGTTAATATACTAGACACAACTTGAAATTAATCGTGCAAAAACCACAGAATCCTGAATAGTTACTTTCTTCCAATATATACATAAAAAATTTCTAAAAAATATAGCATTGGAAAAACAATAAATTAAACTTGCCTTATCTTAACAAACTAATCAATCCATTATCCAGCTTGTCTTATACGCCCCTTGGAGTTCCGACGTGAACGGATGTCAATAGTGCGGATAGTTCCATTTTTTCTCTCGCGATTGATTATTTGATTATACCTTACCGAATTGAAATCAAATTTTGTTTAGCCATAAGGAGGAAATACAAATAAAGAAAATACGCCTTAGGGATCAGACTACTCACTTCTGCGAGCATATGCTTCGCACCGGTCAGCGAGCGTAACCCTTAGATGAAATAAAATTAAATGGCAATATTATAACTACAGAGTTGAGTGAATAATTTATGTTTTCTTGGCATAAGCAGTACACCAGCCTTGAGGACTAACGCTGCCTTCCACAACCTTGCACTCGCCTTTAGTTTCTGGTGTTTTACCCGGAACGAATTGCATACAGTTACTGCATTGCTCCTCTCCGTTTGGTTCGTCACGATATTTCATTAATCCCTTGGAAGCTTTTGCTGCTTGTGCTTGGTCAACTATGCTATTTACAATAGGAAAAGTGGCGCCTATCACCATGAATTTTATCATCTTACGTCGCGAGAATTTCTTTTCAAAGTAACTCATAGTCTCACCTCATTAGATTATCATGAAGCTTGCTTTAAAATACTATCAAAACATATATTTATAAGAATAAACGTAGGAACAAGATCGATTTGAATGATACCCTATAACGTTGAATAAATATAACGGTTTCTTAACACCGTCTTAATGAGAAGTGGCCTCACTTGATTGGACAATTTCTCCCCGGTAATATGCTGTTGAGCGTGCCACATCCAGTAGCTGACATTGCCTCACCAGCGGCAGTG